>DAPT01000131.1 GCA_002502215.1 Euryarchaeota archaeon UBA124
CCTTGACACCATCTTCCACATCGGGCCTCCAAACAGCTAGGCTAATGAGGCCATTTGGTGCTGCTCCCCCCTCTTCGAGAGGGAGTTCATACTCGACAAAATGATGCGTGGAATTCCATTCATTTGCCGTCTCGAGGATCGAATATGTGCCGTTTTCGAGAACATAGCCGTGCTCTCCGTCTGTCACGAAATCCTCCAAGTACCGATCGTACAGTGAGACGTAAGTGTTGTTCGAATCGTGTTCATTGTCAATAACTGCTGAAACGGTGGTGTTGATGGTAGCAGAGATAATCAAAAAGACGATGCAAAAAGCAATGGTTGCTCCAAGGACCGCGTTAAATGATTTCGAAGTGTCTTTTTCAACGTCCAAGAGAATGGCATCAACATCCATGTCTTGGCTCATGGTGATGACACACTGCCTCTCTTCTTCAATCCGTCGCTATTGCTCCATGAATAATACTCAAGTCCTTCGGTCTTCTCGAACATTTGTCGGGAGGGTTTCATTTGGACGAAAAATTAGAATTGGGTCTTCCTGAGAACTTACCTGCACATCCCGGCCTGGATGAAGACATCGACCATGCGCCTCTTCGAAAGCAAATACTATCAAAAAAAGAAGAACGGTTAGCTCTGCATAATGCCTTACGATATTTTGACTCAAAGCATCATTCGATATTGGCTGCTGAATTTCTGGAAGAGTTACGCAAATTTGGGCGCATATACATGCATCGATATCGGCCACAGAGAAAAATACGTGCTCTGTCAATCGATCAGTACCCTTCACGCTCTCTCCATGCAGCCAGTATAATGCTCATGATCGACAACAATCTCGACCCTCTCGTTGCACAATTTCCGAATGAATTGATAACGTACGGTGGCAATGGTGCAGTCTTTCAAAATTGGGCTCAATACAGACTTGTGATGAAATATCTTTCAGAAATGAATGATGAACAGACACTTGTCATGTATTCAGGTCATCCGCTCGGTCTCTTTCCGTCGCACAAAGATGCCCCACGTGTTGTCGTTACCAACGGTATGATGATACCGAATTATTCCACAACAGAGGAGTATGAACGTCTCAATGCAATGGGTGTAACTCAATATGGCCAAATGACTGCTGGTTCGTACATGTACATTGGACCTCAAGGGATTGTCCACGGAACCACAATCACATTGATGAACGCTGCTAGAATGAAATTTGGTATTTCGTCTGAGAGTGACCTCGGTGGTTTGCGATTCATCACCTCAGGTTTGGGAGGAATGTCTGGAGCACAAGCCAAAGCCGCGGTTATTGCTGGTGCAGCATGCATTGTCGCTGAATCAAATCCAATCGCCGCAGAGAAGCGGCATTCCCAGGGCTGGGTTGAACATCTTTGTTACGATGTCGATGAAGCCATCGACGAAATGATTTCCGCATCCGACAATAAAATTGGAACATCGATTGGTTATGTGGGGAACATCGTTGATTTATGGGAACGAATCGTTGAGCGGGATGTATTTGTTCATCTCGGCAGCGACCAAACCTCATTGCATAATCCATTCCAAGGAGGGTATTTCCCTGCAGGATTATCATTTGATGAATCGCAGACATTAATGCATGAAAACCCAGAAGATTTCAAAGAGCAGGTTCAAAATACACTGAAAAGACATGTTCGAGCGATTAATCATCTCTCAAACCAAGGTATGTTCTTTTGGGATTATGGTAATGCGTTTCTACTAGAATCAGGCCGTGCTGGAGCGGATATATTCAACGAAAACGGAGAATACAGATACCCTTCCTACGTCGAAGACATCATGGGACCTTTGTGTTTTGATCGAGGTTTTGGACCGTTTCGATGGGTATGTTCCTCTGGTTTGGATTCCGATCTTTTGGAAACCGACAAAATTGCAGAACACGTTTTATCGGAAATGCTTGAAGAGGAAAAAGATGTTAATGTGCGACAACAAATTCAAGACAATCTCAAGTGGATTCGAGAGGCAGATGCCCATTCTCTTGTCGTCGGTTCAAAAGCCCGTATCCTTTACGCCGATGAGCAGGGGCGTTCGCGTATAGCAGCAGAGATGAACCGAGCAATTGCGGATGGCCGAATCACCGCCCCGGTTATCCTTGGAAGAGATCATCATGATGTAAGTGGAACGGATTCACCCTACCGTGAGACGGCAAATATTCGTGATGGTTCAAAATGGACTGCCGATATGTCAGTACAAAATTTCGTTGGTGATGCCATACGAGGAGCAACTTGGGTTAGTCTCCACAATGGCGGAGGCGTCGGATGGGGTGAAGTATCCAACGGTGGATTCGGATTACTGATCGATGGTACGAATGACTCAGAACGTCGTTTGAAATCAATGCTTCACTGGGATGTCACGAATGGGGTTGCTCGACGGGCATGGGCGAGAAATGATGGTGCAATTGCATCAATAAAACGAGCAATGGATATCAATTCACAATTAAGAGTCACAGTTCCAGAGTTGGTTGATGATTCCATACTAGATGACCTAATTGGAGATGAGTAATATGAATAAACGCGTGGTGACCTTGGATGGTACAACATTGAACACACTCGACGTCCACGATGTTGCACATGAATTCGCCATCGTCCAAATCGCTGAAGATGCGATGTTGAAGGTGGAGTCATCACGCAAAGTTGTTGACAGAATTGTTGATGGAGATGAAATTGTATACGGAATAAACACTGGGTTTGGCTCTCTTGTTAATACACGAGTCAATCAAGACGAAACAGAGCAATTGCAACTCAATCTCATTCGGTCCCATGCAACGGGTCTTGGGCCAACACTCTCCAAAGAAGTCGTGCGTGCCATGATTTGCGTGCGATTAAATTCGCTCGTTAAGGGTCATTCTGGTGTTCATCCCGATGTTGTTCAACAACTTTCCCAATTCCTCAATAACTCTATCCATCCAATAGTGCCACGAATAGGAAGTCTCGGCGCAAGTGGAGATCTCGCACCGTTGTCCCATCTCGCATGTGCTCTTGTCGGGGAGGGGCGTGTTGAATTGAACGGTGAGGTAATGAGTGCAATGGAAGCTATTCGAACATGCGAGATGGTACCTCTCACACTTCGAGCAAAAGATGGACTCTCTCTCATTAATGGAACAAGTTTGATTGCAGGAATGTTGTCCCTTGCAATCGAGAAACTTCGTCAATTATTGACCTATGCGGACATTGTTGCTGGCATGTCAATCGATGCGACAGAATCCACATTGACGCCCTTTGGTGAGCAAATTCAGAAAGTTCGCCCTCACTTGGGACAACTGTTTGTTGCCTCTCGTATGGAATTAATTCTTTCTGATTCGACCATTCTTGAGCACCATGAAGATTGCAACAGAGTCCAAGATCCCTACTCGTTCCGATGCATCCCCCAAGTTCATGGGCCAGTTCAAGAGGCTCTGAAGA
Organism: Euryarchaeota archaeon UBA124; assembly: GCA_002502215.1. GTDB lineage: Archaea > Thermoplasmatota > Poseidoniia > Poseidoniales > Poseidoniaceae > MGIIa-L2. The sequence goes on from DAPT01000131.1 coordinate 3,414, forward strand.
AACTCATGGATACGGTTGCAATTGAATTGAATTCTTCAACAGACAACCCGCTGATTTTCCCGGATGCAGAAAATCCAGGTTCGCATGAGGTTGTCTCCCAGGGCAATTTTCACGCTGAGGTATTGGCGATTGTTTCTGATACAATGAGTCTTGCTCTGTTTGAATTATCATCCATAAGCGAGCGACGTATCGATCAGATGCTCGATCCCAGCAGACTTGCTATCCGTCCATTTTTAGCCGAAAACCCTGGGT
>DAPT01000019.1:0-11376 GCA_002502215.1 Euryarchaeota archaeon UBA124
CCCCTTGCTATACAAGGGCAAAGCAGCCTAAGTTAGCACTTCAAGTAGGCGATCTTGTTCAGCCGCCATTCGTAGTTCCATCGCAATGCGGCGACCGCTGCTCATTGGTTTTCGCCATAGAGCGTTTCCATACGGGTGCCCAACGTTGACGTGGACGTTCGTGCCGCCACCAAGTCGAGGGGCAACATCGTATATCCAGTAATTCATGTCCTTGTCAATGCAGGTTTGCAGACAAAACGGTCCAATGATACCGGGGTCGTAATGTTCCTTGCTTGCCTTGACGAATTTCTCTCCAAGTTCGAACGCTTTCTCAAGCAATGACTCACGTATGGTCGCTGTATTGTGACCGACGACGGTCATCTCAGGGATCTTCTGGTGAGCGGGCATGGTCATTTGTTGAGGGGCTGGTAACCGAACATGTCCATCCAAAGAGGATTCAAATCTCCAATCAACTCCAAGCAACTCCAACTTTTCACCTTCATCAGCGAGTGGGCTGTAAAAGAAATTCAAATTGAAGACCGGTCCAATCACATAACGCTCGATACGAGCACCATCAAGGGAGGCCTGATCGATGATACCGTCCTTGAGAAGAACTTCGGACTTCTCTTTGTATTCCTGATAAGAGGCACACGTAAAGAAACCACGTTCGAGTTTCTTTTGTGCGTGATGGAGTTTGACGATAACGAGACAGTCAATATCCTCAGGATTCTCAATCGCCTCAGGGTACGGAAGCCCTGCTTTGTCGAGAATCCAATAATAGTCCTGTTCTTCGGTGCGTTCTTCCATGCGCAACATGTTTCTTGAACCAAAGAGGGGAACTTTGAATTTATTCTCAACGTCCTCAATTGACGAATAGGATGTAAACGAACGGTTCGGGATGTAGACAACGTTACGCTTTCGCATTTCGACCTGCATGGATTCATCCATAACGTCGTTAAACGAAGGCATGACGATTGCTTTGTCAACCATCCCCCTAAGAACACGGCCAGAGCCTGAGCGCTTTGTTTTGAAGTAATTTGCATAGGTTTTGTGTCGTCCTTCTTGACAATATGCAACCGTTGGGAACCCTTCCTCAATTCCACCGTCGCAGATATCAAGGGCAGAATGCGATGCTGTCATGCCGATTCGGAGTTTCATCCGATCGTATTCTTCGATGATTTTTGCAATATCATCACGTTGAAGCATGGTTCTCACCCGTCTCTTGTCCATCTCGGTCTTTGATACCATCGATTCAACACTATCAGTCAAAGCGCTGCAATTCCATCAATTCCTCGGTTGTGAGTGTATCTCCAGACATCAACTTGCTCATCAAGTCTTGAACTTCGACACGGGCTGTTGGGCGTTCGCCTCCACCAGCTTCTGCACTGCGTCGTGCTCGCATCATGTCTTGGATGGAGTGCAAACATCGTAGGGATACGATGTAGAATCGATGAGCCTTGTCAGCTTCCTGCTTTGTATTTCGCAATTCACGATGTTTTGAGTTCGCACGCTCTCGTTGCTTGTTGACTTCTTTGTCCCATTGAATCATAAGATCGTGCGCTTCTTGCGCAGCCGCTGCAGCTTCTTGAACAGACTGATGAGCCTCATCATGCTCCTTTCGAGCAGCATTGAGTTCTTCGTTCTCACTGGATTCAGAGCCCATAGCTTCCTGATCTTTCTTCATTTGCCGAATTTTCGCATTCAATTCTTTCAAACGCTTCATGACCTTTCCTTCGTTTTTTCCGGTGTGCTCACCGCGCTCAAATTCACGCTCAAGTCGACTAAACTCACGCTGAAGAGATTGAAGTGTAACCGGTCGCTCTCGACGACCTCTCTGGCCACGTTCTGCTGGTTTTTCCTCAGGCTTGTCGGAGCGAAGTTTGTCACGAATCTCTGAAACTTTCTTGCTGGCCTCATTGCGCACGCCTTTTTTCTCGCGAACGACTTGATTCATTTGTTCACGTACTTGCTTTTGTTGGTCAGAGAGCTGAATGAGTTCACGGACTTCAGAGTTGAACTCGTTTCGTTGAGAGACCAACTCCTTGGTTTTCGCATTCCAAGAATCTCGTTCTTCACGGTGTTGCGTAGCTTTTCCATCAAGAATTGAGCGTCGTTCTTCAAAGAGTTGTTTGAAATCGTCCATGGTCTTCACTCTCGTCTTGTGACACAGTTGGATATGCCACGACCAACCGACCTACCACGCCCATATAACCCCTTCACTCTGGTCGATAGAATTGGGGTACAGGAAATCAGGGAAAAGTAATGTTCAAAGTCATTGGGAAAATACTGTCAATTGGTGAGACGGTGCTGCTCGGTGGAATGCAAGGGATGGAACGAGTTGTACAATCGGATTTCCATGCACCTTACATCAGTCTCGTTACGGGTCCTCCGGGCTCAATGAAGTCCTCCTTTTGTTTGACGTTGCTGACAAACCACCTCGCTCGTACCGGAGAATTCGGGCTGTATTGCACGGTTGAAGAAACGGTTGATTCTCTCATGCGCGGAGCCAGCAGCCTGGGATTGCAATTGCCTATGAATCTGCAAGTGACCGATTTCACCGAACTTCGTCGGGAAAACGAGGACATGGATTACCTTAAATTCACACGTAAAATGATTGAACACTTCAAACAAACGCATGGTGATCGATTCACGACCTTCGTTCTTGATTCCCTCGGAGCAATTTACTCATTGACAACCGTCAATGAAGCGATGCGAAAGAAAATGTTCTCGTTCTTTGACTTCTTACGGTCCATGAATCTGAACGTGATGCTCATCACAGAGCGAAACTTGGGGAGCCATGCTGAGCTTCAAGGGAACGAGGGATTTCTTGCAGATGCAGTGATTAACATGGGAATGGATCATCGAAATGGAAAATTAGTCCGTACCATACAAATTGAGAAAATGCGTCATGTACGTCATGCTATGGAGAAACAAGCTGTTGACGTTGGACCTCACGGTATGGTCGTTTTAGGACCACTATTTGATTGAGTCAAGGACCAAGTCGAGGGCACCTAAATTTACATTGGGCTTTGATTTGATCAAGACGATTGAGGATTTGTAGGAAAAGAAGACAGCACACCCCTCTTTGCCAATAAGACTTAATTTCTTTTTGCTGCTCAATAAGCGTTGAATTAAGGCGACGTCGACGCTAGAATCAACGGCTCCTTCATCAATGAGTTCCACCGAAAGAACATGAGGGATCTGACGTAATGCGTCGATTGAATCTTGCACGATTTACTCTTCTTGTTCGGGTGTATCATTGTTTGGATTGTAATGTTGCAGTTTGCCGCGCATCATGTAGCCCATTCCTTGTCGATAATATCCATGCAATTCTTGCTGAATTTCCAGCCCCCTTTCTCTATAGAAAGTAATAGCACGTTGATTTGAAGCACGAACTTCCAATTGGACCGTGGTTATTCCCTTCGGAACAAGGATGTCGGCCATGAGGTTCCAGACAATTGATCCCCAGCCTTTTCCTCGTGCGCCTTCATCGAGAACAAAGGACACAATTCGGATTGTGTGTTCCTTGAAAGGTGTGGTCCAAAGCACTCCGCGCATCGATGCAGGTGTATCATCCTCTGAATCAAACAGCATGAAGTTGGCATCCCATTCGGGAACGGGTAGGGAATGAATTGACCCAGCGAAGTATTCCTCACCCGTACCTTCATAGAACAGCTTTCGAACTGCTTCAGTCCATTCGATCGAAAGTTGCTTTGGGGCAAGACCTTGCCGCCATCCTCCTTTCAAAGAATCACTTCCTTGTCTCTTTACGACCACGCGTTCTTCCTTGACGGATATCGATTTTACGGGAAGAACGCTTTTTCGATTGTCTCTGTTTTTGCTGAGATTTTTGATTGTTTGCGTTTCCTATGCTTGCAATGCCTCCTTTGGAGAGCAAGGCGTCCAACTCTGTGAGTGAAAGTGCGTCACCACTGGATGCTTTTTCCCGGACTTCATTGATGTTTACATCCGGAGCTCGAGGTCTTCGACGTGTCGATTCACGATTTGTTGAGCGTTGACCTCTGTTTTGATTCCGTTTGGATGAAATACGCTGCCAAGCCTCTAAGCGCCCAATCTCACGACGCAACTCGTGCTTGGATGAATATTGTTCGTTGATGGAACGCTGAAGCAACTTTGCATTCTTTTGGAATTCCCTCACGGATTTTGGATTGAGGTGAACACCTTCCAGAGCAGGATTGCTTTCAACGAGTTTCGCCAGAACATCTTCCTCCTGTTTCTTGGTCTTCTTCAATGCTCGATATTCCTCGTTCTGTTCACGTCTCAAGCGGATAAACTCTTGATGGGCCTCGTTGGATTTCAGCGACGCTTCGTACATTGCCTGCAATTCAAAGAAATATGCGAAATCGCCCTTCTCAACTCCAAGGTTTGGAGCATTGAAGACATCAACTTCAGTGGTTAATTTCTCAAAGACGCGTACCATTTCTTCATGAATCCGTTTGGTTGGGATTGCTATTCTTTGATTGATACCATCTCGGACTTCACGAAGTTCCTGTACCTTCATGCTCAATGGTCGAAGTTCAGAGAGGATTTGTTGCCGATCCGATTTTACGTTTCGCGTTTCACGAAGTCCTCCACGGAGTAAATCAAGCAATTCCTTTGAATTTTGACGTTCTCCAACGAGGTCACGAATTTGTCCTTCAACCTCGTCGAGACTTGTTCGTAGATTTTCAAGCCTCGTTGCAATCTCATCTTTGGATGTTGATCGCAAATCATGGAACAAATCATCCGGTTCCTCGTCGATTTCAAAGACAGGCTCGCAAATGTCGTGCCATGACTTCCCTTCAGAAAGCATCGTGATGACCCTCATGAACTCATTTTGAATTGACATTGCACCTTCAGCTCTGACGACTCGAGAGAGATCATGTTCATGATCGAATGGATCCTCTATTGGCATTACGTGTTCCATTCTTCCATCATCGACTCCAGTGACAACTTCGAGTGGTAACGGTCCAGTGTGATTCCATTTCTTGGCTTTGTTACTGTGTGCTTCGCCGTTGCGAATCGATACAACCATCGATTCCCAATCCCATCTTGTTGCAAAACGATCAAAGAAGCTGATAAGCAGAGACGCCAGAGATTGAGTATTTTCTGTCTTAAAGTCATCATCATTGAAGCCAACGTCAAAGGTCTTACCTTGAAATGAAAGAGGCTTCGAGGGACAATTCTCTTGGCGGTTTGGTGCAAGGGCTGGCTGAACAAGTTGTGCATGCTGGATTGTTAGGAGAGTCCATGCATACGAGGACAATGAGCCATCAAATGCGTTGTTGATTCCTCTTCGACTTGACCAATATTTGACCATGTGAACGAGGCGACGCAAACGATCTTCCTGGGCGTAGGATTTCAGCAGATGGGAGTTGTAAATTGCCAATCGATTGTCAAGAGAGATGTCCACGTCTAAACCTGAACGAGGGTCCTTAAATTTCACAATTGGAATCCGTGCTTTTGGAATTAATTGTATGTTTTCCATTCCTTCCTCATGGAGCAATCCAGAAATTTTCCTCAAGACCTTTCTCGGTGTCTTGTTCTTGAAGGATAAACAGAGATCGAGATCTCCCGCTCCGATCGAGAGGTCTGTTACGCTTGAACCGAATGCTTCGATCATTGCATTTTTCCCAAAACGTCGGAACATTAGGCTTGTTAGATGGTTAGTAAGTGATTCTCTACTCTTCGCTTTCGCATCACCAATCTTCTTGATAACTTTGTTCAAATCGCCATCAAGACTGCTGATGTATGCCTCTGTAATTGATGAGAGGTCGGGAACATCGATGTCTTCGATGAGGTGTTTGTACAGATACGGCCAGCGCTCTTGTTGTGCCTGTGAAAGTCCGGTCGTGGAACAAACACTCATTCTTCCTCACCTTCTTTTACTGCCTGCTGCCGGCGCTCCCTTGCCAACGCTCGAGAGGACTTACCGCCCTCTCGTACGCGTTCGGAATCCGCCATCAGTTCGTGGAATCCATTCTCAATGCAATGTTTCCAATAATCAATGCCCCGTTGACTTTCATCGAGCGCTTGTGCAAGCCTGGTTGTTCGAGCATCTGCGCGCTTTCGCTTTTGCTCATTTTCAATGTATGTGTCGTGAAAAATCTGGTTCTCATCGTGCAATTGAACCATTGCTTGATGTGCCTTGTCCGCTGTTTCAAGGAATTGTTTTGCATCTTCCTGTAGTTCCTTCATGCGATTAATTTCAGAGAATTTCTCTTTCCGAGAATCAACCCATTCTTCGTGTTTTCGTATCAGATTTTTCATCTCGTTCAATGTTGAACGCTCATCAATGTGCGTGCCCCAATTCGTTTGGAGCGAGAGGTCGAGTGCGTCGAGTCGTTGTTGCAAGCGATCTTTTGCCCACTCCGGTTCAGGTTCTGTATCACCCTTCTGCTTCGGTGTTGCCTCTCGGATAGCATTCGCCTCCACGAACAGTTTCTTTGCTTTGGCTTGCGCATCGTTCCTTTCTTTCTTGAGCGAAGCGACTTTTTTGTTGACATCGTCGCGTTTGACCTTGGCAGAACGGGCCATGGAGGCCGCTTCAGACAGTTCGTCGCTCCGTGCATCGAGTTGTTCTGGAATCTCGGAGGCCAGTCGTTCTCTTCGATGAAGGATGGCTTTGCCCAAGAACTCGGGCGTAATGGCCAAGAGCTCCTCAGGCGTCATGTATTTCGCCCACTCCACTACCCTCAATAAACCTCCTGTCATGTACTCGTTCGACATCATGCTCAAAAACCTCCACAGTTTCAAGCACCTTATGGAGAAAGACCGCAGGTATTCTCCAACCGTATTCTTGGTTGGGCTGCTGGTTTTCTCCTTACTTTCAGTGCCAGTCATCCAAGCAGAAGGGCCTGACAATGTGCAATTCGTTGGTTTGAACGCTCTAACGTATTCGGGTGTTGATGATTCTGGCGAACTTTCATCGAACCTTACCGCGCGCCAAGGTGACCATCTCAATCTGGAGATACCGGTTGAAAACACAGGTGGGGATGCCGAGATGGCGTCGGTTGTTCTCCATGTCAGCCAAACATCATGGAATGAGACGGTTTATTTTGACAACGTTTCAATCGATGCAATGAGCACGCAAGTTCTTGTTTATCAATCATCAAATCAGGTACATGAGGGCTTACTGAACGTAGCGATGTCGATTAACAACACAAGTTTTGTTTTGAACGATTCAATCCTTATCGGCCCACCTCCTCTGCCGAACGTTCACGTTGAAATTGGATTGATTAGTGACTCCTATGTCTCAGGGGATTTGATTGAGTTCAATCTTACATCCAGCAACGATAACGGAGAACGTTCGTTTGCAGGCAACATGCTATGTTTCTTCCTTCAAGAAGAGGTCTACAACCAATCCCTCAGCGTTGATGTTGGACAAAGCGTGGTCGACTCGGTCTCGCTGTATGCTCGTCCTGGAATATTAGAATGTCACTTGGATGGTGACCGCAACCAGTCCTCGCAGACTACTGCATCGTTCTCCTTAGAAGGATTGCCATCCGCAGATTTTGATCAAGCTGGGTCCAGTGGATTCTCGCTCATTGGAGGCCCATGGCATGCAGGCGACGATGTTGAAGTCTCATTCATATTGCGCAATCAAGGTGATGCGACCGGTAGTGCTTTGCTTCGTGTGCTGCATGATGGTGTTGAATTTGAGAGTGAATCGCTCGTGCTCGAATCAGGTGCTGCGGGTGAATTGCGGCTTGTTTTTGCGAATCTCGACTCAGGAATACACAATATGTCGTGGACGATTGCTTCCAACAACGGAATTGTTTCTGAGGGTCTTGCAGGAATCGTGACCATCGAAGTTCTGCAACCACAGGCAATGTTTGCAGAAGTGGAAGCACAGGAAGGCGAATCAGGTGTGGAACTCCATTGGAATGTTTCGATAACGAACGGAGTCGAACGAGATGTGAAACTCCGATATGGATACCGTGTATCAGGAACGGATGTTTTCGTGAACGAACAAATTCTAACACTTGGTTCCGGTACACTCAGCGGGCAAACCGTTCTCGGAGATATCCAGGGTGATACGGTTTTGATTCGAATGGAACCTGTCGGTTGGACCGCATCAACCAGCAGTTACATCGCTACGGCATTGTTGGAGACGGTCGAAGCTGAGTATTCTCTTCAAATCAATCCAATTACACTTCCAAGGGAACCCATTGAGGGGCAGGCCGTTACAGTGACCATAATGATTCAGAACACAGGTTCGGTGCAAGGACCTTCGGGCTTGGTTTACCTTACCGACAGCAGCGGACTCCTTCTTGGACAACTCTCAACCGAGCCCTTGCAAGCCAGTTCTTCGAGGAACCTCGACCTAACATTTGTGGTTCCGAACGGAAATGAAATGATCTTGGAGGCAGAATGGCGATACGAGGGGATTGTCGTCATGGATGAACAAAGCATACTGGTTTCTCCCCGAGTGGTCGAGGATGCCGCATCCGACGTCCCATTTGTTGCCATTGGGGGAGGTGCAGCCGTTGCGTGTTGCATCATTCTTGTTCTTCACTTACGACGAGGAGCAGGCCAATCAGACTCAATGAAACCTGTCAAGGAGAAGAAGGTGCAGCCAAAGCCCAAAAAGGAGGCTGAGCCCATAGAAACCTCCTGTCCGGCTTGTGATCGAACCCTGCGGATTCCGGGAGATTACTCGGGGGTTGTGCGATGTCCGGATTGCTCGGAGAAGTTCAACGTTGAAGCACAAGAATCTCTCGATATTGACGCTGAATTGGATGCGATTGCTGATGTGGAACCAGAACAAGAAACGGTCGAAACGAAAGTGGAGATTGCTTGTCCAGAATGTTCTTCAAAACTCCGCGTTCCTTCCTCCTACAATGGCTCAGTTCGCTGTCCAACCTGTTCCCACGTCTTTTCTGCATCATAGGATACAGAGAAAGTCTTGAATTCCAGAACCACGAGGGCGGCTCATGGCGGGACATTTTCAAGAATTTGAAGATGAATATCTTGAGACGATGTACGAATTTTACGAAGATGATGCATCTGCACGCGTCCGTACCGGAGATTTGGCTGAGCGCCTCGGTGTTTCACCTGCTTCAGCCACCGAAATGATCCAAAGATTATCGGCAAAAGGCTTCATCGATTATGAGCGGTACAAAGGTGCAAAATTAACTGCAAAGGGTCTTGTGCATGGGCAGATGATGAAGCGACGCCATCGCCTTGCTGAAGTGTTGCTGGACCGAATTCCATTCGATGGAAACATGCATGAGACGGCTTGCAGACTTGAACACGCAATCGATGATGACTTGGAGGTTGCATTAACAGTTCTGCTCGGAGATCCGCAACTGGATCCAAGTGGCCGGGATATTCCGAAGTCGGGCGAACATTTGGAGCAACGTGTCAAAGCCTTCCAACAAACCCATCTTGAATTGTCGAATCTCAAAGTAAATGAGTCGGGAACAATCCAAGGCATTCTACTTTCTGAGGCTTTGAAATCACTGATAAATTCCTCGATGAACCTTGGCGACGTAATCGTATCGCACGGTGAAGATCTCTACTCAATCAGTGGGCAAGAGATGCTTCTCAGCGACGCCATTGCCAAGAGCATTATCGTGCAAGTATAAAGGAACAAGAATTGAGCCATTCTTAGAAATCGGCCCCGAATGCTTTTGAGTTCAACCATCAAGGACTTAGTGTGAGCGAGACAACGGTTGAGATTTCGAGTGAAGACCTTCCCTCTTCTTTGTTTGAACGAGAACGTGTACTGCTCTCCATCGACAACCAACTAATTTCGTTGGGATTGCGACTTACCTTGCTTCTTCCTGCTTTTTGTTTGTTCATCCTTATTGGCTCCTGGGCGTACGAAGGAACAGACCCGAACTGGTGGGAATCCAGCATCGAACCGTCGGTTGGGCAATCGTTCAGTTCAACCTTGTTGTTGCTAGGAACCGTTGTAGGAATTGGATGGTTGCTGGCTCTTGGAATTCACCGCTATCGTATTGCGCTCTCATACGCTGCATTTGCCCATGAGGTTGAAGCGTCGGTAAAGCGACATCAAAGCATCGAAGCCCTTCATGGATACGATGGGATGGCACACCGCATTCACAAGCAACTGAGGATGCACTCACTTTCCTTCACAACCGTCCTGCTGAGTTGCATCGGTCTTGGCGTCGTGTTAATCATCGGACTCCATACCTCGCTCGGCGAAAATCTCTTCCTTGCATCATGGGGTATGCTGCTGCTCGCTGTCGGCTTCCACATGAACACAAGGCAGAATCGATTCAATATGGTTCACAAATCAGGCTTGTTGGATGCTTTCGAAGCACCCGTGCATCCTTCGACACTGGAAGGTGTGTTTGATGATATGATTCGAACACATCTCGACCCACTTCTTCGATCGAAATACGATGAGCTTATGCGTTCGGTTCAGGGGTTTGTCAAACGCGGAATCAAGCACGACTTCGCACGTGAAAAAGTCCTCATGACGTTGTACAGGCACTACAATGGGCTTGATTCCAAGACGGTGCGGCTCGAGCTTGAGGAAGTGCTCAAAGAAGACGGAGCAGACCTCCTCTTGGATGATGAATCGTTCAGCCTTGAACTCTGGCTTGAACTGATTGAACATGCGCAGCAGCAGTGTCCAGCCTTCTTCCGTCTGATTGACCGTATCGAGCAGGACATGGAGTTTGGACGTCCTCCAGCACTCAAAGACCTTGTATTCGAAGTGGATTTGGAAAACGTCGTGACCAAGCGTGCGAATCTGTTTGTTTTCATGCACAATCTTTCAAAGAAAAGCAGAACGGTTGTGTTCAGAGTTCAATCGCCGGATTTCCGACCCAATCAAATTTCAATGCGTTATGATTTGGCTCCCGGCAAAGAGATTTGGTGGTCGAGCGACTCTCTACCCATTGCCATTGAAGGCAACGAAGATGTTCTCGGTAAGATGACAGGACTGTTGCAGGATGGTACAATGGCTTGGCAAACGCTTCTTCCAGAACGATTTGGGGAAGCCACTGTCTCTGTTCGGCTCGAGGAAGTCAGTGGAGATCTTCTGATTGGACGTCAAATCAATGTCAACGTTCGCAACGAGTTCCGTCGCCGCCTTCGCAGGATTGTAACTCTCTCAACTCAAGTCATGGGTGCCCTGGTCATCACACTCGCAACAGTGCTTGAAATGCTCGAAATCTTCAATGTTTGATTCGGGCATAGCAAGCCATAGGTTTGAAATGCAAAACCACTACGCAGTGGTATGTTGGGTTCGAAAGACCAAGCAGAAGAACGTCCCGATGCAGACTTGCGAGACCGTTTGCATGCGATGGAAGCCAAGGTACGCAAGTTGCGAGAAGTAAGGAACAATTTCAGTTCCGATGCACGTTCGGCTGCAGAACAACGAAACGCTGTTCAAGCACAGTACAAGGAACACCGAGAAAA
>DAPT01000019.1:11771-13625 GCA_002502215.1 Euryarchaeota archaeon UBA124
CGAAATGCCATCCAAGATCAGATTAAATCCGTAATCGGTCAAGCCAAAGGTCGACGTGGAGAAAAGAGTGAGAAAAAGAGTGCTACAGCAGAACACGCGCAACTCAAGCGTGATGTCACACAGCTTGAAAACCTCTACAACACCTCTGCTATGGGTCCTAAGAAAGAGAAGGAAACGATGGAAAAAATCAAGATTATGCACCGTCGAATTCAGGAGCTTGCTCCAGATGTTGAGGCCTTCGAGCTGGTTGCTGTCGATTTGGACGATCTTGATGCGGCGATTAAAACGCTCAAGGCTGAGGCCGACGCCGCCCATCAAGCAATGCTTGAGGCAGTCGGACGCGCTGATGAAAAGTCCAAGGAAGTTGATGAGGCATTCTCGCATCGTGATTTCCTCAAAGCAGAAGGCGATCGGCATCACAATGAGTACGTTGCCTTGCGTGCAAAGGCTGATGAAACACATTCCAAGATTGATGAGATGATGACCGATGTCAACAAAGTCCGTGATGAGTTGAACATGGCTCGTGAAGAGCGAAAGTCTTGGATGACCGAGCACAACAACGCAGTGACAAAGAGTCTCAAAACCGGTGCCGAATCAGAGGAAGTAGCGGATGAATTGATTACCAGCCTTCTAAGTGAAGGAACACTTACTTTTGGTGGAATGGGTCAAGAAGAAACCACTGCTGCAAATGCTCCACGACGTGGTGGAAGGAAGAAGAAGATGGGCCGCATCGATATGTCGGCTGGTCGTCGACGTCGTTGATCGACATGCTTGGAATTATCATGGCCGGTGGCCAAGGCTCCCGTTTACGCCCAATTACGGATGTTCGGCCAAAGCCAATGGTTGAAGTTTTAGGGCGTCCTGTTATTGACTTTGTCAAGGATTCGATGGTCCTGGGAGGTGTGAACAACATCATCGTAACCACAGGCTATCGCGGAGAGATGCTTGCAGAGCATGTCAAGGAATGGAATGCTGAGGACTGCAGTGCTCGCATCAATCAAGAATCCATCCCCATGGGTACCGCTGGAAGCGTTCGACTGCTGCTGGACGAGATTACTGAAACCGTGATCATCGGATCTGGTGATTCTGTCGCCTCCTTTGACGTCGCTGCATTGATGGAAGCACACAAGCGTAGTGGAGCAAAAGCGACAATGGCTTTGTGGGAGGTCGAGGATCCCAGTCCATTTGGTATCGTTGGACTGTCATCAACAAATGATGGAGAGGTTGATGGACAACTTCGAGAAGGCTACATTCGTAAGTTCAAAGAAAAGCCTACGCCAGAGGAAGCATTCAGCAACGTCATCAATGCTGGATTGTACATCCTTGAGCCAGAGGTGATGGCGTTGATTCCTGAAGGAAAGAAATACGATTTTTCAAAGAATCTCTTCCCTCGATTACTCGAAATGGGTTGGCCAATGTACGCTCAGGCCATCAACGGTGTGTGGTTTGATGTTGGTTCTCCTCAGGAATTGATTCGTGCTCAAAATGTCTTGATTCAACGAAGAAAAGAACTTCCATTCCCACTGCCTGATGGTAGCCGAATCGAGCGAGGTTCGTTCTTCCATCCTACAGCTGAGGTTTCTGAAGATTCAAACGTTGAAGAATCGGTCGTTGCTCAAAACGCATTTGTAGGACCAAACTCGGTTTTAGTGAACTGTGTTTTGATGAACGGATCGAGGGTTGAGGAAGGTGCGCAACTTGAGAACTGCATCCTTTCACCCGGTGCTGTCGTATCTGCAAATGTGTCTGCAGCAAACGTTATTTTGGGCGATGGTGAACGTCTCAAAAACAATTGAATTCGTTTCATAGCAGGGATTTAGTTCTAATACCCTCGCAACATGAAGGCGACCATGG
>DAPT01000090.1 GCA_002502215.1 Euryarchaeota archaeon UBA124
TCCGCATCGGTCAAGTCGGCATAACCGAGGTCCGCATCGGTCAAGACGGCATAGAAGAGGTTCGCACCGGTCAAGTCGGCATATCTGAGGTACGCATCGGTCAAGTCGGCCTCGTAGAGGGACGCATTAGTCAGGTTAGCCTCACCACAAAAGCCGCCACATTCATACCAAGAGTATCTATTGAACTCAGCATTTTGTAGGTAGGTCTTATTCATCCCAGTGTGAATAAATGTTGCATTAGAAGCAACTATCGAGCGTAAATCAGCACCATCTAAAGTAGCATAATCGAAGGTGGTATTTTGTAGATTTGCGCCACGCAAGTCAATTCCAGTCAAATCCATTCCGCTCAAATTCATGTGACTGAGGTCGGCACCAGCGCAGTAAGCATAACGACCCAGTTGACAGCTTGTAGCATTCGCTAAATCTGATTCTAATTCAAAGATAGCATCCCAAATCATTGAAAGGTTATCTTGTAAATAAATTATATCAAAATTAAATTGTGTAGACCAAGTATAAAACAATTGAATGGCATTATCAACACTACCTAAATCACTTTCAATTTCGCTAATATTGGTCAAAATGACAGACATATCTTGATTCATAACCAACAATTGTTGTTCTAAATCATACATCATTGTCTCATTTGCTGCTTGGCCATCCATACCAGGCTCACCTTGTGGTCCAGTTTCTCCTACAGGCCCTTGCGCTCCATCTTGTCCGTCAGTACCAGCCTCACCCTGAGGTCCTTGTGCGCCATCTGCACCTTTAATTTCGATAAATGACCAACCTGAAGTCAAGCATACCTCGAAGGTATCAATGTTCGCAACATAATACAATCTTCCCAGTGTGTCTGAATTACAGTTGGGTAGATCATCGCCCGAGTCAACCGAATAAACCATCCAGTCGTCCAAGGTTTCAGCAGATTCTTCATCCGAACCTCCGTCATCGTCACCACCAAAACATCCAGCAAGAGACAAGGTAGCCATCATTAATGCGAACAAAACTGCGTTCAAGCGTTTCATGCTTCTGGGACTCGACTTCTCAACATAAATCTTCCTCGGGTTACCACAACCTCATTCGTAGTCAATCGATTTGCTCGATGACAATCGGAAATGGCGGGCGATGCAGGATTCGAACCCACGTCTCCGGCTCCGAAGGCCGGAAGGATATCCAGACTACCCTAATCGCCCAAACCTTCCGAGATGGCTTCCCTTTTTGAAGGAGATGGCTCGAAGAATACTGAAACGTTCACCAGCTTTCAAACAATATGAGCAAGAAAACGATCGGAATGACATACAGTGCGAGTACAATGTAACCAAGGATGTATCCAGTCGTTCCTTCTGTACGACCTACACCGCTGTGCCGACTTCTCGCAACACCAATATGACCAAAGATGATCCCTAAAAGTCCAAAAAACCAAGCAAACAGACAGGTGAATCCTTCTGTAACAAAACCCAAAAGCATGAACAGAATACCAACAAGGGCAAAAACCTTACCACTTGCTGCAACACTGTTTTTCATGGTTTCTTGAATCACATATTGATTGTTCGTCATTCCTTGAGGTTGCCCTGACAGCGTTGACCCTGGTTGTGAAGCAATAGGCTTGTTGTCGACTCCAGCTTGAATAAGGACTGAAGCCGGCTTCTCAGGAGGCTCTTCCGACTGCATGAGCCGAATTCATTGTCCGTGGTGTTCAACGTGTCGGCGACGCTGCTCTCAAAGCGAGGCGCCTGCACCAATCGATCCAAGGAGAAGGAACGGGATAAGATACCCTGCGAGTGTGAGGTATCCGAGAACCAAACCAGCCACACCTTGGCCTCCACCAACACCGGTCTTGCTTCCTTGTGAGGCCCCAATGTGTCCGAAGATGACAGCGAGGAGAGCGAACAACCAACTGAACAGGAAGAAGAAACACAAGAATGGGATGAATCCTAGTGCAAACGTCGAGATTGCTAAAATACCCATCACCAAACCTGTCGTCGAGGCACCATTACCGCTGTTCTGAGCGACTATGATGTTCTGTGCCATCATCGGTTGTGGTTGTCCGTAAAGCATCGGTTGAACCGGTTGAATCGGTTGTGAAATAGGAGCAGATTGAATCGGAACAGGCTGAGGTTGGTTGTTCGGTTGCTGGGGCTGCATGCGCTGTCCTGCGGTTCAAAGATATTCAAGATATCTGGTCACACAGTTTTTGGCGCTGCTTGGTTCACAGCATCGGATACGCCTCGTGCGTATCGCTCAAAATTCTCATTGAACATGTTGGCAAGTTTATCCGCAGTTGCATCGTAAGCAGTCTTGTCTTTCCACGTCGTTCGTGGCTGCAAAACCTCGCTTGGAACGTTCGGACATGATGTTGGAACTTCGAAGCCGAATCGATTGTCCTTGACGTACTCAACATTGTCGAGATCGCCATCAAGTGCTGCGTTGAGCATGGCTCGAGTGTAACGAATCTTCATCCTCTTCCCGACACCGTATGGGCCTCCATTCCAGCCGGTATTGATGAGCCAAGCAGTTGAACCGTGTTCTTCCATCTTGGCTGAGAGCAGGTCTGCATATACGCCTGGATGCATTGGCATAAACGGCTCACCGAAGCAAGCAGAGAACGTTGCTTGTGGTTCTTTGACACCGATTTCAGTCCCTGCAACCTTTGCGGTGTAGCCCGAGATAAAGTGGTACGCAGCCTGCTCAGGCGTTAATCGAGAGATTGGAGGAAGAACCCCGAAAGCATCGCAGGTGAGGAAAATGACGTTTTGTGGATGGCCTCCTCGAGAATCCATGGTACGATTGTCGATGAATTCGATGGGGTAAGAGCCACGTGTGTTCTGCGTCTTGCTTACATCAGTAAAATCGGGAACGCCCTCGTCATTGAGAACGACGTTCTCAAGCACCGTTCCTCGACGACGAGTTGTGCCAAAGATCTCAGGCTCATCCTCTTCGGACAAATCGATGAGTTTTGCATAGCAGCCGCCTTCGAAATTGAAGACACCGTTTGCGCCCCAACCGTGCTCATCGTCGCCGATAAGGGCCCGCTTTGGATCTGCAGAGAGCGTCGTCTTGCCCGTCCCTGAAAGTCCAAAGAAGATTGCAGTGTTCTCTCCGTTGGTGTTTGCAGAACAATGCATGGGCAGAATACCTTTCCTAGGGAGAATGAGATTCATCACAGAGAAAATCGATTTTTTGATTTCCCCGGCGTAACGGGTTCCGCCGATGATGACTTCACCTGCAGCATAGTTGACGATGACGAAGCATTTTGAGTTTAGAGATGCATCTTCTGCTTCGAAATGCGGAGCGTGAAAAACGGTGAATTCCGGTGTGTGTGAAGCGAGTTCTTCGACGGAAGGTCGAATGAACATGTTGCGCGCAAACGTACTGTGCCAGGCATTTTGCGTGATGATACGAATCGGCAAAGCTTCACTGGGTTCTGCACCGCAGGCAAGATCTTGCACAAACAGTGTGTCCTGACTTGAAAGGAAATCCACGACTTTCGCTCGCATGCGCTCGAATGTTGCAAGGTCTGTCGAGACGTTGACATCTCCCCAATTGACATCATCGTGCGTTGAGTCATCGTCGACGATGTACTTGTCATTTGGGGAGCGTCCGGTACGCTCACCCGTTTCGGTTACGAGTGCTCCATGAGCGCTCAGAACGCCCTCATTTCTTGACAAAGAAATGTCGACCAGTGCATCGGTATCGAGGTTCCAATGCACATCCCCTGATGGATTGATTCCATGTGCTGTGAGGGGCGTTGATGTCGGGGTGGAGGTCTCCGCCATGCACGTTGCTATCGCGGGCCCTCTTTGTCCCTTTCTCTTCGGTCGCAATGAAATCTACAAGATTGACCACAGACCGGAGAAGGTTTCAAACGGGACTTTGCTAGGTCGTAAGCATGGAGGACGACGTCCCAGACCACGATTCTGTGGAAGATGATGTCCTCCGCCAGAAGGAATTCCGACGAGGCAGCGGAATTGACCTTGGTCAATTTATGATACAAGATCACGAAGAAGTCGAAGAAGAAACAAGTGTCGAGGTACAAGAAACCGATGCAGCAGTCGGTGAAATTGCCTCATTGTTTTCTGGAAAAGACGAGCAATCGAACGAGCCCGGCGCAATCAAGCGAGACGGCACAGTCGAAGAGGCAGCGGCACCGGACAGTGTTACCGACATGGCCGTTCACGGTGAACGACGGCTTGGTTTTGGCCTGCTTGCCGGAATGGTTCTGGTGTGGTCCGTTTTAGGGTGGGTTGTAGGTACTGCCCTTCCGCCATTTATTGGAGGACCTCTCCTCATCCTCATGGGACTTTCTGGTTTGTGGGTAGGTGAAAAATGGATTCCAAATCCAACCATGCATCTCCTTGGCGTGACATGGGTCATCATTTCAATGAAAATTCTGTACGGATTCGCACTCGATGTTCACCACTGGGGATGGTTGGATACCTCACCGCTTGGAGCAGACTTGTCGCTTGGAATCTTTTTACTCACGCTGATTGGATTCAACGTTCTGATTGCTCAACGGCACAACGACGACGCGATCGCTGCTCAGGCCACACTCGTCTTGCTCGCGCTTGGAAGCGCAACAGGTGCACTGTACGATGAAATTGGAGTCGCTGGGATGATCCTCCTCGGAACGCTATCGATGCATGGGCTCGCTTTGCATCGCCAATCGGGCAATCTTGCAAGTCTTGGAATTGCTGTGTCGTATCTTTGGATTGGGTTGCATGCTTTCTCAAATGAATGGTCGATTGCGAACATCGAGATTGTTTCCTTTGACGATGATTTGTTGTTGTTCATGCTGATGTTCGCTGTAACAGCAACCAATGCAGTCATCGCAACGCAATTCCACAAGGCAGACAATTGGTTCTCTGCTGCAGCCAAGGCGCTCGGCCTTGGTAAACCCGGATTGTGGGCCATTTCGGTTGGCCTTGGAATGATTGGAGCGCTGCTCTCAATCGCTGCAAACCGTGATGAAACTGGATATGCACTGGCACAATTGCTGCTGCTCATGAGTGCCTTTGGTGGCTCTTACTTGGCCGTTCGTGGCGTTGAATGGAAGCGACTTGCTCCGTTTATTCTGTTTCCTGCACCGTTCCTACTCATCCTTGTCATCCTCCTCAACCTCGAGGTGCTCACCATCGATGTTGCAAATTTAAGCGGTTACAGCATCTATGCAATTCTTACAGCGATTCTCACATCCATTGCCCTGTTGAGAAATCAACAAGCTGTTTCAGACCACGTATTGTGGGTCGGTGGTGTTGTTGTTGTTGTTCTTCTTACGATTCTCATACCTGCTGAATCGGATGGTTGGCGATTGCTGGTTTCTCAAGCATTGGTATGGCTGGGCCTGGCTTGGTTGGGCGTTCAACGACAATCACCGTCGATATCTGGAGTTGCAGTCCTGATGCCTTGGGTTTGGTTGCTCATGTTTGCTACCGATGTTGAATCACGTATGTTTTCGAACGACTTCATTCCCGTTGCATTGGATGAACAACACGTTGCTGCATGGATGCTGTTGTTGATCGTCCAGCAACTCTACGTCAACCTTAGTCAGGGTCAAGCCACACTCAATCTTGCAGGTCGACTCGCAGGATTGAGCGAACTCGGGGCACGAGCACGGGACTCAGGATTGTTGCAATTATGGAATCTATCGTTCGTACTCTCGCTCATCTCCGTCTGGGGCATTGCACGAGTCGACGGTTTGCCCGCCTGGGGCCTTCTTGGTGTCATGGCCGCCATTCTCATCTTCCACGGGACATTGGTTGCCCTCGGTCAACATCGTGGGCAACCGAGAACAATGTTGGTCGCATGGAGCATTTTCGGCCTTCACTTCGGTTGGAAATTTGGACACACCTCCATTTTTGCCGCAACCCTTGTCGCTGGGTGTTCGCTGATGCTCGTCCACACCGATCGATTCCTTGAGGACAAGAACAATGTCAAGCGAAACCAGACAAACAGCATCGTTACGTTGCAGCTTCTGGTCATGAGCACGTTGTTGGCGATACCTGCTCTCCGGAACGAAGCATCGTTGGAGTTAACCAATTCCGATTGGTTCCCTCAAGGCGGCCAAGATGCGATGATGATGGGGTTCATCTCACTAGGAACACTGTTCCATTACATGAGTCGCGTGACCAAAATGGACAAATTACTGCCGCCAACGCTGGCAACGGTTGCAATGATCGGAATGATGCTGTTCAGTGGTGTAACGCTTGAATTGCAATTGTTGACCACGATGGCATTGGTCAGTTTCGTTGCCTCAGGTGCCTATCTTGCCATCCAGGGAGAGTGGCGTTCTGGCCTTCGCTCCGTCGCTCGACGAGATGAACGTATCCAAGAAATTGCAGCGAAACAACGTGTCCAAATCGCATACAATCAGACCACAGAAGAAACCGGGGTCCAATTCATCGATCCAACCATAATTGAATTGGCTGAAAAGCAGAAAAAGCGAGCCAAACGAACCGGAACAACAGGGGAAATGGATCTCGAGATTGGCGATATCCAACATCGACCGAGCATCGTTCTCTCGTTCCTTGGGGTCACGATTTTCGCATCCGTCTTCTTCGCCTATCTCAGCGGCTCGGGCATCCTTGCGTTGTTGTTGATGGGAGGTATTTCCTTCCTGTTCATCAGTCTTGCAAGGTTGCGTGCAGATTCGCTCAATTTACGACTCGTTGATGTTCTTGGTGTTGAGATACCAATCGCAATTGCCATGGCAGGATTGGTCTTGGTCCACCTCGCCTCAAGAATGACGCAAGGAACGGTTTTCTTAGAAGAGCAATACGATTTGCTTACGTTACTTGCAGCGCTCGTCGCCATGGGAAGTTTCGCATTGGTTGGCCGAGATGACCTCGGCGTTCGAATACCAAACCTCCTTGACATGGTCGTAGGTTTGTTGGTTATCGATCGCCTGTTTGGCGTTCTTGCTGGAGGAGAACTACCGATTCCAACGCTCACAAATCCGCTTGAGTTCTACGACTTGGCGTGGACGATTCCGGTATTTGGAAACGAGATTCTCCTCGTGCTTGCAGCCCTTCTCTGGGATTGGGTTGAGCGAGAGAGACAAAAGCGTGGATTGCAGGACCATCGTGGGGCTCTGGGTCGGATTTCATACGCTTTATCCATTCTGATTCTATCCTTCGGACCGGCCGCATTGTTGGCGTTAACTTTGATGCTCCTACGGGGGTGGGAATGGAAACAACCTGCAGTCCTGATGATCGGTTTCATCGTCCTACCGTTAGCCTTGAATGAAACCGTTTGGTGGATTGAGCAAGAATTCAGCCTCACGCTGTTTGAGGTTTGGATGTCTTCCATCGCCATCGGTTTGATTGGTTTGTTGGCTGGGGGCGTTGCAACGTACACCGATCAAGGTCTGTGGATTTCAGCCTCGTTGTGGGTTGCTCAGGTTTTGTTCATCATCACAGGTGTCTTGTCACCCTCCTTGCTGTTGTTTGTTCTGCTGACGCTGGCCATGTCAACCACATCATGGGTCATCGGTGTGTTGACACTTCGCAGAGGTTGGCGAATCGTTGGTTTCCTCAACCTTGTGCTTGCATGGATTGTTGCCAGCGTTCTCATCTATCAGGGAATGACGTCCATGGCTGCACTCGCTTTGTTGCTCGCAACAGCAACCCTGCTTGCCATCATTACCTACCTTACACAGTCCAGAGATGAATTGCTTGCCTCTCAATAGGCAACTGGATTAAAAGTCCGCAACAAGAGATTCTGCACGGAACGCATCAACAACATTGCATCGAATCCGGGATCAGGTTCTGAAAATCGTAGACTGATGCTGGTCTTTTCTTGTGTACCGCTGTTCCTTAATCCGAAGCTGACGTCCATCCCATTCAAGCGACAGCGAATCAGCATCAAATTGGCTTCTCCTTCCAAACGACTTCGCTGCCAATCTGTGACATTTCCAGCTTGGTACAAATGCGTTCGGACCATGGATTCAACCGTACCGGATAACTCGTTTTGACCGTCCCACATCCAGCGATTTGGATTCTTCACACTCAATCGTTTTTTCCAACCCTTCTGCATTGGGTCCTCACCAGCGCCCTGAAGGGCGAGCAATGCCACAAGCAGCGTCATCGAACCATCGCCAACTAGACTCCATTGGTTTGCGTTGCTTGGATGTGGAGAAGGAAGAACAATGTGGCCTGAGTCCTCGATACCGAAAAGCAACGGTTGTTGCTCTTGCTCTGGCAAGTAGGAACAAAGTGCATGTGACAACCAACGATCACCAACTGCAGTTTCAAAACCTTCCATCGTCGATTGCTCCTCTACGCTGGAGAGAAGTCGCAGATTCGATTCAATGCTCGCAGCAACCTTCCAAGGCTTTGGACAGGCTCGAAGAATTGCATCAGCGATATCATCTCCGTCAACAACTTCGACCCCATTGCTGGTTTCTCTTGCAAGCAAACAGCGGTCTCCATCGCCATCCAATGCAGCCCCCAAAAGCGACCCTTCGCCTCTTGAGGAGAGTGACTCGATCAGCAAATGTCCGCTGCTTACCGTTTCATCCCAAGTCCATGATTGGCCAGGAGAAAGTTCGCCTGCGCCACAACCTTCGTTCATTGCAGCGGCTTGACTGCTGACTTCTTCGATATCAAGTCCCTGATTCTGCATCCAATTTGCTAACCATGATGCAGCATGGCCTTTGGACGAATCCAGACGAAGCTTATCGAAGGAGGATAATTCGTATCCAAACAACGATTGGAACAATTCCAACCGTCGCTCCAACCACTTCTGATGATGTACGTTGTGTTCAGCGTCGGGTTTCATCCATGCTTTCCGGTCCACTTCGTCAATTTCCCGATCTTCCTGCGAAAGTGAGTAAGCCGTCTCTGAAACAAGTGTTTCATAGGCTGGCATGGATTTTCGGCCGTGTGCATCAAACACTTTGATTCCAGAATCCGTTACAGGATTGTGACTTGCAGTGATCATGCAACCCAGCCGAGCGCCTGTTTCTAGGACTGCGTAATGAAGCATCGGCGTTGATGAACAGCCGATGTGCACGACTTGGCAATTTGAGGCATGAAAGCCCAGCGTCAACCATGCCGCTAAGGTCTCGTTGTGTGGGCGGTCGTCCCATCCTATGACAACTTGGCTACCTTTCCCATCTTCTGGTAAGCAACGACCGAGGGATTCTCCGAGCAGTTTCATCAGTTGCGGTGTTAGGAGTCGCTCGTCGACAATTTGCTCAAGCGCTTCCTCATCATCGCACGCATCCAGAGAAACACGACCACGAATTCCATCGGTTCCAAACAGATTGGTCATGGCCTTCCCTCATCGGAGTACGCTTCCATCAGGATGATAGCCGCTGACGGTCGTGTTCGGGTGTACCATGCTGGATTTACCGAGAACGGTGCCAGGGTTTGTGACAGCATTGCATCCGAGTTGTGCATCATCTCCAAGGATGGCCCCAAACTTGCGCAATCCTGTTTCTCTGCGAACATCGTTGAGCCAAATTCCGATGTGTTTTCCATCGTTTCGTAAATTCGAGAGTTTGACGCCAGCACCAAGATTGGCGTTTGAACCCAGCACTGAATCACCAACATAGTTGAAGTGCGGTGCTTTTGCGCCAGGGAGGAACAAGGAATGTTTGGATTCGCTTGCATGACCAAGGAGGCTTCCCGGCATCATCCACGTGTATTCTCGAACGTAGGCATGCGAGCGAATTGTTGTATTTGTTTCAATGAAGCAAGGACCGATGAGATGGACGTGTGGCTCAATTGATGCTCCTTCTTGAACGTGGACGGGGCCCTTTCGTTCATCGATGGTCACGTACTCCACTCCCGCTGGATGGTTTGATCCAAGTTCTGCTAACTTGGCATCGATTTGCTGTTTGAGGCCAGATGGGTTGTTCGGATTCAACAACGACCAGGCTGGTTCTGTTTGATTCATCATGCTGCGAGCAGCATCGGATGAAAAAAGAGCCTCGGGTTTGACACCTGCTGGCCAGTCCATGAGGGTTCGACGGACCTCGTCACATTGAATGTTTGGTCAACCCATTGCGTGATAGATGCGCTTACCTGTGGTCGCGTCAAGTTTGAAACCAATTCTGTTTTTCATGTACCTTGGGATGAAATATCCGATTTTTCGTGCTGTTAAACCATGATTTCGCATCTTTCGCTCATTGGATAGATAGGCAACGATGTCAGCTGCTGAGCAACCTGGTCGATCTTCGATGTAGGTTGCAATCTCTGCTTTCAGACGCTCCAATCGAGCGCTCTTCTGTGTCCCTTTTCCTTTCATTGCAGTCATGGTATACTCTTTGTTTGTTGAAGTATATGATACATTGATGGGATACCCGAGGGCGTCCCATGATTTTACCTGCAAAGGTTCTTCAAAGGACGGTTGACCGAAAGTTCATGGGCGAAGTAAAAGCGGTCACAGATTCTGAGTTTGAGAGCACCCTCAACGATAACGAATGGGTTCTTGTCGATTTTTGGGCTGAATGGTGTGGGCCGTGCAAAGCAATTGCGCCTATATTGAACGATCTTGCGAGTGAGCGAGACATCCTAATTGCAAAGGTCGATACCGATTCAAACACCATGCATGCCGCTCGTCTTGGCGTGCGCGGTATTCCAGCACTGTTCCTGTTCCGTAACGGAACCATGGTCGACAACAAGAGCGGTATGATGACAAAGCCTGCATTGACAACTTGGGTTGACAATCACATGACAGCTGACGATTTCTGAATCACTCGATTCTTTTACGACGCTCTGTATCGGCTGATCCTACTTCACGAACGAGACGTTCACGTAGTGCTTCATGCAACCACATACCTCGATCAAGTTCGATGAGTAGGCCGTAATCAATCAGACGTTGAGGAGGCGTTCCTTCCCAGTCCAAACTGTTAGCAAGCGCTTTCCAAGGGATTGGTTTTTCTGCAACGGCGAGCGTTGCCAAGAGTTCGCGTTCATGTTCTGGAAGCGGTGCTAAAATCTCTTCATCCAAGAACCGCAGCCAATCTTCATGCGTTGGCTTCCCATACAGCTCAAGCATCTCAATCGCCAGCGGATGCCCTCCTGTTCGCTCATGAACATCGTTTGCATCAATGTCCTTTAGTTCAAGATCTTGCAACCATTGCGACGTTTCGTCGAGCGTCAGACCAGCCAAGGGCAACTCATCAACAATTTCACGTGTGTGGACATCCCTGCGATCGTAAAAATCCAAAGATGTTCGAGAAATCAAAACAAATCGGAGCGGGGTTTTCTGTGAAATTTGTAGCAATGCTCCAAGGAGATTTTTCGATTCGGCTGCGATATGATGGACGTCATCCAGGACAATCAGCCAGTAGGGTGGTGGTCCACCCGGAGTAATTGAAAATCGTTCTCGGACGGTGTAAGCATCGGTCAAATATGCCAACAAGCGTCGTCGCCATGTATCAACGTCAAGTGACGCTCCAGGGCGCAATGGTAGCGTTTCAATTAGGTTGTAAGGGTCATGTTTTTCGTCGATTCCAAATCGATGCAAGAGGCTGACTGCAAGACCAACTTCTCGATCCCAAGGCTGACACGGATACCAGCAGATGGAGAGATTCGGTTGCTTGTCTTGTTTTCCAGCAAGCCACTCTGCTACGAGGGTTGACTTGCCGATGCCAGCGATTCCTGATACGATGGCGAACGCAGACCTGCCTTCAAACCACTCATCGAGTCGATTCAATTCTTCATCCCGCCCTCGTACTTTTCGCGTCTGAGGTGCACTCGTGTGGTAGGTCGCATGGACACCAGCAAGCGGTTGAAGTCGTCCTGGCGGTGGAGGCGAGTCTTCGTCATCTTGCTGTTTGATCAATCCAAACCGAATGTCGCCCCACGTCAAGACACCTTCGTGTTGTGCGTGCAAGAGGACTTGCAAAAGAGACATATCCGATGCCAATCGATCGGCTGCATCCTTGGATTCGATTTCGAGAAGCTGTCCGCCCTTATCACGTACCAAGACTTTGGTTTCTCCAAGTTTGTTGGTACGCAATTTTGCCATATCGCGCCCCTCCTCAGTCAATTGCCAAGTTTTCTGTCGCCGATCATCGTTTTGGATGGAGCGCGTGTGCTCACTCACCCACCCCTTTCGAACAAGGTTTCGCATCGTGCGGCTTACATTTGGAGGGTGTTGAGCGCAAGCCTCTGCAATGCCTGGACGTGTCAATGCTGCTGTGACAATGAATCGGTCAGCGAGGTGGTCATGGCGCAGAAGATGCAGCAAGACGCGGTCTGAGACAGCGACGTTGACTTTCGGAAGTCCCTCGGCCATGTGCATCTGTGGAGAATATCATGTTCAAGCGTTCCGATTCTCTGCATGAAAATTAAACATAAAGACCACAATTCCTAATAAGTCAGGTACATCCGGGAATTATGGAAAACGGGTTTCATCGGAAAAGAGGCCTGAGTTGCCTCCTTGTTTTCCTCATGATTGGGTTGGTTCTTACCCCTCTTGGCGTGCATGCTGCCGACAGCGATGGCGACGGTGTTGACGACGCTCAGGACGACTGTCCATATGCGAGTGGTGACTCAACCGTGGACCGTGATGGTTGCCCAGATCGAGACGGTGATGGAACCTCGGACCTGCTTGATGGTTGGACCAGTTCAAATCCAAATTTTGTTCTCGATGGGAACAACCCACGCTCTACCGATTACAATGATGTTGAATTCTCCCCAGATGGTTTGGAAGTCGCAACATCGAGCGGTGATGGGTACATCCGCATTTGGAACACGACCACTGGCCAAAACACCCGCTCTGTGATTGCGGTTTCCAACGGTGGCGCTGGGAAATTATCCTGGTCTGATGATGGTCGATTTATCGGCGTTACATCGCAAGCTGCCGATGAAGTTGACATCTACTACGCATCAAACCTTACGTCGTTGCATGGCGCACTTTCCTCAGATGTTGGAGGAGGCGACTTCACCTACGACATCGATGTTTCACCTGACGGAAGCAAGGCAGCAATCGCGATTGGACGCTCCGGAAACGGTGGAACAAACGGTGTTGTTCGGGTCATTGACGTCATC
Source organism: Euryarchaeota archaeon UBA124 (assembly GCA_002502215.1). Classification (GTDB taxonomy): domain Archaea; phylum Thermoplasmatota; class Poseidoniia; order Poseidoniales; family Poseidoniaceae; genus MGIIa-L2. The sequence continues at coordinate 12,999 of DAPT01000090.1, forward strand.
AACGGCACCGTCATGCAAAATCTCAACCCTGGAGGAGAAGACCGTTTCCATTCCGTCGATTTCTCACCAAGTGGATCGCACATCGCCATTGGAACGGTTGGTGATTACTATGTTGTGGACGCTTCAAGTTGGGCGACAACGCGAAGCGAAAGCGCACCTGCTGGCACAGTCAACTCAATCGCATGGTCACCAAGCGGAGAACACATTGCGATTTGCGAAGGTTACGTACAGAACCAAGGAGGTGCTCGACTGCGTATTTTCGAAGCCGATGTTTGGAGCAATACGTGGACTAAATCCGCTTCAACCTCATGCTATTCATCCGATTTTTCACCGGACGGTAACCAGGTTGTCTTTGGTCTAGGGTGGTATGCTGCTGACGGAGCTACTGCAAAGATTTACGAAATTTCAAGCGGAAATTCAATCGACAGCTTCGCACAAAGTCGGCCTGGAGGGTGCTCTGGAACAGGGAACAGCAATCAATGCGGCCAAAACAACGGCGTATCATGGTCACCTGACGGCACATACATCGCCCAAGCATTCGGTCGAAACGACGAAGGGTTCTACATCTGGAAGAGCGACCTTGACCCTGATAACGATGGTTGGAACACCACCGATCAAGGCGATGGAAAGGTCGACGAATTCCCGGACGACGGCTCACAATGGGAAGACTCGGATTCGGATGGGTACGGCGACAACCCCGCTCCAGCACTCAACCCTGATTCCTGTCCACTCGTGTTTGGAAATTCAACCATGGACCGATTGGGTTGCCCAGATGTCGATGGTGACGGCTACTCCGATGAGAACGATTGGGCCCCGAGCAACAAAGAGCAATGGGTCGATGCAGACAGCGACGGGTTCGGTGACAATTACCTGTACGACATCGCATCCAATCAACTTCACATCAACCAACGTGGCGATGCATTCCCAACCGATTCAACACAATGGAATGACACCGATGGCGATGGATATGGAGACAACTACGAGGATATTTCGTGGAATCAATACAGAGCGCCTGAATGGCCCGGCGTGATTATTTCTGGAGCACAGAACATCGACGTCTTCCCGCTTGATCGAACCCAATGGCGTGATACCGATGGCGATTGGGTTGGCGATGAGCAGATGAGTGATCGTGCCGATGGATGTCCAACCATTTGGGGCAATTCAACCTACGACCGTCTCGGTTGCCTCGACACAGACGGTGACGGCTATTCCGACCCAACCGCCAATTGGCCAGCCAAGACGGATTGTTACGGGGCTGACGCATTCCCAATCGACCCAACACAGTGGTGCGATGAAGACAACGATGGATTTGGTAGCAATACCGACGGAAACGATGCAGACGATTGTCCAAACCAAGCAGGTTCCTCGACCGAGGATCAAAAGGGATGCCCTGATCGTGACGGTGATGGCTATTCCAACACAGGCGATCCATTCCCTGATGACGGCACCCAGTGGGAAGACTCTGATGGAGATAACTACGGGGACAATCCTGACGGAAACAACCCTGACTTCTTCCCCAATGATGCTTCTCAGTGGCGTGATGTCGACGGTGATGGTTACGGGGACAACCCTGGCGGAAACAACGGCGATCGATTCCCCAACGACCCAACACAATGGTCCGATGCTGACAACGATGGCTTTGGCGACAATTTTGTTGACAACGATGGCGATGGAATCTCCGAAGGGAATTCCGACGTGTGTCCGCAAACCTATGGCGAATCAATCGCAGCGTCTTCTCGTGGATGCCCGGACTCCGATGGTGACGGATACACCGACCCTGAGGACGCATTCCCGAATCAACCGCTTCAGTGGGAGGATCAAGATGGGGATGGTTACGGAGACAACGTGCAATTTACAGACGGCGATGAGTGCATCGACGTATACGGAGAGAGCACCGAAAACGGAGTCCAAGGGTGTCCTGATACCGATGGCGATGGCCATGCCGACCCGTTCGGAGACTTCGTTGCAGAGCCTGATTGTACCGGCGCTGATGCATTCCCCAACGATCCGCTCCAATGGTGCGATAAAGACGGCGATGGGGTCGGTGACAATTACCAGAGCGTCAACAAGACGGTGATTGACGAGGAGAACCCTGGATTGATGATCGAACTCTGTGAGCACATTGGAGATGCTTTCCCGAACGACGTTACGCAATCCTCAGACATCGATTGCGATGGACGAGGTGATAATGCAACAGGTATTGCTCCAGATGCATTCCCGCTGCGAAAAACGCAGCAGGATGACAACGATGGGGATGGTTACGGAAACAACTTCACCAACGGTGCTTACCGGCCCGACGAGTGTCGAAACGAGTATGGAACCTCAACAATCGATCGATTCGGATGCCCTGACAGCGATAGTGACGGAATGTCGGACCTCAACGATCCTTGCAAATGGGATCCTGAAATCTCCACGGGCATTCCTGGGCAAGTCGAATGTTCAATCACAGAAGATCCAAACAAATCTGCTGATGAGGGGACTGTTGTAGAACTCGAAGCAGAGTCCTCGAACGTCATGCTCTATGCCATGGGTGGAATCATTACGTTCATGCTTGCGGCAATCCTTGTAGCCATGCTCGCTCGCCAAGCAAGTCGCAAAAAGATGATGCGAGAACGTGCCCTCGAACGCAAGGCTGAAGAGCAATTCATGGATGAAGAAGAGCGTCGTGAACAATGGATCAACTACTACGTTTCCAATGGCGAATTCGACAAAGCAAGGGAACTTGGCTGGGTTGATCCAGCATCTCTTCCCGCATGGAAACAACACGAAATTCAACAAGAACAAGCTTTGCAGGCTTCGATTCCAACAATGCTTGACCTCGATTGATTTACGCAAGGTTTGTACCGTTGCCCTTTAATCCAATGAAGACTTTCCAGTTTCATGGGAGAGGTGCGTATGCGTCGTTTTGTTGCATCATCGATGGTGATACTCCTCGTCCTCCTCGTTCCAGTAAGTGCTGAAGAAGGCGATGCTGTTCGCCTTGAAATCGAGGTGACCGATGCCAACCTGAAACCGTGGTATGGTGCGGGCGATACCCTCGTTTTGGCATCATCGATTCACAACGACGGAGAGGCGACCTCGATCAACGAGGACCCTTCCTGTGGAACGATTCTACGCATTGCAAATTCAGAGGGTGAACCTCTCATCGACGAAAGCATTGGTTGTCGCGGACAGAGTCGTGGTCTTGACATCGGAGCGGGGACAACCGCACTTGACGAGCATCGCTGGGATTTGACCGATGCAGATGGCTCACCTGTTCCGCCTGGAATCTACTCCATCAGCGTTGAACTCGCTGGCTCTGGTTTGATGGCTACAACCGAAATTCTGGTCCAGCAAAACGCCAACATCCCATCTGAATTATCGATAACAACAACCGTTGTGCACCGCAGTAGCCTCCTTGAAGTTGGGGAACCTTTCGTGGTCACATACGAACTGCACAATCCAACTTCGCAGACAATCGATTTGACTTCTCTCAAGGATTGCCAACTTTTGCTTGACTTTGAAGGCGCACACCTTGGCCCAGCCTGCGACGCTGGGGCGTCAATCCTCGAACCATTCGCCGTTGTTTCACTCGGACACACAATGATTCAGCCTGCATTTGCAGGCGATGCTTCGTTGACGATTCAGACTCCGGATGGACTTGTTCTCGGCACCTATGATTTCACAGTCGAAGACCGTGAAGTCCAACCTGTGCCACTCACAGCAAACATTAACACACTCTCAACCACCTACGCCCAGGGTGAACTTTTCGACGGCTCCCTTACGCTTACAAACGATGGTGCAGAAAATGAGCTCCTCCGCTTTACCAACACGTGTCGAGCAACCTATTGGATCGTGGATGCGAACGGCGTTGCCTACGATTCCCTCAACCAAGCCAACTGTCGTGATGCGGAACTTGATGTCGTCGTCGGTGCTTCGTCGCAGAGCACTTTCCCGCTGCAATCCTGGGCATTTGTCGATCAAGTTGGATGTTCAATGCCAAGCGGCGACTACGTTCTCGTTGCTGAAGTACCTGAGTTTGGATATGCATCCTCCATCGATGTTGATTTCCGCCGTGTGCAGTCAGCAAACTGTGGAACAGGCTCCGCTCCACTCCCCTCCTTATCGATTGGTGTTGACGGCGACAACAATCCTTTGTTCGAACTTCAGGTGATTGGAACAGCAGGACAAACCGACATCCAATGGATTGACATTTGCAAAGCCTCCATCCAGTTATGGAACCTCGAGACTACCGAGAAGGTCATCGAAAAGAACGTCCTATGCAACGACAACGAACGCATCGACCAAGCGCTCCGTCTTGCGCCCAATGATGTTCTTGAATTCACTCTTAGCGATTTGAATTCCCTTGATTATCAGGAGGTGGATTACCGTGTTTTCATCAACTTGGCAACCGATCAAGACCTTGTCCTTGAGCAAGAATTCTCATGGCCGTTACAGATAGATGTCTCGCAAGAAGACGTCGTCAATGACGAAATCTCAGAAGAAATTGCAATATTGCAAATCGATGGTACATGGAGCAGCGTCTTGACTTCAGATGGTGCATGTTGGATGTTGGAGGACGATGCGGGTACAATTCATATGCTCGCTGATTCTTTACAGGCTTCGTGGTCGCCTGAACATGGGACATCCGGTGTTTACGATGCACAACCAGCAGATGCTACAGCAGCCTGCGCTCGGTTCACAGCCGAAAGCTATGCCCTCGTTGCGGTCGTACAAGAAACACCGCTGATTGAAGAGGAACCAGAAGTTGAGGAATCCGCTGCAGTTGAGGTTGATGCGCAGGAGGAGGAGGTTCTCCCCGACTGGGCTCCGCAAGCCGTCACTGTTCTGACGGTCAGTGCAATATTATCCATGCTAGGGTTTGCAGCCTTCAACAATGAAGCGATTCGCATTTCAACAACCCTCACAGGATTGTGGCTCCTCGGATTCATTGGAAGAACCTCGGAAACAAGTGATGGACGCTTCCAACGTGGACGTTTGTTGGGATACTTGACTGCGAATCCTGGCTGTCATTTCCGAGCCCTTCTCTCTGCTTTGGAAATGAGCAACGGGCAACTTTCCCACCATTTACGGATTCTCGAACAGGAAGAGAGCATCTGGCGACGAAAAGACGGCCGTCTTGTACGGTACTACCCATTGACCAACACCCTTCATCCATTGCTGGAAGATGATGCTCTTCCAGTTCCAATCCTTGCTCCTGATCCACTTTCGTTGCAGGGTAAAATCCTGGTTTTACTCGACCATGATAGCCAAATGGGTGATTTCCCAACGCAGGCTGAGCTTGCAAAGCGGCTCGATAAGTCACAGCAACTAATCTCACATCACTTGCGCACGTTGGAGAAGTACGGTCTTATCGAAGGTCGACGCATGGGTATGCGAAACCGATACAAGTTGACAAAAGAGGCCATGTTCCTTCTTGAGACCAGCGATGCTTATCTGAAGAACGAGATGAGCCTCTGAATCCAATTTACTGAGGTGGATTGAAGAAGGAAGGCTTTGAGGCGATGTTAGCGTAGGACGTGTCGACATATCGGATGAGATGAAGACGACGGATGAAGTTGCATGGCAGCAGGCATGGAAAGATGCCAACGTTTTTGCCTCCGTTGATGATGTATCCAAACCAAAATTCTACTGTTTGGAAATGTATCCTTACCCGTCTGGAAAAATGCACATGGGCCACGTTCGGAACTATTCAATTGGTGATGCAGTCGCCCGTTACAAGCGAATGAAGGGATTCAACGTTCTCTACCCGATGGGTTTTGACTCGTTCGGAATGCCTGCAGAGAATGCCGCCATTGCAGAAGGAGGTCACCCTCACGATATTACAGAGAAGAACATGGCCTCCATTACACAACAGATCAAGCGTATGGGATTCTCATACGATTGGAGTCGTATGCTCAAAAGCCACGACCCGAATTATTACAAGTGGAACCAACTGTTCTTTACACGGTTTTTCAAGTCTGGGCTTGCATATCGTGAATTTGCTCCCGTCAATTGGTGCAAATCCTGTTCAACGGTTCTCGCAAATGAACAAGTCAAGGCTGGACGCTGTTGGCGATGCAATGGGCCTGTTCGCCAGAAGGACATGAGCCAATGGTTCATCGACATCACGAAGTATGCTCAGCAATTGTTGGATGGATTGGATACCATCGAATTCCCAGAAAGCGTTCGATTGATGCAAGAAGACTGGCTCGGCCGCTCGGAAGGAGCAGAAATCGAGTTTGGAATTGATGGAAGCGATGAAGTAATCCGTGTGTTCACAACCCGTCCTGATACACTCTTCGGCGTCACCTTTGTCACCCTTGCACCTGAACATCCGCTTGCAGAGCAATTGGTCAAAGGGACACAATATGAGGCGGACTGGAAAGCGATGCACGATGTGTACGCCAACATGAGTGAATTTGATCGGATCAAGAATCTCAACAAAAAGGAAGGAGTGTCATTGGGTCGATTCGCAATTCATCCACTGACCGGAGAAAAGATTCCAATATGGGCCGGAAACTTTGTTCTTGCAACCTACGGAACAGGAGCTGTGATGGCCGTTCCTGGACATGACGAGCGCGATTTTGACTTTGCACAAACCTATGGTTTGCCCATTAAACGAGTGTTGATTGAAACCAAAGAGGATGATGCCATCGATGCACTTGAAACTGCATTTACCGAAGATGGCTACATGGTGAACTCAGGGCTCGAGGGTTTTGATGGGGAATTCGGTGATGATGCTCGTGCCAGTGTCATCGACGCCCTCGAGGAGGCTGGAAAGGGTGACAGGCAAATCAACTGGAAGATTCGGCCTTGGTTGATCAGTCGTCAACGCTACTGGGGAACACCAATTCCAATCATCCATTGTGAAGACTGTGGAGCAGTCCCAGTCCCTGAAGATCAGTTGCCTGTTGAGCTCCCACGCGACGTTGTATTTGATGGGAAAGGGAATCCGCTCGAAACCTCAGAATCCTTCCTCAATGTTGACTGTCCCAAGTGTGGAAAACCTGCACGAAGGGAAACCGACACAATGGATACCTTTGTCGATTCATCCTGGTACTTCCTACGGTACACAGATGCGAACAACCTTGAGCGATGGTACGATTCAGACATTGCAGATTATTGGATGAACGTTGACTTTTATTGTGGAGGAATTGAACATGCGCAGATGCATTTGATTTACGCTCGATTCTACACCAAGGCACTTCGAGACCTCGGATTTCACTCCATCGACGAACCGTTCAACGAACTTCTTTGTCAAGGCATGGTCAACAAGAGTGCGCCATTCTGTGAGACATGCTCTGTTACACTCTCCGTTGACCATTGGGGGTCACCATGCCCCCACTGCGATTCCCCACTCGGTGAACGCTCCGCAAAGATGAGTAAGTCGCTTGGGAACACGGTCTCACCCGAACAGATGATCGAGCAATTTGGAGCGGATACGGTTCGACTGTTCATTCTCTTCGCTGCAAATCCGACAGCAGGTATGGATTGGTCCGACTCAGCTGTTGAAGCAAACCACCGAGTTATGCAACAATTGCAAACAATGCCGGACATGCTCTTGGGTTGGGACAAACCTGCTCATTCCATCGACGCATGGATGCTCGCACGACTACGGCAGCGTCTGCAACAATGGTCGGATGCCATGGACCAATACGACCTGCGTAGAGCGGTTGAATGCTCGCATTACGATATGGTCAAGGACATCAACTGGTACGTCCGACGCGGTGGTGGGAGCGCCCACGTCGGTCGAGAACTGCTCGACGCATGGACGCATATGATCGCCATTGCTACACCGCACCTCGCAGAAGATTGGTGGGCAATGCTTGGTGGAGAAGGCCTCCTTGCAGGCCACGTCATGAGCGAGAATACGCCCCTCAGTGAGCAGGACCAAGCACTTCTCGACGGTGAGGCTCTCCTTCGAGATCTTCTCGAACAAGCACGAAAGGTACGCAATGTCGCTGAGCGTCACATCGAAGGTGAAGCAACCTCGCTGACCATCGTTACCTCTGCACCTTGGCGAAATCAAATGGCAGAAATGGCCTTGGCCCATCTCGCAGAGGGGAACAATGTCAAATCCTTCATGGGAATTCTTACCCAATCCAATCTTGCACAAGGTGAAACCCGTGGTGAACGACTCGGTTTCTGGAACAAGCGAATGCTCCCTCAGGTGTTCAAATGGGACGATGAGAAGAAGCGGATTCTTCTCTCAGAACTGCAAGAAACCGACGTTTATGCAGCCGCCTCGAACTTCATCGCAGATGAACTTGGACTCCAATCTGTTGTGATTGTTCATGGCGATAGCCAAGAAGATACGACCGGAAAAGCAGGCGTTGCGATGCCCCTCTCTCCAGCATTTGTCTATGCCTGATTTTCTTCAATGGTTGTTGATGCCTCTTCAACGTCTTGAGATTCTGTCGCCACTGGGGGGATTGTCTTCTGTGGAGAAACAACTGGAGCCTTGACCGGTTTGAAAGTCATGTAGCCTGCAACACCCGCAAGTACGAGTGCGAGAAGAATCAAAACTTGGTTGATGCCAAACGAGGATTCTGAATCCTCGCTTATGGTTTCAACCTCAACCAGCTTGCACCCATCCGCATCGACTTTTTCACCCAAAGGCGATGAAGGACAAAGATCGTTGTCATTCAATACACCGTCTGAATCTGTATCGGCTTGTTGAGCGGAACACCCAGCGCCGTCAACAATGGTGCTCAGTGGAGTACGTGGGCAGATGTCTGCCTCATTGAGGACACCATCTGCATCGTCATCAACGTCTTCAGCCCCGTCAACACAACCATCGGAATCAAAATCCTGTGAGGGCAAAACGGGCCCTACCAATCCGCGTGGACAGAGATCGAAGATATCATCAAATCCGTCACCGTCGTCATCTGGGTCCTCTTCATCATCGTGACATCCATCCTGATCATGGTCGAGAGAGAGATTCATTGCATCCCAGTTTCGATAACCTTTCGGACACATGTCGAATTGTGTAGCACCGACCATGTCCAGCTTCGCATCGTTGTCATCATCAAGATCGTTGATGCTATCTTGGCAGCCATCACGGTCCCAGTCATTGAATTCGACAGAGTCCCAGAGAGCGAGGTCTCTAGGACACAAATCTTCGATGTTCGGAATGCTGTCCCCGTCCTCATCCAAATCACAAAGATCGCCGATCGAATCACCATCAAGGTCCTCCTGGCCTGGGTTTGAGGTTCCAGGACAGTTGTCTCGTTGATCTACAAAGCCGTCTTCGTCCGTATCAACGTCCGAACATCCATCGCTTTCAACATCGCTTTCCGCGGTTGAAACCCAACCGAGTGGCCCTTTTGGACAAGAGTCAAGATGGTCAAGAATCGTATCGTCGTCATCATCAAAGTCCTCATCTGCGTCTCGACAGCCATCGCTATCATGGTCGGTTCCTGATGTACTCGTCCAACCAACTTCGCCTTGCGGGCATGCGTCAAGGTCGTCAGCAATGCCGTCGTTATCGTCGTCATCATCGCAGACATCACCGAACGCATCGGATTCAAAGTTGGCTTGTTCGGAATTCGCAACTCGCGGACAGTTGTCAATCCCATCGAGAATCCCATCTGCATCGAGATCGGTCTCGTAATGCCAAATACCACCGTCTTGGGCCCCAACAGAAGCAACCGAATGATTGGCAAAGAGCCCGGATTCTTCAAATGAGAATGCAATCATTGAACCACCAGAGGATGATGGAACGATCTCATAGACACGATCTCGTCCCTCACTTCCACCCAAAAGAGCCCATTCCCAGGTATTGTCCAAATCGTATTCTGCCAAGAACACGTCCGTTCCGTAGTATCCTGTATCAGCGTCGTAATCGACGAGCATTTCATCGCCGAGCATGAAGCCGTAGGTGGTGATGCCCGCATAAATGGTTGAACCGGATGATGTTTGGTAGGCAGCGCTGAACATCTCGTATCCCGGCCCTCCTTCAATGTTCAAACCATCCCACACGCCATTGGTTGTAATGTCGGCTTGGAATGCATCGAACCATTGCGTCGTATCGCTGTAATCGGTTCCGAAGGTAGCGTTCCCTTCAATGCCCCCAAACACTTGCACATCCAATCCTGCGCTCGCAACACAACCGTTCGCAAAGTCATCACCTGAACCGCCTCCTTGCTGGAACCAATCCCAATTGGTAGCACCGTACTTTGCAACAGCGATGTCACCTCCTCCATTGGAATCCAGAACCCCAATTTCTTCAAAAGCGAGTTGCCCGATGAACGTGAAGGCGATGAACGTCTCGCCAACACTGTTTTGACAGAAGCCTCCAAACGGTTCAATACCACTATCAGACAGTGCGGAAAATCCGCTTGAGAAAACGCCGTCTTCATCGAAAATCATAACTGCGATACTCGGCTCTGGGCCACCTGCAAAGATTGTCTGATTCATATCAAGAATTTCCTTGAACAGAACACTGATGTGGATTTGATCGTATTCATCAACAAACAAATCGAACAGGAGAACTTCCTGATGGTTGGCAACGGATACAGCCCATTGCCACCCTGAATCGACATCGTATCGAGCGATGTATGCATTGCCCTCATCGGAATCTTCGTTTTTCCCAAGCGTTGGTAATGAACCCAATGTCATGTTGCATTGGAGCCCAGCACTACCCAGACAATACGCACCTGCAATGATGAAATCGCCGTCACTCATGATGGCGAGACTTTCGACGGTGTCCACACCGATGCTGCCAAACGATTCGCTGAAGTTCCATTCACTCGTATCATTCACGATCGCAATGAATCCATCCGTATCATCGAATCCGAGTTGATTGGAATTATGACCGTTGTCTCCAATAAGAATCGAAGACGTGAAGACTCCGCCTGCAAGCACTGAATTGTTCTCGAGTGGTACGAGGGCGTTGATCGTGTCTTCACTGAATCCACCAAGAGTTGCGACCCATCCAAGTGAATCGGCCTCCTCTGAAGAAAAATGAGACATGGGCTCTGAATCAAGCGATGCCAGTTGTGCATGAGGCATCGTCGCTAAAAGAAGAGCAAGAACGATGAAAACAGGGCGAAGCATAGTTCTGTGACGAACTGCCACTTCATGAAGGTGTTGCGTTGCACCACATTCAACGAATATTGACGATTGGTTCAAAGACGGTCGACCTTGAGGTTCAATCATGTCACAAGACCGCCGGCCAAATCGCAGTGGTCAACGGCGGTCCCGAAATCGACGACGTTACGGTGGGCCTCGGAAAGCCAACCTCATGGAACAATCCAAAAAAGAACTGGAAGAACACAACCAACGCGCAAATCTTCGATTTGATTACGAACGAACAGGGATTCAACCGGTTGGGCTTCCAGACGCTCCCGGAGATGTGAAATCGTTTTCATTTGAATGGAAATGTGAGCCTGTTTCACTCTTGGATGAAGGAAAAATGGCTGAATTCGTTGTCCGAAAAGGTGAGTTCGGTTGGCTTGATGATGATCGCGTTGATGAAATTGCTCACTTTGCGAAATCGCTCACCATTTCCGCGGATCAAGCATTATCGCTTCGTTCTGCACTTCTACAACAGAAGACTGTTTATGGGCATCAAGCAATGCAGAATCGTGGTCGTCAAATCCACCGAGATTACAAACAGGGCATGACTGTGGTTGAATTGTCAAAAAAATACGACTTCCCCCCAATGAATATTTTTCGGCAAATTCTTTCCGAGAAGGGTTGGTCAAAATCAAAAATCAAGGAATCGGTTCGGGCTCCCTCGAAGTTTTCCGAGCGAGAGCGTAAGGAGTTTGATGCTGCAGAAGAAGCCGATCGTGTTTCAAACGTTGATCAGAGCGAAACCCATCTGCGGGCTGATGCGTTTGAAACAATCCTTGCTGATTGGTTTGAGGAGCAAGGTGTGCGCCTTCGACGTCAACCTGAACTCGTCAAGGAACAATCAGCGGAGATTGGCCGTCCAAAAGTGACGCCAGACATTCTTTTCCTCGACCATGTTGAAATCAACGGTCAACCGGTTGCATGGATTGATGCAAAGCATTTCTACGGGGCCGACGTAGGTTTCCAACGCAAGAAGATGCTCAAACAAATGATGCGATATATCAACGAATGGGGCAGTGGTGCAATCGTGTTTCGCCACGGATTTTCAGAGAATCTCTACATGGCTGGTGTTACAATGCTGGACGCAAGTCCGCTTGACCTGACATCGTTGCAAGACCGCCCCTAGAAGTTTCGTTGTGGGGCGATTCTTGTCGGAGTCGAATCCAGGTTCAACGATTGAAGACGTTCCGATATCCGACTCAAATCTTCGACATCAAGGGGTTGGTTTGCCTTCGAGGGTAACAACACACAGGATGTGCCGAGCATACACAGGCGTGCGCGAACTTGGGCTTGGAGATTGAGTTCATTGATTACGGATTGAACCGATGCGAGCATGGATTGACGCGATGGTTCCTCCAGCATCTTCGATGTACGTCCAAATGTTTGAGCTTCTTGCAACAACTCATTCCATATCGAAGATTCCCAATTCCTCTTTGCAAGACGGTTGACTGCGGCATCACCTGCTCGAGTAATATTGGCCTTCCATGCCTGATCATCGATGTATTCCGAGGTATGTTTCGATGCACTTGGTTGCCAAATCAAAAGAATTGGCGAATCGAGAGGGAAACTCCTAGCGAGACCTGGTGAAGGAGGTGAGCCAGGATGGGTTCGAAGTTCAACACCTCCAACATAGATTCCAAGTACATCTCCTAAGCCTCCTGAGTACCTGCGTTCGATGTGATGTGCTGCTCGGAAATATTGAGGTTGCTTCCCTTGTTTGGTCATCTCAAAACATGCGAGAGCAAGCGCAGACAAGCCTGCAGCAGACATTCCGAATCCCTGGCTTAATGGGAGTTCAATATCGACGGTTACCAAATAATTGGTATCAGTTGGCAGAAGTCTGGCCAGCCGTAATTCATCGATGAGATCGGTATACATCGCATGGCTCAAATCTGCATCAACATCAATGGCGTTAATCTCAACATGGGTTTCGCCTTTGGCTTTGATTGAAGGAATGTCTTTGTCCCATCCAGCCATTTCTTGACCTTCTTCGATGGTCTCTCCGCGTCCTGTCTCTTGAATTGAAACGCGAACACCTTTGTCAAGGCAGATTCCTGCACCACGACTACCTTGATTGCGGGGAAGCAATGCATCGTCATGAATTGAGAACAGTAAGGTGATGTGGCCACCAACCTGGACTGTTGCCATGAACGAGCCATCTCTTCAAGAATCATCAAGGTGGCGGAGAGAACACAATCGAATCAAGCAAATGCTCGACCGAGGTCTTCGCCGAGGTCACTGAAGCGAGTCTTCAGTTCTTCGATGGCAATGTTGAACACTGCTTCTGGAGCAAGTGAACCGTCGGTTTCGTAGGAGAACACGAAGCTTCCATCGATCTTGTTGAAGACGATTGCATCATCGAAGTCGCCGTCACGACCTGTTCCGTGTCCGACTTGGTGCATGGCCTTCTCAAGATCGAGAACGGTTGATACATCGCTGCACTTCTTGTTGGAGAAGAGTTTTGCATCGATTGGTCGTCCATCGCTTGTCTTAAGATCGAGATTGAAGAAGATGGAGGCCTTCTTTGGCTTCTTCAATTCAGCTTCCTGGCGTGGTTGGAAGGTTACAGCGGATGCTGCAGACCACTTTGCATGGTCGCGACCGCGGCCAAGCGTTGCAAATGCAATGAATTCAAGGAATTGGCCTTGAGCGAGGTAAGTAATTGGAATTGATTTCATCTCTTCACTGATATCGAACGTAGGATCGGATACGTTGGTCAAATCACCTGCACGAACGACATGGAACGGCTCGTCGCTGTCTGCGGATGGGCCTTGGACGTTGAGTGTGTAGAGAACTTGACACATAGGGCAGCCACGGTCTTCTTCTCCCATGTCCTTACAGTTCATGCATTCGAATGGAGAAACGATGCTGTTGTCTGGGCATGTTGGAATGGGAATCATTGCCAGACGGTGAGCAATAACCTCGTCCGGGAGAGCATTGACGGATTCGAAAATTTCACCACGGTTGTTGTCTTGGTTAACACCAAGTGTGAACATCACCTTATCGATGGCCATTTTTGGTACATCGGACATGATTGCACGTCGAAGTGCGTTCACTTGAGATGCATCAACATCTTCGATGAGAATCTTCATTTTGTTTCCTTTTGGATACCCTTCAACAACGCTTGCCTTCATGTTTATTCCTCCATATCAGACACGTCGTCCACGTCGTCCACCCTTTTTCTTGGTGCCGTCGTGGGCGATTGGCGTTACATCCTCGATTCGAGTGATGGTCATGCCTGCACGTGTCAGTGCTCGAATTGCCGCTTGTGCGCCGGGTCCTGTGTTGTTGGACTTGTTTCCACCAGGAGCACGATACTTGATGATCAGTTGTGAGAATTCCTTGTCCTTGAGCATGTCAGCGAGACGCTCAGCGGCACGAGTGGCGGCGAATTGGCCACCACTGTCCTTGGACGATTTGACAACCTGTCCGCCAGAGCAAGTACCAATGGTTTCGGCACCGGTCATATCGGTCGCAGTCATGAGGATGTTGTTGTAAGACGAAAAGATGTTGACGATGGCTCGGCGTGTCATCAGGCTTCACCTCCGTCTTCTGCACTTGGTGCTGTTTCGGCAGCTTCATTGACTTCATCAGCGAACGGCTTTGTTGCTTCGGGGTCAACTTCCTCCTCATCAGCAGCGTATTCTGCCATCTCACGGCGTCCGTCAATTGCCTTGCGGATTTCGTGCTCTGGATTGTTTAGGTCACTGGATGGGTGGTACTGAATCATTTCTTCTTCGTCACGGTTGACCGGATACGATGGGATGGTTACTTTTTGTTCACCGATGCAAATGTGTCCGTGGGTCACGAGTTGACGAGCCTGCTTGAGTGAGCATGCGAGCCCTTTGTAGTAGACCTGTGCTTGGAGTCGACGGTTGAGGATGTCTTCGGCGCTAAGCGACAAAATATCGTCGAGGGAGGCTTCGCTTGTAATGAGGCCTTTGAGGTGAAGCGAACGAAGAAGGTCATGCATCTCTCGCATTCCGTGACCTTCTGTGGTGTCGATCATACCGATCAGACGCATGGCTTGGCGTCGATGGCGTCGGAGCTGAGACTTGGCCTTCCAGATCTCTCGCATGTTCTTCAAGCCGTGATTGGCTTGAATGAGATGTTCTTCTTCGATTCGTGCCTTCTTCCAAGGATGAGGAGGCGTGTCGAACTTTGGTCTGGAAAACTTTGGCTCACCCATGCTTCATCACCCTCATACTTTCTTTCGGCTTACACCGAGTGTTAGGCCGCCACGGCCGTTGCTTCGTCCGCGTTGTCCACGGACCTTGTTGCCGCTAGCGTGTCGAACACCACGATAGCATTTCATGGTTCGAAGACGGTTGATGTCTTCTTCGAGTGTGAGTTTAACTTCCTGACCGGTCAGGTGAATGTCGTTTCCGGTCTCGACGTCCGCAGCACGGTTAACCATCCAGTACGGTACGTTGTTGACGTAATCCTCGATTGCAAGTCGTAGCGTTTCTTGCTGCTCTGGACCGAGGTGGCCGGCCATTCGAGCAGGGTCAAAACCTGTCGCCTTGCAGATTTGAATTGCACTACGTACGCCGATTCCTTTGACCGATGTCAGAGCGGATGAAAGCGGCTTCAAACCGTCCATGTCCGTGTCTGCCATTCGGAGAATGTATGAAAAATCGTCGCCGAGTTCCTCTTCTTTTCCTTTTGCCATTCGAGTCCACCTTACGTTGCGACATGATGTCGAGCAGTTTTCCGACCAACCTCCCCTATATCAAGACCGCGATGCAGGGGTCCGATTTCAGGTATCAGAATTCTGTGGATATTGAGCACACAGAAGAAGGTGATTTGAGGTTGTATGCCGGGTAAGAAACGCCTTCCTGCGGCCTTGCCGGTTGCGCATCTGACGATCGATGCTCCCCTGCAGTCGCGGTTGCAGCCCGGCATCAACGCCGCAACGTATCGTCATGGCCGAAATATCATTCTCGAGTGCGACAGCAACAATCGCGTCAATGTTGGCCTCGTCAAGAGCAACATCGAGGACATCCACCACTCGTCCGGAAGCAACCACGAATGGGTGTGATTCGTCTTTGAGGGGTCCGTTGTGGTGGATGCGTGGACGTCGAGGAGAGGATTCAGCCCATCGTATGTCAGAAACGTTGCTCAGTTGTTCATGCAACCAAGCATCCGCTAAACCACTTTCAACCAGTGCAGCATCAAGAATGGTAACCCACTCGTTTCGTCGTGCTGATTGAAGACCATGCCGGTTCGATTGTGTTATTTCTTGCTGCTCAATCACAGCATCGTCTCCTGCAAATGTGCGAGATAATCGAACGAAGCGTTTGGTCACATCTGGCGTTGCTACGCCTCCAAGCCAGAGCTCGAGTCGATCGACGCGCCCCCCTCCTCGAGACATCCAAATCCACGTTTTGTCTATCCCTGGCCAGAACGATTCAACAATCGCTTCGACTCCGTCCCTGAGTTCTTGCGTTAGCCTCGGGGAGAGATCAAGTACGATGCAAGGTCCTTTTTCGGTCGATGCAAGGTAGGGTTTCCAAGCCGAAAACACGCTCGAAAGATTCGGTTGCATCTCGTCGAGATCATGTGTTCGGGAATTTCGAGGCCGGGCAGGGTCTAGCATTAGCAACGCAATGCTGTTGTTTTCAAATCCAGCAATCAATGAAATTTCTTCGCTGGCAGTTCCATCACCTGCGACCACGATTGAGCGACGATGCCATCCTTGGCCATAGGTGGAAAAACGACGTGCAATCGTGTTAAGATTAAGACAGGTCGCAATCGCTCTGTCATGATCGAGTTCGATTCCAAGGGCCGGCCGCTTGAGTCTTGAAGCATAGGCTGCGAGTTGGATGCCTGAACCGCATGCACAATCCAAAACCATCCCCGAAGGAAGTTCGAATTGTGTCATGTAATCTGCACGAGTCATCGCCACTTGCCAAGGCGTAGCCAATGGTTTGCCTTCGCTTGCATGAAAAAAGGAAATTTCCTTCAGAGAAGCATCCGGAACGGGATGGCCCGTTGTGGCCTGTTCAGAGGGAATCAACAGTTCCAATTCTTTCACCTACTGAGCGATATCGGAACGGGTGAGAATGCTCTCAAATGGGATGCCTGCTCTTGCAAATGCTTCCACGCCGCCTTCTTCACGGTCGAGAATACTAATGACTGCAAGAACTTCACAGGTCGTTGTCTCCCGAATCCTTTCCACTGCCTGAATTGAAGAACCTCCGGTTGTGGTGACATCCTCGAGGATAACGATGCTGCCCCCCGCTGCAATCGATGCACCTTCAATGCCCGGAGGATTGTTGGTTTTTCGACCTCCTCTGCCTTTTGGGGATTTACGAACCATGAACCCTTTCCGATGGTCAGAGTCAGAACCTGTAATGACAATGGCCGTTAACGGAACAGCGCCTAATTCGAGCCCTCCGACAAAATCAGGATTCAATGCATCCAAGCGATGATTAAACAAGCGTGCAAGGAGCTTCGAAGATTCGGTGTGCATCATGACGGGTTTCATGTCAAAGAACCATCGGGACTGGCGCCCAGAGGCGAGCGTGAAAGCCTCATCGGAGCCCCCGTCCAAGAAGGCAAGTTCGCGAACCATTTCCACCAGTCGGTTCCACTCTGGAAGTGTTTTCAGTGAATCGTGAACGCTCATGCATCGATGGTGTTCCATCTAATGCATGAATGTTGGGCTACCACAAGAGATGCTGGTTCGCCGATTGCATCATAAAGTTTCGACAACAACGGTGGTGTGGGGGTCAATGTTCATGTCTTCAAAAGCATCAACCAACGAACTCAACCCCTTGATTGGTATCGATATTCCTCGCCTTGAAAAAGAGATGGAACGCTACCAAAATATCCTCGACGAGCAAGCTGATCACGCATACAGAGTGGCTGAACAGGCAAGAAATCTCGGTCTCGATCCCAAACCATTTGTCGAAATCCCAAGAGCGGCGGACCTTGCAAGCCGCACAGAAAAACTCCTTGTCGAGCATTTGGAATCCTATCCTGTCGCAGATGACATTCGTGCATTGTTGGCTGAACACGACCGTGAGACGACCTCGATCATGATGGCTCAACGAGTTGCAAAAGGTTTCCGAGAAAAGGGCTACGACATGGTGAAATCGATCGATGTTGGTCTTCGGGTTGGCCTAGCAATCCTAACCGAAGCGGTCCTGGTTGCGCCTTTGGAAGGAATTAGCGAAGTCCGGCTGCTGAACAACGTGGATGGTTCTGCTTTCGTTTCTGTTCACTTTGCGGGGCCAATTCGGGCTGCCGGGGGTACTGCCCAAGCGCTTGCAGTTCTGATTGCTGACATGATTCGACGCGAGTTGAAAGTCGGACCATACATACCGAGTGACGGTGAAGTTGAGCGGGTAAAGGAAGAGTTTGGACTGTATCGCGGCAACCTTCAGTATCGCCCATCACCTGCAGAGATCGATGAAATTGTTCGCGCATGCCCGGTGATGATTAACGGTGAGTCAACTGAATCGATTGAATGTGCAGGGTACGGGCGCGTTCGCAACATCGATGAAGCCCGGATACGAGGTGGCGTTCTCCTCGTTATTGGAGAAGGAATGTGTCTCAAAGCCCCAAAAATCCGAAAGCACACTGAGCGACTCGATGTTCCTGGCTGGGATTTTATCACTAAATTTGCCTCCAAAGGCAAAAAGGATGGCGACGATTCCGACAACCATGGATTCAAGACTCGCAGAGTTGCTCCGATTGACGTATTCATGAAGGACATTATTGCTGGGAGGCCTATATTTGGCGGGCCACAACAACCCGGTGGATTCCGTTTGCGCTACGGCCGAGGGCGCCCTTCGGGTCTTGCGGCGGCATCACTAAATCCTGCTTCGATGCTGGTCTTGGATGATTTCGTCACCATTGGAACTCAAATGAAAATTGAACGCCCTGGAAAGGCCTGTGCGGTCACACCGAGCACCGATTCTGAAGGTCCTTGGGTCGTTCTCTCCTCCGGCCAATTCTTGCGTATTGATGAAGCCGAGCAGCTCAGAAAAGTTCGACCAGATATTCGATCAATATGGGACAATGGTGAGATTGTCATCGGTTATGGGGAATTTATGGAGAACAACAAGAATCTCGTCCCTGCAGGGTACTCGAGTGATTGGTGGGCAAGCGATCTCATTGATGCATTGGGGACTTCAGACGATGTAGAAGCCTTTGCAACAATCTGCAAAGGCCTTGAGCCCCACCCTGATGGGGTTCCGGGTGCAACAAAGGTCGAGGATGCAAACGCACAATTTCACGTTCGCCGGCGTTGGCACCGCTACCTTTCGAAACTGACCCTTACCTGGGATCAAGCGTCAGCCATTGCGGAACGGTGGAGAACTGCACTTGCACCTCCACACAACCCATGGTTCCTCGACCTACCAATCGAATGGGTTCCCGCCTTCTTGGAGGCGTTGAAAAAAGGGGTTATCGAATCGTCGATTGAGCTTGATGTTGAGGTTGCACACCCGTCCAGTTCGGCAACTTGGCTTCGATTCAAGGGGGCTGCAAAGGGGTGGGATGCGACAGCAATGGATCGGTTGCAGCCAGAGGCCATCCCTCCGCTGCAAGAAATTCAAACGATTGGCCTAGAATTCAAACCTGAAGAACCGATCTTTGAGGAATCGCTGCCCGAAGGATGGACATTCATGCAACACGGTTTGCTGAAAGGTGCTCTGCTACTGCTCGGTGTTTCCCATCACCACGATGGTGATGACATCGTTGCAACCTGCGGTTGGCAGGCAATGATGAGCGGACTGGGTTACACCGTACGAAACAAACAACTGCATCAGCGTGTTGACATGAAATCGTTGGTTGAACAGCGGATTGTTGAACTCCAAAATTGCAGCGTTGTCCTGCGCAACGAAGCAGAGCGCCTCGACAAATTGAGAAAACAACGATCGACCGTCCGTATCGCTGCAGAAACGGAAGCTCGGCAACGTGGATTGGGTATTGCAGAAACAGACCAAGTTGGACAGGACGCTGCTGACTCGGTTGAGGATCCAGGTCCTGAAGATGTTGCCCTGTACTCATCATCATTGAGGATTCACGACAACCATGTTGTCGATGGAATTCTACCGTTGATTCGAGAAACATCTCCTTTACGTTGGGAGCATGCTGCACCTCAACGGATAGGATGTCGAATGGGTCGGCCTGAGAAATCAGCTCCTCGTGAGATGACGCCTCGGTCTCACACACTCTTCCCCATCGCGCTTGAAGGTGGGAACCAGCGCTTAATTTCCAACGCAGCTGGCAAGGGTTCAATCCGTATTCAAATGGGGAAGAGGATTTGTTCAAGATGTGGCAAAGATTCTCCGTTTATTCGGTGTCATCATCGTGTTCTTGACGATGCTGGTATCCCAAAGGTGGGAGAAACCTGCGGTGGACGAACCGACATGAAGGAGTCAACTGGGAAAAGTCGACGTCGGGGTGAAATGCAAAGCGTTCCGCTTGAAGCGATTCTTGAGGATGCGCAACTTCGAATCGGCATGGGGCGATTGCCTCAACAAGTCAAGTGCGTAAAGGAACTAAAGAGCAGGAACCAAACACCAGAACCCATCGAAAAAGGGCTCCTTCGCGCCAAATACGACCTCCCTGTATTCCGTGACGGAACCATCCGATTCGATATGAGTGATGTTCCCGTGACTCACTTTACTCCAAAAGAAATCGATGTTGATTGGAAACAATTGCATGCACTTGGCTACACGCACGATTGGGAAGGTAATCCATTGGAGAGCGATGAACAGATGCTTGAACTGTATCCTCAAGACTTCATCGTGGCAAGAAATGCTGCTGACTATTTTCTTCGAGCCGCACAGTTTATTGATGAAATGTTGGTGAAGTTTTACGGATTGGAACCGTATTACAACGCCGCCAACAAGGACGATCTGGTTGGCCGGCTCATTTGTGCTCTCGCACCGCACACATCCGGTGGAGTTTTGTCTCGTATCATTGGTTGGGCGGATTGTTCTGGCGGTTATGCACACCCGCTTTTCCATGCAGCAAAACGACGAAATTGCGACGGGGACGAAGATGCAATTATGCTGCTCATGGACGGTTTGTTGAACTTCAGTCGAGAGATTTTGCCCGCCAATCGCGGTGGTCAGATGGATGCTCCACTGGTTCTCACCACGAGATTAAACCCGACTGAAATCGATAAGGAAGCGCTCAATGTCGATTCTGCATGGTTCTATCAACGTCAATTCTACGAGGCAACCCTCAGTCAACCGCATCCGAAGGACATCGCAGATTCAATGGATTTCGTCGAACGCCGTTTGGGATCTGTTGCCGCAGTACGCGGATACGGTTTCACACACGATTGCAATCGGATTGATGAGGGTCCTGAACTCTCCGCATACAAGACGCTTGCAACCATGATTGACAAGATGAACGGTCAGTTAGACCTCTGTCAGCGATTACGGGCGATCGATGCACGAACCGTTGCATCATCGGTCATTCGATCCCATTTTCTGCCCGATCTGCGCGGGAATCTGAATGCCTATGGACGTCAAAAGATACGCTGCTTGAAGTGCGGGCATTCGTATCGAAGAATGCCTCTTGCCGGCCAATGCATCCAGCCAGAGAAGGCTGTCGGACGTGGCCTTTCCGCACACGGTGTTGCTCGCGATGAGGGCGGTCTATGCGGCGGCAAGCTCGCACTAACAGTATCGGAAGGCGCTGTTCGAAAGTACATCGAGGTCACCAAACACGTCATGGATACCTACGGAGTAGATACATACACTCGACAAAACATGGAATGGTTGGCAGGTAGTGTAGAGTCCTTGTTCAACAACGACCGGGCTCGACAAATGTCGCTCACCGATTTCCTGTAATCAAAGCGTGATCGGATCTCGCCACGGAGAGTCGTCATCTTCGGGTTGTCCTTCAATTTCTGGCATTCCGATGCGTACCTTTCGAAATTCTCTTGGTTTGTTTTCTTTAATCTCGGATTGTTCTATGCGCTTTGCGATGAACGTTCGAGTAGCTGATTCGCCAAAAGCAATGGCTACAAGGAGGAGAGAGAGCAGGATGTGACCTAAGGTTGCAATCGGCGCAAAAGGAGTGATGTCCAAATGTTGTATGGCGATTACGTTCTCGTCGATTGTGGTGTTGAGCGTGTATTCCCCAGGCGGCAGTTCTGCTTTGAGTGTGGCAACCTCGTTGGTTGAGCCAGCCCAATTCAGCACCACCTCGTTGGAAGCATCGATGAGTCTCCATGAAGCATTGGCCGTGCGGGATGGATCGTCCCGGTGAACGAATTCTGTTGTGATTGTAATCGGTAATTCAGCATCGCTTCCGAAAACTGCTTTGACAGAGACCTGCCGTTCCGGTTGGAATTCAAATCCTTGGTCATTGAGTTGCTGTGATGCTTCGTTCGAAGCCACGTTTGCCCAGATCGTGTTGATGAGGAGGAGAGCAACAATCCACAACGAAAGGTTGAGTATCCGCTTGCGCTCCATGACAATCAAAACTCCAAATCACCTTATCAGTTGGTGTTCGACGCCAAGACGTCGCATGGACTCCTTCATCCATACCAATTTCTGTTTCTTTCGTTCGGGATTTGTCGTACCAGACCATGGTCCAACGTAATCCGTTCGGAAGCCCAAACATTCGACCTCTTGCAGCGAACGACCCACTGCTTGAATGAAGCAAAGCGCTCGATCTCCATCCGTAAATCCTCCAGGATTGTGCATCCCCTCGTAGTGCTTTTCCGATTGATGTGTAAGTGTCAATGGAGGAGGTTGTTCAAACAAGGACCACCTTGCAACAAGTTCTTTCCAAATGTTGGTATTGTCGCCGTGTGCGTGCAAGACAACATGTATGCCGTATTTCGCTGCCTCCTCCAAGTGTTCAGACCCATCCCCATCGCTCACGACACAGAGGACGCGAGACAAGTCATCGATTGCCCCGACTGCTCCATCAGCAGCGATGAACAATGCTCCAGGGTAATCCGAAACTTGAATTGAATCGCTACCTGCACCTACTGCAATCAAACGTTTTGCTGTGCAGATTTCGCTCCCGAGATTTGAAAGTGTTTCTTTTCGAGATGTTATGGACCATGCGCGTTGGTTGTATGGAGCGGCGCCTTGGAAGTCAATTGACATCGCATTTGCTGAGGCATCATCTGCCTCCAAGGACCAACCAAAAGCTTGGCGAACCTCTCCCTGAAGGGAAATCAAATCGCTCTGTGAAGGATTGAGCACGGTCCACCCAATCCGAGGTTGTTCAAGAAAGATATGGGTTGTCAGGTTCATATGGTATCGTGTTTGTACATTGGTTGTGCCGAGGCCGCCCACTCAACCATCCATCACCGATGAGATTACGCTTGCGCGTTATCCATTTTTGCCACAGGCAAGCGGTTGGATTCAGCAAATGGCTGCGAAGCACAACATTACTCTGGACGATTTGCTCGAAGGGGCGTTAATGGAACCTGCTCGGAAACGAGCGCGTATTCGTCTTGTCGACAGTGTGCAATCAAAGGAAGGCGTCGAATTGAGCGGCGGTGACATCCATACAGAGGAGGGACGATTGATCGAAGCATTCTCGTTTTATTACGCTCGATTGGTCATTTGTGCATCCGAAGACGAACGATTGTTGGCTCGGTGGTCGCAGGCCGAAGCTGCCCGCGCTGAACATCTCTTGATACGGGATAGTCAGAATTTGCTTAACATTGCCAATACCTACATTTCAGTTCTTGAGCAATCTCGATCTGGGCAGTCAACACAGCGAGGCATGATCAGCACAGACATCCAATCACTTCGACAGTCGCAAGACGGTTTGGAATGGAAACTCGGCCTTGCTGATTTTATCGAGGTTTGTCCACGAATTACAGGAAACCGTTGGCGGTTACCAAATTGCGATGTCGATGCTGGAATGGTTCGACTTCACAATGAACAAAAGTACTCTTCTACAGCCAAACTTGCTCGACTCTTGCGAGAACACATCAAGTCCGATGTCGAGCGTGAGGGAACTGAAAAGATGGCAGAGGTGACGACCGACCTTGCAGTACGTCTCGCTGAACCGGTTGGAATGGTGCGGAACTTACTTGCTCAGAAAACGAGCGATGCGATAGCACTGGTCGGTGCAGAAGAAGATGATTGGCCTCCCTGCATGCGGAAAGCTGTAGCGGATTTGTCTGCAGGTGTCAACGTCAACCACTTTGGCCGCCTGTTCCTTGCTTCCATGGCTTCGACATTGGCATTGCCTCAAGAGGCATGTGTTGATTTCTTTCGCGGCGCACCTGATTTCGATGAGGGTACAACAACCTATCAGGTTGGCCACGTTTTCCAGCATGGGTACACGCCATCGGGTTGTGGGAAACTCAAGGTCAATCACAACTGCCCAGTCCTACCTGGCGATAACCGGTTGTGCGACCAACCATGGCTCGATCATCCCTTGAAGTACATACGAGCAACGCAGCGAAGGAAGCAACGCCAGCGACAAGCAGAAGCACCCAAAGAGGCGGTGGAAGAACCTCCCAATGAAGCAAGAGTTTGAAGTGGAGGAACGTCTACCCTATTACAAGGGAGCCCATGGCACGCATACTCGTATTGACCGTTGACCGAGACAACGATCTCGGCATCAAGACGTCAATTCGCGGCCCTGTTGTTGGTCGACGGCAGGTTCTTACTGCTGCCTTAAAACTTGGAATTGCAGACCCTGAGGAGAGCGATACAAATGCAATACTTGGAGCTCTGTCCCAGCACGACCTCCTTCTTGAGAACGGGGCGGATGAGGATGAGGTCGAAGTTGCAATTCTCACCGGTGACGAAAAAGTAGGCGTTCGTTCAGATCGCGCCATTTCTGCTCAACTGGAAGAGGTTGTATCGTCTTACCAACCAGATGAAGCGATTCTCATTACCGATGGTGCTGAGGATGAAGCGGTTTTACCGATTATTCAATCGCAAGTGCGAATCGATCACGTTGAGAAAATCATTGTGAAACAGTCCAAGGGCATTGAAGGTACGTATTACTACATTGTAAAGGCACTCGAAGATCCAAAATGGAGGGCTCGATTTATGGTCCCTCTTGGTCTTGTTCTTGCTATTTTAGGGCTCGGAATCATGCTCCCGAACGAGATAGGGGGCATTGT
>DAPT01000105.1 GCA_002502215.1 Euryarchaeota archaeon UBA124
TTTTCACCTCCTCCTTATCGAGGTGTCCGTCCCCGTCCATATCGTGGTGAGCAGCTTCCGCAAGAATCGCTTCTGAATCTTCGACACCGGTTTCTTCCATGACAACGTTGAGTGTTGATTCCTGATGAGTTGCTTTGGTTACGGTTGATTCAATGGCATCAGGCACTTCATCGACCGGTGCATGCATTGTGCGATTCAGGACATCGGTTAGACTCGGGTGTCCTGGGAAAAATTCTAACCCCCTACGTGCCATCGCAGCAGCACCAGCTTCGTCACCTATTCTGTCGAGGAGGATTGCAAGGTTTGCAGTTGCAGGTGCGTGGTCTGGATTGAGATCGAGACAGATCTGAAAGGCCTGTCGAGCACCGCGAGCATCCTGTTGTGCTTCGAGAAGAACACCACGATTAAACCACGCCATATCACTTGAAGGATCCAATGCGATTGCTTTGTTGAATGCTACCAGGGCCTCTTGAGGAGAACTTGATCGAGATTTGTATTCACCTTCTTGAATCAGCGCTTGAACCTGTTCTTCGATACTTGATTCCTCATTAGTAGATACTTCTGGGGTGACTGTTTCTGCGCTTACTTCGTCTTCTTCAACAGAATCTGGTTCGGTTTCGGCTGCAACTTCCTGTTCTTCGGGTTCGATCATCGACCCCAGTCCTGCAGACCTCAACGCATCCGCCATGTCGTTCATCAATGCATTCGACATGTCTTCGTCCTCTGCACGCATACGCTTGTCCCGTTCTTTGGCAATACTGTTATTGTATAAGCATAGTTGCTTCTTGGTTAGGTGATAACAATGGATTCATCTATCCCTTGTTCGTAGCAAGAGCATGGCGGATACTCCACTGAAAGTAATGGGCCTTTCCGGTTCAATTGGACGACAATCAAAGAACGGCATGTTGGTTGACCTTGCTCTCAGAAAGGCACAAGAAAACGGTGCAGAGGTATACTTCTGGGATCTTGAAGAGAAACCTTTACCTCTCGTTGGTGAGAAAGGCTGCTGGTCCGATCCGATTGTGAAAGAATTCCAAGAGATGGCCGCATCGTGCGATGCTTTCTTGGTTTCATCTCCTGAGTATCACGGTACAATGTCTGGTGTCATGAAGAACACATTTGACTGGGTCTACGACCAACATGTCGGAGGAAAAGTGTTTGGACTCATGTCGACGCTCGGGGGTATGTCCAATTCGAACACGCTTAATCACATGCGGATTATGCTTCGCTGGCTTCATGCAAATCCAGTCTCCCAACAACTCGCAGTTGGCCATGTAAAGGAGGCGTTTGATGATGATGGTAACCTTGCGGAGGAGGGCATGACTGCCCGTTTGGATTCGCTCGTTGAATCAGTTCTCAAAACTGCCACAATGTATCGCAACATGTGATGTCATGAACGCAAATCGCCCCTCTTTTGAAGATGCTTTTGGTGGTATGTACCTCTTGGTTGAACCAGGTGAATTCCTCATTGGTGATCAGGTTGGATCTGGCCATCCGAACGAATTGCCTGTGAGCTTGGTAAAAATTACGGAACCTTTCTTTTTGGGGGTCCGTCCAGTCACACAAATCCACTGGAGCAGTATAATGGGCGACAACCCCTCAAAATTTCAAGATGGTTGGAGTGCAGGTCTTCGTCCAGTTGAAACAATCTCTATGAGAGATGTTGATGTGTTTCTGAAACGCTTGAATGCCAATGGGAGCGAATACATTGGCCTCAAGGGTATGTGGCGGTTACCGACAGAGGCAGAATGGGAATACGTCGCTAAAGCAGGAACGACAACCAGATGGTCTTTTGGTAACAAGGATTCTGAATTGGATGCACACGGATGGCACGGAGGTAACAGTGGTGCTACAACGAGAGAAGTCGGATCCAAAAAGGCAAACCCTTGGGGCTATTTTGATATGCATGGATTGATTTACGAAATGACCTGCACGAAATGGACAGCATCACACGAGAATCATACTGGGACGCAAACATCACCCTCGGACAAGCATACAGAATTCCTCGTGGCAAAAGGTGGTTCTTGGTTTACAGAGTCCGATTCCACTCGATCCTCATCAAGGCGAAGATTGCGATTTGATGATCGAAAGGATGGCATCGGACTTAGACTTGTTTGGGAGCCTGTAGAACCTGTGGATTAATCCCCGTCACGCACTTCAACATCAGCGTCAATTGCGGTTTGTTCGACAAGATTTTGTCCGATTGGGACCGCACCTGGTATCGTACTCCAATCAACCTGCTCTGGTTTATCGACGTACCGCATTACATTCAGAGCTATGAATACCTGAATTCCCGCTTGTGTTCGATGCACGACTGGAGACACCTCTTCATGGAATGTTGAATTCATTAGCATGCAGATCTCAGAAAATGTCCTTTTTCCATTGCATAACTCCCACAACACACTGTTCTTATCGAGTAACGGTCGACGTAATTCGTGTGGAGCCCTCATCAATCGAGCAAAAATCCGTTCAATGCGCCCAAATTTTTTTTCAAAACGTAAAACAATGGTTTTTCCAGTCGACCCTTCGACGTCAGGATGCGGTCCAGAATCTCCTGTTCTACACCACCAAACTGGGAGCCGAACAGGATATTTGTGTGCGAGAGGATGATGTTCAAGGTCACTTAGTTCCATAAAATCCCTCATAGATCTGTCCATGTCCACAAGACCAAGCTAAGCATGGAAACGATGCCGCTTAAGGCAGAAATACGAACAAGTTCTTCTCGGTGACTGAATTTGTCAAGATACCAAGTAAGGACCCCAAAAAACGCCACGGCAACCCAAAGGAAATACCAGATAGGATTCTCTTGGACCATGCTCCCCCATCTCGGCGCACATCAAGGCTGTTTCCCCAATCGGTCAAGATATTGTTGCCCGTAGTGAACCCACTGCTCCATGCTCCAGCCATCCGGCAGGCCGTCTTCTGGTATTGCGGGTGTACTTGAAGTGCCCCCTGCCTCAGAACCGAATTCGTTGTTACCTTGCGCAGGTCTTGTTTCAACAACGTTCGATTGGGTTATTGGAGGCCCGGAGAGAAATGCCTCTTCTTCACCAGGAGCCAAGCGTTGTTTTCGAACAATAAATATGATTGCCACAAAAATCACCAATCCAACGGCTAGAGCGATGATTGTTGGCCCATTCATGGTTTCCGAAAAGAACACTTCAGATTCTACTGGCCTCTCGAAGGTGTATGTCCGAGTATCCGTAAATTGTATTGTCTCATCAACAGTTGACGCTGTGAGAACAACATCTCCAGTGAAAGAACCACTCAATCGTCGTACTTCACAACGTATATCTTGAATTGATTCCAAATCCCTCGAAAATGCAAGAGAGACATTGACGGGTGCATTGTTGGCAATCAACGCACTATCTCACATCATTTGCCAATTTTCAGGATAAGC
>DAPT01000026.1:0-12727 GCA_002502215.1 Euryarchaeota archaeon UBA124
TCCAGGGGCTATCTCGATTGTGTATACTGATTGGATTCCAGTAATCCTCATCATGGTCTCACGTTGGCTTTCCAAGAGTTCAATGACTTCGTCTTTCCTTGAGGCGTCGTACTTGATTTGATTGACTCGGCAATACATAAATTTGCCACTGCAATTTCATTTATTATTTTGTCCCTATCTCGTGCAGACGTCAATTATCTTACCCACTGAGATTCCATTGAGTCATGGGCTAGTCAGAGGGTATCCTATCGAAGGACGGAC
This sequence comes from Euryarchaeota archaeon UBA124, assembly GCA_002502215.1. Taxonomy (GTDB): domain Archaea; phylum Thermoplasmatota; class Poseidoniia; order Poseidoniales; family Poseidoniaceae; genus MGIIa-L2. The sequence goes on from DAPT01000026.1 coordinate 262, forward strand.
TGAAAGCCCTTTGAAATTGCAAATCCGTTTCAATGGGTATTAGGATAGACCCTTGCGAAATTCAAGTCTTATTTCCTCTTGCCCCTAAATAACGCGAATATAAAATTAAGCAGTTCACTTATCCACATATCTCTTCTAGCCCTTTTTTTTAATTTAAGCATTTGCATGGGTCTCAATTGGATGCCCTTCCGAATGCCCATGTTTGGAACGGTACCCTTGTATACATTGAATGTCTAGTCCCCAAACGAATCTTGCCTAAAAAATGCAAGCAAAACTGAGGTAAGGAAAAGTAGGATTCCAAATCCTGGAACGGATGAATCTTCATCTTCATCAGAATCCGTTGAGTTTTCTTCACTCTGTTCTACCAATTCAGTATAGATTCCATCATTGCACGTTCCTGATCCAACAACCAATTCTTGTTGAAATTGGTCAAGAACGATGGCATCACCTGCATTGCTGTTCAAGTCATTCTTTTCGTAGAGGCTTCCTTCGATGATGTAGCAACCTCTATCTAAAGCGATGGATTGCTGATATTGCAACGAATTGGATTGGATATCATTCCACCACCACATCCCATTCCATTCCTCAGTAGTTGTATTCTTTGCTACAATGAGCGCAGTATAGGTTGCATCGATTGCAAGATCGTTTACTTGAGCTCCCATGTTATAGGTCCATGAACTTGCCAAATCTCCTGGTTGGTTGATTGCATCAATGGAATTCAATTGAATTTGTTCATCAACCTCGATGACTGGTTCAATGTATTCTCTCCAAAGCCAGACTGTATTGAATTCATGCTTTCTTGTATCCTCGCCAACGAGGATGCTCCCATCATTCAGGACCAGAAGATTATCTGGGCCTGCAAGATTGTAGATGTCACATTCGTATTGGGCTGATGACGTGTAAGGTCCTCCAATAATCACTGGATCGATTCGATTAATATCATAGTCATTGAGGACGGGTATTCGGTAGACGATGCCACAATAGTTGCTTGAGACATCGATATCACCTTGTCCATCAGTCATTGCTCTGTCAATGTTCGACATAGCCAAATAGACATAATCGGGTGCTTGAGGATTGTAAACAACACCTTCCATCTTGTTCCATTCATCGGTTGCACCAAGAGCTGCTGCTGCCTTTCGAGTTTCGAGGAATGCAACTCGATCATCCAATGAATAACCAATGATACCATCGTTGTTGAGGTCTTGATTTAATCGACCTTCAGCCCAATCGTTGATTTCTTGATCTGAAATGTACGCATTCTGTCCAGTAACATAATCGTCGGTTGTAATTCCATCATAGTCATCAATCCAACTCAAGATTTCAGAATTCGATGAAGATCCCAATTCAATCCAATCAACATCGAATCCAGTTGTGGATGAATCGTATGTTGCATCTTGGGTGAGTTTTGCAGCATACAGCGTTCCTTTGCTCAAGTCGCCTGCGGTATCTGCAACGAACTTGTACAGCACCGTATCGTATCCATCATCGCTCAAGTAAACCGTTTTGTTATCGGGCATCACCTGAGCGTTTTCATGCGAATATCGCCCCATGCTGTAATGTCGAGTTAATTCGGGATTGCTTGTTTCAGCCTCTTCCATTTCGATGATGAAACCATAATCATAGGGATTTGGATAGTTCCCAAGGTAGGTCTCAAGACGCTGTTGGTCGTTATGATAGCGATAGTTCGGATTGTTCCAATCTTCTGTATCATCAAAATACAATTCCTCTGAGAACAATGGCGAACCCCATGGACTTACAGTTCCAAAGCAAAGGACCCATCCGCCGTTGATGCTAGATAGATTCAACATCTGATTGTTGAGTACATCCCACTGATTGGATGTAGAATTCCATTGAATCTCGACTTGACTGATTCCTGCGGGTCTGTCCTCCCAAGCGGTATAGAGGAATCCGTTTGTTCCATCTTGATTGGTTGAAATAAACGCATTGAAATCTGGTTTCTGGCTAAGTAGGATCTGTTGCCCATCATGGATGGAATAAATGCCTCCTGCAAGTCTTCCATCACTCAATGCATCTCCGGCTTGCAAGAGAACTTGGTACTCACCATAGCCTGTACGAATTCCATGCCAAACGTCTCCTGCTTGACTTGAAGATGCAAGTTCAGGAACAACATCGGGTAAGTTGTTCCAGTCAACACCATTGATGACGCCGATGGTCGCCTTGTAATTCTCTTCATCAGGATGCATCGCATTGACAAAGAAACGACCTTGTTCATCCACATACATTCCAGTGACTTCTGCTTCAGGAGGTAGCATGGCGATTCGAATCATCTGATCGTCCTCACCCTGACTTTGGGCCTGTACCAATGGAGAACCTGATAGTCCTACCAGCAAGCCGATGGCGATGAATATCAACAAGGCGTTCATTCGCATGGTGGACACTCATGGATGGGTTGCAAAAACATTCCTTTCTGCTCTTTTCGAAATGAGGCGCTTGATGAGAGCGATATCATCAAGCGGGATATTCTTGAATGCACAACGCAACCGTTGGATAGAGGCCAGTTTTCTGAGTCAGGAATCTCTCCATCGTCGTTTCTGAACAGAACGCATGAAGACGTCTTCGTAGGATTCTGCTTGTCCTTCTAGGGTGAAATTCTCAAGCACTCGCTTACGTCCTGCCTTTGCTTTCTTCAATCGCTTAACATGTCCGTTAAGTTCATCACAAACTGCTTTTGCAAGACCCACGAAATCTCCACGGTCGAAGAGGCCTCCAACTGTATCGTCAATCATTTCTGTTAATGGAGCCTGGTCAACAGTGACGACAGGCGTTCCTGATGCAAGCGCTTCGAGTGGAATAAGTCCTTGACCTTCGTAATAGGATGGGAAGACGACCAAATCTGCTGAACGATAGTGTTGGGCAAGGTCTTCGAACGACATTGCACTCTTGATGAAAATGGAATCACTAACACCCAGTTCTTCTGCACTTTTCAGGAGTTTCTTCTTCATGTGCCCTCTCCCAACAATGACGAGTTTCGCATTCTCATGTTCCTTCAGGATGAGAGGAAGTGCGCGTAAAAGTGAGACGTATCCCTTTCGTGCGACAAGTCTGCCAACTGCGAGAATCATCGGCGTCTTTGTCTTTGGATCGTAATTGAGTGCTTCTTCATCTGCGCAACCGTACTCTTTTCGAAAACGTTCGTGAGCAAGTTGTTCAGATTCGTTGTCTTTGTCCGGCGGCCTGAAGACTCTTGCGTCGCATCCATTGTGGATGACTTCAATGTCCGAATCTTCTGGAATCTTGTAGAATTCGTGGAATTCTTCTTTGGTTGAACGAGAGACTGCGACGCAGCATGTTGATTCAAGGATGCCTGCACGCTCGTATCGAGCATACCATTTAGCGGTGAGACGAATGGCGAGGTCGTTTGGATTCCTCCATGTCGCTGCCTCTCGATTCAATGCAGCTCGACGAACTCCTTCTCGTTCACCAATCCAGGAGCCGTGAAGTGTACTTACCACCGGAGCAATGTTATCTTCAATGTAGCGAAACTGTTTGCGATTCCACGATACAAGTGGTAGATGTACGCTAACAACATCGATTGATCTGCGACGCTTTAGTTGATTGAGAGCCTTGATGGCATGCTTACCAAACGATTTGGTAAAGGACATTGGCAGAGGAGCCCAACGAACTGGGATGACTTCAACGCCGGTTTGCGTAGGTGGCATTTCTTTGTGCTTGCGAGTAATAACCGTGACTTTGTGCCCACGCTGCGCCATGTGGCCTGCAAGATGATAGACGACAGAGCCCATTCCACCCCATCGTGGCGGGTACTCGCCAGAGACCATCACGATGTGCATGATTGCCCCAGTGTGCAATGTTGTTTGAAATTAACGTGAAGAATGTATTGTTTTCATCAAAAATTAACTTATGATTTATTAAATATTGGCGCATAGGCTTTATGCAACGGAGGAAAAACATGCCACAACAGTTGTTTTGGAGGGATTGTCATAGCTGTCAATCCAGATTTCTTATCTGAAGAAGTCTCGAATGATTGGTCCCCACTCCCGGACTTGAACCGGGGACACCCTGATGTCTGCTGAGACGTTGTTTTTTCCAACTACAGTCAGGTGCTCTACCAACTGAGCTAAGTGAGGTAGTCTGTGCGACCGCCTCGTTCTATTTATTCTCATCGTCAGGATTCTGATTCAATTCACTTGAGATGTGATGCTTTCTGGAAGCGACTGCGTTTACGACTCCCGTGAACGAGGTAAACCAATTTAGAACGAAGTGAGACAGTCACGGCTTCTCGTCCGTTCAATATCCTTTTAATTCCTGTATGAAATCAGCCACACTTTGACAAAGGTAGAGGGTGATGTGGCGCATGGATGCGACCTCAAAAATCGACCCTTTTACCCCCGCTTCAAGCGCTGCTGTTAATAGATAGAAGAGAAGGCTCGGAAAATCAGGAAGTGTAGGGATGGGACCCAGTAGTTCTTCCAGTTCAGGTAACGCAAAGGCGGAGAGAAATATGCAAGACAAAGCGCTCGCAGATATGGTTGCAGGTCTTCGTGATGAAGCCATCAACCGTGGTGCTACTGCGCTGATGGATGATGACGTCTCAACCCTCGGTGTTCCAAACCCTCGAATCCTCATCGTTGGCTGTGGTGGTTCAGGAAACAACACCCTTAATCGAATCACCCATCTTGGTGTTGAAGGTGCAGTGACCGTTGCGATCAATACCGACAAACAGCACCTTGACAACACGCGCTCACTGCAGAAACTTCTGGTTGGACGTCACATTACTCGTGGACTTGGAGCAGGCGGAGACCCATCGATGGGTCGTCGATGTGCAGAAGCTGGACGCGAAATGATACGACGCATCGTGAACGGCGCGGACCTTGTCTTCATTGCAAGCGGGCTTGGAGGTGGTTCAGGAACTGGGATTTGTCCCATCGTTGCAGAGGAAGCAAAATCTGCAGGGGCACTGGTCGTAGGAATCGTCACAACACCGTTCCACGTCGAGCGACGACTTCGCATGAAGAAAGCACTCGAAGGACTTGAATCACTACGACGTGTTGCTGATGCAGTCCTTGTTCTCGATAACAATCGTCTGTTGCATTATGTCCCGAACCTACCGCTCGAGGAAGCCTTCTCGATCATGGACCAACTTGTTGCAGAGATTGTAAAAGGAATTGTTGAGACGATTACACTTCCATCACTCATCAATCTCGATTTTGCAGACATACGAGCCATCATGGCCAACGGAGGCGTGACGATGATGCTCTACGGCGAATCGGACCGTGGACCGGAAGAGGTCGTTCATGAAGCACTCAATCATCCACTTCTTGATGTAGACATCACGGGTGCAACCGGTGTTCTCATTCACGTTACGGGCGGACAATACATGACGCTTGAATCAGCTTCGCAGGTTGTTGATCTTATGACAGCTCGAGTCAGTGAAGATGCGAATGTCATTTGGGGTGCGCGCCAAGACCCTACGTTTGGTGATACAATCAAAGTGATGGCAATTATCACCGGTGTCGGCGGTGCCGATATGCGAACCGCAAGAATGGAACCGAACAAACTTGGAGATGCACTCAAACTTACGAGGCAAACACAACAAAAGAGCGGTGGAAACACGACCGGTAGCGTTGATATCCACCGGTTTGATTAACCGGTGTAAAACACACACTCGCTCAATAACCTCATATCTCTGTATGTCTACGGGGATTCATGCGCAAAGTAGCATGTTTGGCCGTTTTCATGGCGTTGATGATGTTGATTCCAGTTCAGGCTGGAGAGAATGTAAGCATTCAACAATCGCAACCTCAGGATGATAATCGCCAACCGAGTGAGGAGAACAAAACGCTGTATATGTTCTGGAACAATTCGAACACGAACGCATGGACACACTTCCAGAGTGTCGACAATTCCAGTCTCGAACTTTATTCTGAGGAAGTCGATAATGGACTCATCGATATTGACCTTCGATTTGGAATGGAGCCAATCCTTTCCAAGCGTTTGTACATGGACCCGGAAGGTCTTTTCCGAGGTTCATTCAACATCTACGTTGAGGGCGATTGGACAAACGACAACGACGGAAACACTGCATGTGGACAAAACGACTGCGACGAACTAAACATTTCGCTGTACGCTGGACCGAACATCATCGGGGAGCATCACGAAACAGGCCTCGTCGTTGGAGACAACACGGTCACCTTCAATTTCGAAATTTCAGAGGAGACAACGATTGATTGGAACGGTGATCAATTCAACCCTGAAGTTCGAGTATCGATGAAACTCCGTGGAAACTTCCAATCCGGTGGATTATTTTTCGCAGATACCGGCGAGCCTGCTAAGTTCGAAATGAGCATGGGCGAGCAATCCTACATCGAACTCCCTGTTGACGATGCGTCGTGGGAAGAAGCGTTCCAAGAGGGTGGTGACATCGGAGGCGATGACTCTGAAGACACGCCTGGATTCACACTCGTTGTTGCTTCGGCAGCCATTGCAATGGCCGTCTTTGTCAACGCTCGAAGAGAAGAAGAGTGATTCTTCACGCATTTAGTGCTGAGAGAATCGATTCTGTGTTGAGAGCAACTGGAAGTTGCTCTCCATCAGCAAGCCGCTTGACCGTTGCTTGGCCTTGTTCGAGATCTCTTGGTCCGACAACAAGTGCATAACCTGCTCCAATGCTGTCTGCCCAACCCATGGCTTTGCCAATCTTTCGTGACCGCAATTCAATTTCGACGCGTACGCCTGTGTACCGTAGTTCACGCACCATATCGAGAATTTCTGAAGGTTCAATGTTGAATGGAATCATTGCAAGAAGCGGCGCTTCATCGGCCTGACCTGGAACGATTTCATCACGCCCTTCTGCCTCTGCTTGTGCTTCCAATGCGAGGAGGACTCGATCAAAGCCAAGACCAAATCCACAGCAAGGATCAAGATCGGCAAGACCAAACAAATGCAGGAGTTTGTAGGAACCTCCTCCAAGAACCTGCCCTTCTCCACCCAATTCAGGAACATGGACTTCAAACACAGTTCCCGTGTAATAGTCGAGACCTCGAGCGACGGTGAAGTTGACTGCGAGAGAGGGCGGTGTTGGAGCGAGTTGCCCAATGGATTTGATTGTTGATTCGAGATCATCCAGAGCTTCGAGAGAGACTCCTTCCATGGTTGAAAGAAGTTCACGGGCTGATGCGATCGTTTCTTGCCCGCCTTTCAGTTTCGACAATTGTTGCAAGGGTGCGATGAACTCTGTGGATATTGATTGCTTTTCAAACAAGGATTGCAGGCCATCAAAATCCTCTTTGTCAAGGAAACGCATCGCAGAGGCAAGCGGTGGTTCGCCAGATTCGGAAACTTCGCTCAGACCAATACCGGTAAGGACCTGCTTGAGGACACCAACGTGACCGATACGCAATTCCCAATTCTTGAGACCGGCTTCGGTGAGCATGTTGATGGCAAGTGCAATGACTTCAGCTTCGACAAGAGGTCCTGTAGCTCCAATCAATTCAACTCCATATTGGTAGAACTCTCGATAACGTCCCTTCTTGAATTCCTCATAGCGGAAACATTGACCATAGTAGGAGAGGCGCAATGGTTTGGTTTCGTTTCGTAATTCTTCTGCGACCATTCGCATGACGGGGGCAGTAAGTTCAGGGCGAAGCGTAAGATCTCGCTCCCCTTTGTCTTGAAAAGCATAGAGTTGAGAAACAACGCCCGGTCCTGATTTTGCTGTAAACAAATCAAGTGATTCAAAGATCGGTGTTTGAACACGAGAAAATCCATGCCGGCGGGCTTGCTCTTCGAGAAGCGATTCAAATGCAAGTCGCTGTTTCATCTCGACTGGCCCGAAGTCACGCGTACCTCTTGGACGTTGGACCATGAACATTCGAAGAGCACTTCCCTCTAATGCCCTTCGCTCCAATTATGATGGTTCGGTTGATTCCTACTCAGTTTGGCTACACGCCTTCGAGAGGTCGCAGATTGCTTATTCTTATTCTGAAAATTCTGGAAGCGTTGGAGCCGAAGGTAGTTCTGGGTGGGGAGTCTCCTCGGTTTCTTCCGATTCAGCAATACGCTTGAGTCGCTCCACAAGCTCCCAATCCGGCTCATGTGGCTCCGTATCTTCTGCACCGTCCCAGTGATCCTGACGAACCGCGACCAAATCAGGTATGTTCTTCATGGCGTTCGTTCCAATATCATCGATTGGTTCTGAGGCACCCCCAAGCGATTCAAACGCCTTTGCAACCGCCGTAGCATCCGGCCCTTTTCCGGATGCTGCGGCCATATCTCTCTTCAGTTGGAAGGCCGCTTTTTGTTCAGCTTCCTCGGCTTCACGGCGCATTTGCATTTCAACGGATTCCCAGACTTCCTGTTCCTTGCGTTTTTCTTCCTTTTGCCTTTCCCATTCGATGGCTTCCTCACTTGGTCGATCATAACGTTTCCAAAACCATCGGGCAATCGCAATGAACAGGAGAGATACAACAAAGCCTGCCAACAACCACTGAACGAGTGGTTCCATGGCTTACAACCTCCATCAATCGACGGCTTCTGCAACGAGTTCAGCCATTGGAGCTTCAGCACCAACAACCGTCACAAGTGGGTCATCTCCGCCAGGAAGCAATGAGATGTCCGCCTCAGCTCCCTCGGGTACGTTACGGTAAAGTGGACGAGCGATGAGGAATTTGTTTAGCGAAATGAAGACGATTGCAACAACAGACCAGAAGGTAAGAATGATTCCCAGTCCCTTCGGGTTGGCTGGGTTCCAAACGTCCTCAGTGTTCGCAATCATGTCTCCGAAGTAAGAAAGCATGAGGACGCTGAACAAAATCGGGAATGCGAGGTAGAGACACAAATCCCACCATCGACCGACTTCAATATCGTTGTCACCTGTGTTGATGTAGTCGTCACGGAAAGCGGACACACCGATACCAAGGTATCCTTCAAAGCCAGGCGGAGCCTTGCCCAACTCGACCTCTTTCTTCCACTTGATGTAACCGTACTTCCATATTGAGAATGCAATAAACAATCCACTGAACATCAAACCATAGCCCCAGATGTGATCTTGGACTTCGAGGAATTCTGGGAAGGCGACTCCAGCAGAGTCGAGTTTTATCCACATAATTGCGGATGGTAGACCAAAGAAGAAGATTGCAATTGAAGTAATGAGGACCGACCTTTGTCGTTCATATCCGTGATCGACAAAGTTTCGGACACACAACTCAACGGTTGATATCATCGAGGTGATGGCTGCAAACGACAACGCAAGGAAGAATCCAGCCATCATCACAAAGGCACCAATCGCTCCGCCTGGGGCCTGTGCGAAGACTTCAGGAAGTGCAAGGAATGTGATAGCGGAGGATCCATTGGTGACGGTTGCAAGAGGGTCTGCACTGACAGCAAAGATAGCAGAGAGAACAGCCAAACCAGCAATGATCGAAATGCTGTTGTTGGCAAAACCCATTGTGAACGCATTGAGAACCGTATCCTCATCTTTTCGCATGTAGACAGCATAGGTGATGGCCATGCCCATTCCTGCTGAACAGGACCACGCTGATTGGGATAATCCATTAATCCACACCTCAGGTTCGCCAAGCATTGCAGGATCGACCGTAAACATGAACAAAGCTCCGTCGAGGCTTCCATCCGAGAGATCCATCCACAACGAAAGACCAAGCGTCATAAAGAGGAGAACGAAAAGAGATGTCATCAAAATAACATTGACTTTCTCGATGGCTTTTGCTCCTTTCCAAATTGCGAGGAGCGTTATTGCGATAACAAGAAACTGGAAGGCGATAACCTGCATAGGATTCTGCAAGAACGTGTTCCAAACTTCGGTGGTATCAACGCCGTCTCCCGTCAGTCCACCTGAAATTCCGAGCTGGAAATACTTGAGGCACCATCCTGCTACAATCGCATAATAGAATCCAATCGCAGTTGAAATCCACGCAGTCCACAGTCCCATCCATGCGAATTTCTTACCAGCAAAAATACGGAAGGTTCCGACGGTTCCAGTTCGCGAGCGTTTACCCATCGCAAATTCAGCAATAACCAGCGGAATGGACCATACAAAGAGGAAGATGACCCACGGAATAAGGAACGTACCGCCGCCGTTCGCACCGACCATTCGGGGAAAACGCCAGATGTTTCCAGTTCCAATGGCTGCGCCAATCGAGGCGAAAATGAGGCCAAGACGGCCAGAAAATTGGTCGCTCTGTGACATTTCAATCGCCTCAGTTATGAACCTCTCGAGGATCATTGCTGTTGAGCATCAGTCGTAGACAAGCCCCTAATCCGCCCCAAACGGCGCCTGCGATGATGACAAAGAGGAACAAGGAACTCGCAAGATTGCCATAGGATGAACGGTACTCAATTCCAAGTTCGTAGTATGAGCCATCCGCTGGGTAGATTGATTGTGAACCACTCAAGGTTGTGATTTGAGCCTTGTAATGCAACGTACCTGTCGAGGATTCAGACACAGGAAGCTCAGCGCGCAGCACGGTTCCATTCCCTTCAGCAGTTGTACACGCTTTGTCCACGCGCTCAATCTTCACGGACTCCCACGGAGTCGTGGCCCATTCTCGAGGACCGTAATCGGACTGGAGCCGACTTGGTTTGACCATTCTGTACTTCACGATGCTGTTGGCTTCGCTGTATGGGAATTCGTTTGAGACACAAATGTCGATTGGAATATCTCCTGATTCTGGAACATCAACTTCGTTTGGAGTGACGAGATAATTCTGTTGAGAAACGTTACCAAGAGCGAGGTTTGCACGCTCTCTGGGGTTGTCAGAGATCTCAAGAATGTAGAACGGTACACCGAGGTTTCGAACTGCAATGTGGTTCACATCCTCTGGTTGTTGGTGAAATGCGGTTCCAATCTCCATGGTGTAACAGTATGAGTCATGCAATCCGTACTGCCAGTCACAGTAATCACCGGTTGTAGGGTAGAGATCGCTGCTCTGAATGTTCGCGTAATCTGTCATTTCAGCCATCTTATCCCCGTGGTAAATGAGTTGTTGGTGGTCAGGTGTTTCGCAATTGGTGCAATGTCCCCAAGGGTAGAGAACCAACTCAGAGAACGAGTGCCATGAGAGCGTTACCTTGAAATCGGAGGCTCGGTTCATATCATCGTCGTTCATCTCGGTCAGATCTTGGACGAACAGCGTTTCCGGTTCTGAGTTTCCGCCCCACCAGTCTTCGTCCGTTAAACCGTCAGCGTCGTCATCGTTTCCATCGACATGGTCTTCGTTGACTTGCCCATCACCGTCGTTGTCAGTATCGTCAACCGGTCCGTTGTAGACATCGTTGTTTTGTCCAGCATAGCACATTCCTGGGAACAACGGTCCCGTTGCACCAAGTGGAGCGCCCCACTCATACTGGAAGTTTCGATTCAAATCGACTCCATCGCATCCTTCGTCAACTTCTTCATCGATGTCGGGAAGAGGTGTTACGCCAGTGACTGTGTTGTCTCGTAGGTTCTTTCTCCACCCGCTTGTTGGGCATGTTTCCCATGCGTTTTCACCGCAAAACTCCTCTCGGTCGTAGCGGTTTCCATCAACGTTTAGCATTGGGACGAGATAAATTTCACGAGTGTTTACCAAGTCAGTGAGCTGCTGTTCTGAGAAATCTTCGTCAACACCAAGGTCGCCGGGACCGCAAGGGTTACCGTCACCGTTGGAATCTTGGTGTTCTGCAGCAAGCGACAAACAGTCGCCGTCGTCATCAATGATTCCGTCACCGTTTGCATCGCCCCACGGGTCTTCGTCAATGAGTCCATCACCATCGTTATCGATACCGGCCGTTCCATAATAATGTGCAATTGTTTCCAAAAACAACATAGGTACTTCGTACGACATCCACTCACGTGCGTGGAAGTTTCCAACCATCTGAACATCTGGGATATCTGGGTAGTTTCCACAATCACCAACAAAGTCGTTGCAATCACCGCCATAGACACCTTCGAGATCTTCGCCACCGCCGGTAATCTTCAACCAGGGCGAAGGATGATTGTAGAAATGACCCTCATAACTGTCAGCAGTCATCTCAATATCGCGTGCATTGGTTCCGCCGTTCATACCTTCATGAAACGACATAATGTCGACTGTTTGACCTTGATAGGTGTAGGTTTTCTCTGCGAGTTGCATCATGCGTTCACGCATTGAAAAATAATCGTGATATTCTTTGAACTGAATTCGATCATCGCCTCCCCACGGATGAACGCTGTTGGCATAATCCGTACTCCAAATGCCCTCAGGGGTGTTACCTGACTCGTTTTCGTTGAACGAAGTTGCCACTGTTGATGACACAGATGTGAGCATTATTGGCATCATCAGTATGAAAATCGCAATGAAGGCTGAGCGTTGACGACGTGTGGACGACATGCTATCGTTCCGGCCACATGCTCCCCACACTTGAACCCCTCGCGGAAGCGCTTCTCTACGAATGGAAAAAACCTTGAGGAAAAGGTTTCACCGATGGTCATGGGCCTGTATGATAATTT
>DAPT01000026.1:13067-25284 GCA_002502215.1 Euryarchaeota archaeon UBA124
ATTTGACCTATGAAAGCGGAGAATTGCTTGGATTCTCCCAATCCACACTGGTCGTTCTTGGCGCCATCCTCGTCCTATCTGTCATTATTCGAATGATTGTGAGCAATCTTTCTCATGGATTTTTTGGGGCCATCGTTCGCAACGATTCGATTCGACAGAAGACGGTCAAGAAAGGTGACAAGGCCCTCGGCAGCGTTGCGGGGTACGCCTTCGGTTTCGTTATGATCAATTTATTGGTTGGTGAGCAAGCAGAAAACACGAACATTTTGATGCCGTCTTGGGCAGAATACATCCCTGATGTTCTCCAGTTCTTACTGGTCGTTTCAATCGTGGTTTGGGCATTCCGCCTCGTCAGCCTCGTCTATGATGTCGTGAAATTCCTCGACAAAGACGACGATCTCGATGGCACCGAAAAGACGCTTATTTCTGCGCTTGAAAGTGCTCTCCGATTCATCATCGTATTCGTAGGGTCGATCTTCGTCGCTGATGCACTTGGATTTGAACTGACTTCACTTTTGGCCGGTTTAGGAATCTCTGGATTGGCATTCGCCCTCGCTGCGAAAGACACTATCTCCAACTTTTTTGGTGCAATTACTGTCCTTCTCGATCGGCCGTTCAAAGTTGGGGATTGGGTCGTTATTGGCACATCGGAAGGAGAGGTAACTGAGATCAATCTGCGGACCACGCTCGTCCGAACCTCTGTTGATACCATCATCACAATTCCAAATGCGAATCTTGTCAACATTCCAGTTGAAAACTGGGGAAAGCGACGGTGGCGACGGTGGCAATCCATGATTCATCTCGACATCAATTCAGATCCTGAGAACGTTGAATTGTTTTGTCAACGGACACTCAATCTCATCCAGAATCACGAGTTGACGACGCAAGAAGATGCCTCATGGTGCAGCATCAACACTATTTCCGCCCAATCCATTGATATTGAAGTCAACTTGTACTGGAATGTCAATTCATTAATCGCAGAACGAAAGGCTCGGGAAGCGCTCATCATCGATCTGATGGAGCTTGCTAAGGAATTGGACCTCTCATTCTATGACGGACGTATACGTCAACAGCGATGATTAAAACGCCGGTGGGTCTTTCTTCCAATAAAGGACGTTTGATGCAATTGATGCGGTCGCACCGAGCGCAGCAAGTCCAACCGATTCGATGGTAGAAAACGTATCGAGCTGCCAAGCGTAGTATGCGACAATTATGGTTGCGATTCCGACCCAAACACCGCTCTTCCATACGCGTAGAACGCCCAAATGTGCCTGCAAACGTGATACATCCTTCAACCACTTTTGGGCGGATTCGTACCTCGCCTCATCCCCATACAGGACCGATTCTGCATTCACAACAAGTACGTCGTAGTAGCGCCATATCCAGGCACCTCCGAGAACGGTTGAGAGGGCTTTGCGACTTGACCATGCACTCGGAACCTCTTCTCTCCAATGCTCAAAGAATGCCTTGATTTGATCTGATTTGATTCCTTTATCTTCTACCAAGCGCCCCTCTAAATGAATGAATTCTGCGATTCCAGGAAGCCGTTCTGTTCCGCACAAGAGCAATTCACTCACGCTCTGATTAAGTGGTAAGACGCATTGTTCACCTTCAACATCGACAACCCAATCTGGGTGAATACGAACCGATGGTATGCCCACAGTTGCAGAGGTATGTGGGGCTCGCCACAACGTGTTTGGCTTCAACTCATCTTCCAAATCTTTCAATCGTCGATTCCATCGCTTCTCATCGTTTGGACTTGAGAAAGAGCCGAGATTGGATTGAATTTCTCCAAGTGTCTGCCCGAGCCATTCGGGTGTCGCATCGCTGAGTTCGCCATTTTTGAAAACGAGCAATGCATCATTTCCGTCAATCAGAAAACCTCCAATTGGGATGAGAAGGTTTGTCGATTTCAGAGCCGTTTTGAGACTTGATTTCTGCTGAAGTGAGGAAGAACGATTGCTGGTTGGAATGGAATAGGCAAGTGCAATATGGGTGTTATCAAGACGCATCAAGGTTCGATTTGAATCCTTGAGAATCACTTCGATTGATGAAGGGGAAATCGAGTCAAGTTCCCCCCATGCCCCTTCTATGGGCTGTTTCCACCACGCAACATCTTGGCTTTTTTCAACGTCCCAACAAGAAACAGTTCCCCACCTTGTTTCGAGTTTCCCAGATTGGAGTGCCGCTTCCATGGATGAGATTGCAATGCCCTGGGGCCACCACGGCTCGTCCTCCATGTACGACCCACATTGGCTCTTCCCATTCAATGTGTCTTTGTTGGCAAAGGGATGCAATCAAACAAGAGAACCGTTTGGAAGAGCCGGGACGGCCATGGGAATCAGCGAAAAGATGGGGGACGTCCTCGGCCAAGCGGTCGAAGCAAAACTCCTTCGCGAAGTCCTTGAACACGAAATTCAACCAAAGCATCTTGCCATCATTATGGACGGCAACCGGCGATTTGCTTGGCGCTCAAATCTGGCCACGCATGTTGGACACAGGATTGGAAAACAAAGACTTGAGACGGTGTTGGATTGGGTTCTCGAACTTGGAATTCCATGGTTTACCGTCTATGCCCTGTCAACAGAAAATCTGAGTCGTCCACAGGAGGAGCTCGACACATTGTTCAAACTCTATGTCGAGGGACTCAAATCCATTGCAGATGACCCTCGAATCCATGAAAACAACGTTCGGGTGCAAATTATTGGACGACGTGAACTCCTTCCTAAGCACGTTAACGATGCCATTGATTATGCAGAATCAGAAACGGCTGAGTACAATGATTTTGTTTTCACTGTCTGTCTTGCTTACGGAGCTCGAGAAGAACTGATTCATGCAATCCAAAGCATTGCAGACCTTCACAAATCAGGTGACTTAACACTTGAACAAATCACTGAACAGACCGTCTCAGAACACCTCTATACCGCTGAAATGCCGGATCCAGATCTTGTCATTCGGACAAGTGGTGAAGAACGAATCAGCAATTTCTTGCTATGGCAAATGGCTTACTCTGAATTGTATTTTACAGACGTATTCTGGCCTTCATTCAAGAAAAAAGATCTCCTCAAGGCGGTTCAAACCTATCAGATGCGGAAGCGACGATTTGGTGAGTGAAATGGTGCTGTGCGATGAATGTCAAGGCTACCTCAACCCTGCGCTAGCCGTTGACGCGTGCGTTCGCAGCGGCGAGTCAATACTCCTTGTTCAGCGAAAGTTTCCCCCTTCTGCTGGCTCATGGGTTCTTCCAGGAGGATTTGTTGACCAAGGTGAGCGCCCAGAGGAGGCTGTTCTGCGCGAATTAGAGGAAGAAGCAGGACTTACAGGAAGCAACCCTCAACTGCTCATGGTTATGGGAGACCCAGATCGGGATCCGAGGAAGCACGTCGTTAGCATCGTCTATGAAGTGGAGGCAGAAGGCAATCCAGTCGGTGGAGACGATGCTCAAGATGCTCGGTTTTGGCCAATTTCTGAGATACTTGAAGGCAGACTTGTTTTGGCAGGCGACCACGGAGAGATTGTGGAACGTTGGCTCAATCAATCAATTCAGAACCAATAAATTCAGCAAACTGCTGACGTGCATTGGGCCAATCGGGAAGGTCGAGCGCCTCGGTAAGGTGCAATCCTGCGAGAAATTGGGCATGAATTTCCTCGACACCCTCATCGCTGCGAAGGCGAAACAATGGGAAGCCATCGGACTCAAGGCGATCGAGAAAGCCTCGCTCTGCATTGCTTACCAGCAAGGTTGGCACACCCATCAATACAGCCTCACTTGCAACGGTTACGGATTGTGAGATAACGCCGTCATGCATTGAAATCACCGATGCAAACTCCCATGCATCTCCAGCATACTTTCCCTCATCCGCTTGGGTTTGTTCGATCCCCTCAAGTATGGATTCAGGGATTTCGAGGATTTCTCCTGCATCATGAACACCGTCTCCATCCAATCGACGAATGGCAATCTTCGGAACGACAGCGACTTGTTTTGGACGCAGTTGTGGACGTAGGTGAACCATCCCATGCAATCCATCCAAGCGATGTATCGTAGAGCCTTTCTTTCGCAATTTCTCAAGCCAGCCCCCATCGATTGAAGAGTTCCAATGCGTTGGGACGAGGACATCTGTTGCCATTCCCGCCGCCAAACGGTGTGCGAGGTGATTCACTTCAGTGTCTGAAATATACCACCGTTTTGGAATCTTCAATCGTTTTGCAACGCGTAGTTCCAATGGAGCACCCACGGATATAATTCGAGCAATTTTCCCTCCAGTCCGCAAAGCATTCTTGAGGAAACCTCGAACCTCTCGCATACGTTTCCATGCAATCCGTAATCGCTTTTTGCCGATGGGTCGCTCGACCCAAATCAGTTGCCGTTTCGGTAAAACCCCCTCAGATGAATCCAACAGCTGTCGCACTTCCTTTCGATTCGTCGCAACAAGAACATCTGAGGTAGACCCACTTCGAATGAAAGGAGCAAGCAAGCGCACATGTGCAGGGTGATCCAAAACCCAACATGTCCGCATGATTCTTCCAGCAACTCATGGTTAATGTTCATGAGCGTTCAAGCATTAGCACATCCATGAAAGAACCAATTTCGCTTGATGGAATCGTAACATATGCTCCCTACACACCGGGTATCCAGCATGGTCAGCATTTCTGGCTCTCCGGACAAATCGCTATCGATGGTCGAAGTGACATCAAGTCACAAACTGAGGGTGCACTTGCGAAAATCGATGCACTCTTGGAAGCTGGCGGTCTTGCAAAAAACGACATCTGCTTTGCTCAGGTATTGCTTGACACAATCGAAGACTATGCAGCCATGAACGAGGTTTACGGTGCGTGGGTTGCTGACATGGACATGCCGCCAGCACGGGCAGCGTTCGAAGCAGGTGCGTTGCCAAAAGGAGCTCTTGTTGAGATTGTTGTACAGGGAATCAAATCTTGAGGGTCGCTTGTGCCAGGTTCACCATACCTCGAGGAACCTCCCCCAGGCCTCCTTACGTGGCCGATTTTGTTGCGATTGGTGGTTCCAACGTTCGCAGCACTTGGGCTCGCATCATGGTGGATGGGTTATCTTCTCGAATTCCTCACGCTGCTCACAGTTACTGGCATGGTTGCGTTCGTTGTGCGTCGATAGGCACACTTGAAAACAAAGACCACAACCAGAACACATGACGGAATGGCCAGTGTCGTGTTTCAAAGCCTACGACATACGTGGATTATCCGGCGATGAACTCAGCGATGAATTCGCTTACCGGTTGGGACGTGCCCTTGCGACGTATCTTGAGTGCAATTCGTTCGCAGTTGGAAGAGATATTCGAGAATCAAGCCCTGGATATGCCTCACACTTGATTCAGGGTCTCGTCGATTCCGGTGTTCAGGTCCTTGATCTAGGTATTGTTTCAACTGGATGCGTCTATCATGCATGCTGGACGCTTCCAGTAGATGGCGGTGTCATGGTTACTGCATCTCACCTGCCGATGCCAACCCACAATGGATTCAAAATGTGCCGAGGGACATTACCGCTTGCTGGAGAAGAAATTCAGGAATTGAAGGATGTCTTCCTTGCAGGAAACTTCCGAGAAGGTCAAGGCCAACGCATCGATCATCCTCATGAGGATGCATACCTGAAAGCAATCATCGAATCAACGGGCCCACTTGCACGCCCAGTGAAGGTTGCCGTCGATTGTGGTAACGCTGTCCCAGGCCCAGCCATGACGAAACTGCTCGATATGCTCGGTGCAGACCACATCGATTTGTACTGCAACTGGGACAACACAGAACCGAACCACGGTGCTGACCCGACGCGTGAATACAACATGGTCGACCTTGCAAAAGCGGTGGTCGACAACGGCTGTGAGCTCGGTCTTGGCGCTGATGGCGATGGTGACCGAATTGGAGCAGTCGATGAAAACGGTGACTTCGTGTATCCTGACCGCCTGATTGCTCTTCTCGCAGATGATGTCGTTGGAAGTGAGGACGGAAAAGACCTCCTGATTTACGATGTTAAGTGCTCAATGAACGTTGAGAAAGCAATTCTCTCAGCAGGTGGACGACCAATGATGGCGAAGACTGGACATTCGTTCATGAAGCGCGTCCTCGCTGAACACCCAGATTCTTTGATGGCAGCAGAAATGAGCGGTCACATCTTCATGAACGATCGTGGCTGGTACGGTTTCGACTGTTCGTTGTACAACGCTGCTCGTATTCTCGAACTTTGGTCTCGAAGGGATGCAACCTTCAGTGGAGAACTGAATCGTCTCGCACCGAACCTCCCAACCACGGGTGAGGTGAAAATTCCATGTGCAGAAGAAGACAAAATCGAAACGGTTGAAGCCATCAAGAACGCCTTTTCAGATCATGAAGCCTCAACCATTGACGGAGTGCGCGTTCGATTCACGGAAGATGGTGAACAAACCGGATGGTATCTCGCACGTAAATCGAACACTGAGGCAATCCTCGTCATGCGTGTTGAAGCAAACAATGAGGAGAACCTCAACACGATGCTGAAACTTATTGATGAACGAATCAGCCCAATCATAAACATCGAGAAACTACTCAACTAGATTGACTCAAACATCGATGTCATCAATATCAATGTACGGCGTAATTGAGTAATCAAGAACAACGAGTTGGACTGTGTAAGAAACATCTTCTCCATTATCTGTTCTAGAGCATAATCCAGGGGCGTTTCCTGCCTGTGCACTCACACTAATTTCAATGGTATAATCCCCAAGTCCAGTCCCTTCTTTCACGAGCTCATCGATGATTTGTGATTCAGAAAGCCCCTCTACATTTTCTCCGATAACGGACGAATTATACCAGATTGTAGTGGTGTCATGGGAACCGTCACCTCCCTGATTTTGACCATCAGAACTGTTCGAATAGTTCATGTGTGAGGCCGTACCAGTAATCGTATCGGCCGCAGCTTGTCCTGCTCCTGGACCTACACAAGTGGGGCCTTCTGCTTGTTCATCTTCGTCATAGGACATCGAAACAAGTACTCCAACAATGTTTTTACTCATTTCTTCGGAACTAAGTGAATCGGTGTTCAAGGGTATTGTGAGTGTTTCACCATCTGCAATATATTCACCGCCATTATCAAAATCGATGTAGGAAAAATCAGCGGTAACTGTGTAAGTACCTACACCACCCATTCCTGACACATCATCTGTTGCTGCTGCTTTCAGGAAAAAGTAAGCAGGGAAGACGAGGAGGAAAAAGGTAACACAGACAACCTGAATCTGCAATGTTTGGTCTTCTTTTACGTCATCAAAAAAGCCCATTTGATTCTCCTCCTATCAAACCCGAAGAGGTGGAGACCTCTATGTATTTCGGTCGGTTATTCTTCTTCACCCTCATTCATCCATTCTGAACCAGGGACATATGGCCATGCATTTTTGTCGGTATTGAATCCAAGCGATGTGAAAGAGCGTCGTGATTTCTTCCATGTTGGAAGAAGGAATCCGATCTTTGATCTCTCTCCAAAGGTCCATCGCCATGGGCATCGTGGAAGATTGGCCACCCAATGCTGTATGAGATGCTGAATCTTTGGGTGCTGTGCACCGCCTGGAAGTATCCATGAACAGATGTGCACTGCCCCTGCAGAACCCCGAACTTCTGACCATGTTGTCAATTCAAGACCCATGAGTGGACCATCGAGAATCTTCAATCCGAGCGTTCGTGCAGATTGGGCCATCGGCATAATGATGGCAAAGCGATCGACGAGGCGAGCGCCTTCGTTTCGTTCGAGCGACCAACCTTTGTCCTCGCAAAGTTTCCTGAGCGAACGTATGCAATCAACAGGTGCAACGCTCAGTTCGAGATCGAGGCTGTTTCGTCGCACCATGTTCATCCTACCTGTCACTGCAGCAAGAACCATGCGATGCTGGGGTTACGCTGCGCGAATCTCATCCAAGGACGAGATGACCTCCATTGTTGAGTTCACGCAACGCTGTGGAATCGGTTGATGCCTTCGGCATCAATGATTGTAAGCGATGTGTTTCTGGGTTTGAACTCAACCAAAGAGCGAACCAAGACCTTCGAAACCGCCAGCTTCCTCTTCTTCCTCTTCCTCTGCTTCTTCAGCAGCGGCAGGGGCGTCAGCAGCACCGCCAGCAGCAGGAGCTGCGGCAGCGGCAGGAGCAGCGACGGCTTGGGTCATTGCTTCAGCGATGTCAACACCTGCGAGGGAAGCAACAAGTGCCTTTACTCGGGATGCATCAACATCTACACCAGCAGCCTTCAATGTGGCTGTGATGTTGTCTTCGGTCATTTCTTTTTCAGCAGCGTGCAGTAGCATAGCAGCATAAACGTATTCCATTTCATTTCACCTCAATGTTTTGTGTTTGTTTCAGCCGAAGAGATCTCCGAGACCGGCGAATCCGCCGCCCTCTTCTTCCTCTTCCTCTTCTTCCTCTTCTGCCTCGGCTGGGGCATCAGACGCACTTTCGACGGCGGCGGCAGCAGATGCTGCTGTTGCAGCAGCACCAAGCATTTCAGCCAATTCGTCATCAAGGGCGGAGGAGTCAAGCGAGCCTGCAATACCCATGGCACTGCGGTGGGCTCGTCCGAGTAGATGAGGCAGGGTTTCAGCGGTTGTAATCGCTGCCTCAAGTGCAACAGCAAACGCTTCTCCGCTTGCCTTTGCGAGCAATGTTAGCATGGTTTGTGAAGTAATCCATGTGATGTTGCAAGCGAGGTTGAAACCGCCAGCAGCCATGCCAATGAGATCTTGTTCGAATTGTTCGAAATCGATATCGAGTGTGGATGGTGAGAAAACAACGTCATCTTCGTACGTACCGCAGAGTCGTAGTCCAGTGATAATTGGCTTGATTCCGATTTGTCCAAGGAGCATACCGAGGTCCCCTTCGAAGACTTCACCAGCCTTCAGTGCAACGTGTTGCTTCTGAATGTGGACGGAACCACCCATGATTTTCGCAGGGATACCGACGGAGTTCAACTCACCAACGATTGGGCCAGGTGGCATTCCAGTGTCTTGCTTCTCAACAATGATGTCGGATGGAGCGATATCACCGGGCTTTGCAGCTCGGCCAGCTTCTGTCTTCTTCAGTTCAGAGAAAACTTCGAACGAGTTGAACTTGGATGTTGATACGACGGCAGGTTGGACCGCCCCATCGAAGAGTTGCTCGAGAACGTCCAAATCTTTGCCTGCTTGTTCCCAAGCGATGCGCATCAGGCGCTTCTTACCAACTCGAATGGCCATATTATCACGAAGGCCATCACGCATGCCGATCATCGTGTCGGCGGGAACGCCATGAATGTCGATAACTGCGAGTGTTTCACCGCTGCTGATGATTTCATAGAGATCTTTGACAGCGTCACGCTTCCATGACACGACCTTTGGAATCAAATGACCACCTCGACTCGGGTCGCTGGCCCCATTGTCGTCTTGACAAAGAGGGAGCGAATGTTTCCTGCACCACGCTCAAGACGTCCTACAACACGGTTGTAGACTTCCATTGCATTTGCGAGAAGTTCTTCTTGTGATTGGTCAACTGTTCCGATAACAGCGTGGAACGTCATCTTGTCACCAGACTTGACAACAACGGTGGTTTGCAATCCTGTAGCAAGGGCACCAGGGTCAAGTGTTGGCGGTACAGGCCGAGGCATTTTACCTCGTGGCCCAAGAACGGTACCGAGGTAGCGTCCAATGAGTCCCATGTGAGGGACTTCGGAAAGGAAGAAGTCGAATTGGTTTGCAATTTTCTTCGCTCGTCCTTTGTTGCCACCGAGTTCTTCGATTTCTGGGGGTGTGAAGACAGTGATGCCAGCTTCTCGGGCACGAGTTGCTGCTTCTCCAGCAGCAAACATTGCAATCTTGACTTCTCGACCACGTCCAGATGGAAGACGGATCTCTTCCTTGATACGGTTGGTTGGATTTTTGAGGTCGACATCCTTGATTGTAAAGGCTATGTCAATCGATTGCACGAACTTACGCTCTGGGGCGTGTTCGAGGGCTTGCTTGATGGCGGTGTTGATGTTTTCTTCCATATTGTCTCACCTCTGCAGTCAGCGAGGCTCTCGCCTCTCCTGCGGTTCGTGATGTTTGTTCACTTAAAGCGCTCGTCCCATTCTCCTTTGCTAATGATTTCGAGGGCTTCATTGGCCCAGTGACCTTCAACCTTGACTCTCATGGAAACACAGGTTCCGATGACTTCTCGGGTCTGTGCCTTGAGGTTGGCTCCGGTCAGGTGGCCGAGACCTGCCTTTTCACGAGCGACGTTCATCGCTTGCTCAAGGGTAAGGTTTTCGACTGCGGCATCGAGACTTCCATTGCACTTTTGTACACCCAGTTGCTTGATAATCAACTTCGAGGTCCATGGCTTTGGCATTGTGTCTCAACTCCTTCCATACGAACGTAGGCAACCCTGCGACCAAACTCCCCTATTTAATCGCGACGCGGCTTTTTACAAATGCCAATCTTGCGGTTTGTACATATTTTTCTTCAAAACAATGCACCACTTTGCTTATATCAGCATTGAACAACGAGACAACATGAACGTCATCGCCCGAAGTTTTGCAGTTCTCATAATCGCCTTCATGATGCTTACCTTGCCATCCATCGAGAGTAACTCGAGCGGGGTGCACAATCGAGCAGGGAGTGGGTGTACCTGCCACTACAGCGGCAGTACGCCAACGCTCAGCGAAAACTTCCCATCAACCTACACAGGAGGGCAGACATACAACATCCAAATTTCTGTCTCAGGCGGCGTCTCTGGAAGCAATGGCGGATTCAACGTCGTTGTCGACAAAGGCACACTGTCAGCCCCTGCCGTAGGTATAATGTCCGTCAAAGTGGATAGTTCTGGACAATCCGTTACACACACCACCAATTCCTATCGTTCGTGGTCCTTTGACTGGACAGCTCCAACGTCTGGAAGCGGGAACGTTGCTGTCGACCTTGCTGTCATGAGTGCCAACGGCAACAATGGAAACTCAGGTGATGCCTGGACAACCTCATCGCTTTCGATTCCAGAAGCAGGCCCTACAAACACTGCTCCATCGGCCACCAACGTCTACATCAGTGACGTACCTGGCCCTGCATCGGCCATAACGCAGGCATATTACGACATGGATCTGTTTAGCAATTATGATTTCAATGATGCCGATGGAGATGCTGATTCTGGAACTGAGATTCGCTGGTTAAAGGATGGAACGGAGGTTTCGCAATTCAACGACATCAACCTCCTTAGCCAAAGCGCAACCTCAATCGGTGACATTTGGACGATGACGATTCTGCCGAGTGACGGAACAGATTTTGGCGCAAAGGTCACATCATCCAACTCGGTCGAAATTATCGATTATGACGCTGATGGAGATGGGTATGGAGATCAATCAGATGCGTTCCCGAACGATGAAAATGAGTGGGCGGATACCGATAATGACGGTGTTGGCGACAACGCTGACGCCTTCGATGACGACAACACACAGACAACGGACAGCGACGGAGATGGGTACGGTGACAACGCATCGGGCAACAATGCAGACGCGTTCCCAAACGACGCCAATGAATGGGCGGATTCAGACGGAGATGGTGTTGGCGACAATGCAGATGCTTTTCCGAATGACCCAACTGAAACTGTAGACTCCGACCTCGATGGTGTCGGTGACAATGCAGATGCGTTCCCGAACGACGCATCGGAAACAGCAGATTCGGACAGCGACGGAGTTGGCGACAATGCGGATGCTTTCCCCAACGATGCAACGGAAACGATGGATTCGGACAGCGACGGAGTTGGCGACAATGCCGATGCGTTCCCGAACGATGCATCAGAGACTGCAGACTCTGACCTTGATGGCGTTGGTGACAATGCCGACGCGTTCCCGAACGATGCTTCTGAAACAACCGATTCGGATGGGGACAATGTTGGCGACAACGCTGACGCATTCCCGAACGATCCTGCCGAAACGATGGACAGTGACGGCGATATGGTAGGAGACAATGCCGACGTCTTCCCGAATGATGCCACTGAATCCAGCGATTTTGATGACGACATGATTGGTGACAATGCCGATACCGATGACGACAATGACGGCCTGCTGGATACGGAGGAAGCTTTGCTCGGCACCGACCCATACGATGCAGATACAGACGATGATGATGTGAATGACTTCGAAGATGCAATGCCTCTGGATGCATCTGAAACGATGGACACTGATGGTGATGGTGTTGGTGATAATGCTGATACAGATGATGATG
>DAPT01000026.1:25606-25774 GCA_002502215.1 Euryarchaeota archaeon UBA124
GATGATGATGCGGATGGCCTCTACGATCTTGATGAGTCATCAATGGGAACCGATCGCTTGGATCCTGATTCGGATGATGATGGTGTTCTCGACGGTGAAGACGTCTTTCCACTGGACGCTACAGAATCCAGTGACTCAGACAACGATGGAGTTGGAGATAATTCCGAC
>DAPT01000036.1 GCA_002502215.1 Euryarchaeota archaeon UBA124
AACCGGGCTAACCGCTTTTTCATTCATTTTTAGTTTTCCAATTTCCATTTTTCATCACTACCGATTTTCTTTCGGTATTGAATTCCAAATTCTCATCACTTGTGTTTGCATGATAAAGAGAGTATTGAGTTAAATTGTGCACTATAGTTTTGGTATATTTCCACTCGAAATCTTCTCAAACAAACAATCACATTCATTGATGTTCATCACAGGCATCATGATTCCGTTTTCTTTCGTAGTATGGTTCACGTTCGTACCGAGCGAACTGAAGGATGGGCAATGTTTGGTCTTGGAACTTGGATTGCCATGCTGTCATCAATCCTTTCGGTGGTTGGAGCACTAAAACTTCAACGCTCTTCCAATAACTGACGGCTTTACCAAGTGCTGTCGAAGATTGCACCATCATCCTTGAACGATTTGAATTCAAGATGATTACCAGATGGGTCAACGATGAACATCGTCGCCTGCGATCCAGGTAAATCCTCATACCGAGTGTAAGGGCCTATAACAAATTCAACACCGTCTTTCTTGAGTTTATCCTTTAATTGGTGCCAATCATCCCATTCCATGACAATTCCAAAATGCATTGCAGGAACATCCTTTCCATCAACAGGAGTTGTTGACATATTGGGCATCTGCGGAACCAAATGCGCTACGATTTGATGCCCGAAGAACTTGAACACACACGACGTTTCTTTCTCTCGTCCTGTTGTGCATCCGAGGACATCAACATAGAACTGTTTGGCCTTTTCTAAATCATCAACGGGAAAGGCTAGATGAAACGGTCTGATTTTTTTTGGCGGAGAATAGTCCGTTCCACAACTTCGACAGACGTCGTTTTCATCCCAGTCGCATTGGCGAATGCATCCGGACAGATCATCACTTCCACTTGACTGAACAGCCAATGGAATCTGTGAACTGAACGGGAGGAGTTGAACCAGCAAGCATTGCATCAATAGCATCCTTCAGCTCACTCGTCGTTGCCGCAGTAGGATCACGTGGGCTGTCGTCCATACGACCACGGTAAATGACAACACCTTCCCCGTTCATCAAGAAGAATTCTGGTGTTCTTTGTGCTCCCCACAAGGTTGCAACTTGTTGAGAATCATCGTGGAGATATGGATAAGGCATCCCCTTTCCAGCTCTTTTCTGCATGTTTTCAAAAGAATCCGCTGGGTAATTATCAGGATCATTTGAATTAATTCCAACAAAACCGATTGCATTGACTTTGCAATGTTCTGCCATGTTGTTCATTCGATCAATACTCGCTATGACGTAAGGACAATGATTGCATTCAAAGACAACAACACATCCATTCTCGAGCATTGATGCGGACAAAGAGGAGGTACCTCCATCCGAATCATTTGCATTCTTCAGCTTAAATTCCGGGGCAACATCACCAATGTTTAGGGACATAGTTTGGCCTTGTCAACATTATTCATAGGTGTTCGCTTCTAGTCAGATGCTTGCGAGCTGCTGCTCACACTGTTGCAACCGTTGCCTAGCAAGGGGGTGATCTGGCTCAAGAGCAAGAACCCCTCTCCATCCAGCAGAGGCCTGTTCGACGTTGTTGCTTGCATGATGAATCGCAGCGGCTTGGACACGAGCATGGATGTTGTTTCCATCCGCTCGAATCGCTGCTTCAAAGTCGCTAAGTGCAGCCTCATACTTTTCCCAAGCAGCGTACAACATTCCACGTTGGTGCCACGCATCGCCATGATCTGGTGCAAGACGCAATGCTTCATTGATTGGACCCTCGGCCCTCTCGGGGCGGTCGAGTGCAAGGTAGCATGCACCGAGTTTTGTCAACGCCTGATAGTGATGGGGGGCCTGCTCAAGAACAGCCAAGAAACCTTCCTTTGCTTCTTCCCATTCAGCAAGGCGTGATTGCGCATCTGCCCGGGCAAAGACAGCTACAGTGAGTTCAGGTGCCAATGAGAGTAGGATGTTTGCATCCTCTTTCGCTTCAACAGCCATGTCCAATGCAAGATAGCAATTGATGCGATTGAGTCGGGCTCGGATGTGCTTTGGCTTTTCATTAAGTGTGTCTGTGTACATCGCAATCGCACGTTCAGGATCGCCAGACTTTATCGCGACGTTCCCCCGAACATAGGCAATTGTTGGACCACTACCTTGAATTTCAGCAGCATCGATGTAACGCGTCGCTGCATGAATGTCGTTCAAGTCAATGGCTAGCATCGCCGCTTCAATGGAACATGATGAATCGGTATCTCCCAACAATCGGCGGGCTCTGTCCAACGAATTACCCGCATCATCGAGGTTCTTTAGAAGTCGTTGAGTTCTGGCTAGGCCGAGCCAAGCCACACCCGTTTCACGATTGAGTTGAAGAGCCGCTTCGAAGGACTTAACCGCCGAACCCAAGAGAAGTTGATCGGTTTCACCCGTTCCATCTCGTTGACGATCTGCCCGAGCTAGATGCAATCGCCCCTCGACAATGTGAAGCTCTGGATGATCAATGGTTGAAGGTGTACCATCGAGTAGTGCTTGAGCTACCTCAATCCTTCCTTCTGAGAGCCGACGTGATGCAACAATGCTACGCAATTCAGCGTCCATAGGGAAGTCATCAATCGCCTTCTCCAAGCATGTCTCAGCAGCCATTAGGTCTCCGGTTTCAGCAAGAAGATCCGCCTTTAGCACAATGAGTTTAGCTCCACCACAATCCAATGCAACAGCGTGTGTTGCTGCCTTTAGAGCCTCTTTTTCGCGACCTTGTTTGACGCTTAGTAAAATGGCACGTAATGCCCATGCATCTCCTATCTGGCGATCCAAATTGAGGCATTGGTCCACAGCTTCGAGTGCACGTTCACTCTCCTCTGCTTCATGGAGTAACTCTGCGTATTGGAGCCAGTACTCGGATTTGGTGTTGTCCTCGGCCAACGCTTGTTCTATTGCATCAATAGCCTCGTTCGCAGACCCTGCGCGATGACGGAGCCCGGCAAGAAGAGAACGATCTGCAGGTGTATCCAAGCCCAAAGCCTCCAATCTCCTCACATCCTTCTCTGCGTTCTCATCGCCCTGCTGAACGAGAATGTGCGCGTGTGTACGCAATAATTCAGGGTTGTCAGGATCAAGATGAAGTTGAGACTCGAGCCAATGCAATCGTAGAATACCATCGCCTTTGAGAATTGCAACCTTCTCCAATCCCTTCAGCACGACATCGTTACCAGGCAACGACTGATGCGCAGAACCAAACGCATCCTCCGCCCAAACGAGGTCTTGAAGATAAAGTGCACACAATCCTACCTGCAGCGATTGTCTACCACTTAGCCCGAGACTTAACACGGTCATCCCATGCTTATTGAGGACTCCAAAAAGCCGAGAAGCCATTTCAAACTGCATTGACGATAATTGTAAATCGATGTCCTGCAGCGGGACCGAGGAACAAACTGCATCAATGGCGTCAATCGCAGTCGCCGTGGATACATCACCACCTTCCAATGCAGCAATTGCTTGGTGGGCTCGAATTCCATGGTCTACGTTGGGTTTCGTTGCTCGAATCGCACCCAGTAACGAGTCATAATGGTCAATTTTTTTCTGTAGGACCACCAATGCATCTGTTGTTTGTTTGGCGTGTGCTCCTTGGGATTCCGAAAGTACAAGAGTACGGTCTGAGACTCGCTGAAGTGCGTTTCTTGCATGGTAAAGGTTCCATGCAAGGGCGCTCGCAGCCCCAACCGATAGTCCAACAAGAAGGAAGGTAATTGGCTCCATTAGCAGTTTAGTTGTTCATGTGCCTTTATGTTCTGCGGTCTTCACGAAGGCCCTAACCCTTGTTTTCGAACCCTTTGGAGAGAACCGAACCCCCACAATATTGGATAAAACTGCTGAATTTACGGCTCACATTGAAATCCTATGCCATGATGTCCAACACTTGAGGAGTAGGCATGGTAACAGATGACGTCTCTGAAGGTGACGGAATGCCCCCTCCCCAAATTCAAAATTTGGAGAATCTCGGATTCGATGTCGACGCCATTGATATCGAACTCGATGCGCTCAGCGCCTCTGAGTTGGAGCAGATTCAAGCCAAGGTCTCATTGGCGCTTCTTCTGAGAAAACGAATTCAACCTTTTTTGAGCTCAACCGAGATCCAAGAAATGAATCAGGATTTGGCAAATCCATTCAATGTTGAAACGGTTGAGTCTCGGTTCCTGCAATGGGCTGCTACCAATGCACCATGGGCGCCAGGTTACTTCCGCTGGTATCAAGTATGGTCTGAAAACGAGGATGTCCTTTCTCAATATTGGGATATTATCGAACGGTGCGCGAAGCTTGACGAATCGAGTTGGACATCATTGGATTTACTTTTACCCCTTCTCTCCGAATCTGCAAATTACCCACGCATTCTCTCAGAACTTGCGCTGCTTGTTGATGATGAGGGACGTCAACGAACGTTGTTGGAAAAAGCCGTTCATCAACTTCAGGCCAAAGGCTACACGATTGAATTTTCTTCATTGAAGATCATCGATCAATTTGACAAAGTTGAGGAAATGCAAACCTACTCAAATCAGATTGACTTATTGGAACTTGATATTCAATCATCAATTCTTCCATACGACCCCATCTTAGCTGATACGTTCATGAAGAGGGTTGCTGAATTCATTGAAACCCCGTCGGTTGAAATTTCAACTCTACAAAAAAATGTGGAGACGGTATCAGAACATTTGGAAACACGTTTGGAGGAAATGAATGCTCTGATTCACAAATGGTATACAGAAGGATTCTCTTACCATGAACGGCTGAGAATACTTCCTGAAGAATTGCTTGAGTGGGAACATCTTCTACCAGAAATTGAACAACAATACCATCGACACGCAGGAGCGTATGAACGTTGGAAAGAAATATCCAAACTATGGGATTATGCTGATGCCTCAATCGACCAACTTGCAGGCAGACTTGAGCATACAGACGCCTTCCTCGACAAAATTGAATCTTTGGAACAGCAATGGACAGAGAAAGAACTCCAGGGGGCATCGTTGATCGAGCGATGGGAACAACTCGGATTTGATATGGATATATGGAGGTACAAAATTACCCAAGACCCGCGTCAAGGTTTATTAGAGTTGAATCAAAAACTCCCAGCATATCAACGTGCGAACGACCTACTTGAGAACATGCTTAGAATCGATACATCGCTTGGTGGAGAAGAAGATGTGGAGCAGAGAGCATCAATTTTACGGACAATGGATTTAGAGGTTGATCTTCTTGACGAGATGCAACAATGGCTTGAGAAGAAAACACTCCGTAACACACGCCATCGCCGTTTGCTGCAAAGTGAATGGGAGCAGGCAGTGCGCGAAGGAAAAGCGAAATCTGGAGCGACATTCTCTGACTTACACTCTTTCGAGATCGCATTGGCATCAATTGAACATCAGTCTCGTGGTAAGATTTCAAACAACACGATTTCAAATGCGATATCTAGAACCAATGCGGAGCTTCTGCGGCTTGAAAGTCGCGGCTGGAACATCACTGAACTCCTTCACCTCCAAGAAAAAGAACCAGGATCCTTCTTCAACCAATTCGGCCAATCAATGGAGGCAGTGTCTCGTATTGGTCCAATTCAGCGACGAATTGGAGCGCTTGATTGGCGCCGAGATGTGGGACGGGCGGATGCTGTATCAAATCAGATTCGTAATCCGTTGGAATTGGTCCGCATCGAACAACAAATCCCTGCACTCATCCGTCATTTGGCTGAACGAGATATCGAGGACGAGGACTACACATACAGCGCTTGGTTACCCGAACAGCGCCCCGTTCTTCTTCCGCGGGAACAATCGGTGATTCAGAAAATCCCTGCGAAGGTTCAACCAAACTCAACGCTTGAAGAAGCACATGAAGCAATGTTAGAGGCGATGGACGAACACTCTGAACCGACCACTGTGGGCGATGATGATGTGAATGTCGTCGAGACAACTGAAATCATACACCCCTCAACTAAAACCCCAAAGGAAACAACACTCGAGGAAATCAAATCAGCTGCGCCTGTCAAACCAAAAGAACAAGCAAAACCACTGAAGATTCCTACACGGGAGATTGATGTCTCATCGTATGAACACCTCCTTCATGTTCTTGGATTAACGACAGAAGCCAATGCTCTTGCAGGTTCAGGTGACGTATCGAACCTTCGAAGAGCACTCGCATCTCACGTAGGAGTGGAACCGCGCGACATTCGCGTGGATCGTTTGCTACGCTTGGTATTGAGACTGCTTCCACAAAACGATTCAAATGATTCAAACCGATCAAAAATGATTGATTCCATTGGCGATGCATTACCAAAGTACACTCAATGGGTCAGAATGCGACTCGAAGCCCGCCATATGGGAGCATCCGGCGACTTCTTCGAGGATGCCGCACGATTGGGTATGGCATTGAACAGAACGCCAGGTCCGGGCGTTCGGGTACCACTTCAAGCAGATCTTGAACCACTTCCTGAAAGTACGAACATGGAGGAATTGCACCACCATACAGAACGACTGATTCAATCGATGGCATTACCAGCAGCAGGCGGGATTAATTAATCAGGCCAACTCATCCAACAATGCATCTTGCTCTTCTTGGGTGATTAATGGCTCCTCATCCGGTGTCGCTTGGACAGCAACCCTCGGTGCTTCGGGCATTGGCATGTCGAGAGGAACCGGCTGATTAAGTCCGGAAGGGGGTGATGGCATTGGTGCAAGAGGCGGCGGTATTGGAATCGGTATTGGTGGAGCCACAGCTACGGGTGGGGCAACGATTGGAGGTGCAACCGGCGGAGATATTGGAGGCGGTAGCGGGGCCGGTATTGGTTGCGGAGGCGACGGTATCATGACCGGTGGCCCTGCAGGAGGTGGTGCTGTTTGTACAGGCTCATCGGGTGTTGATTCCATAACTTCAGGGGCTTCACCCGTGATTTGGGCTGGTTCCACACTTTCTTGCACAGGAAGAATTTCTGTAGGCGTTACTGGCATTGGTAGTTGTGGTAATTGTTGTTCATTGGTTGGTTGAACGGGTGGTGTGCGTAGTTGGGCGTGAAGATCGTTCACATCCGATGCATCAAGAACGCCCTGTTTCATGTAATCAGCCATTGCAGGACCGACAAGCGCCATACTGGCGCGAAAACTTGGCATGAATGCCCCGAATGTGTGAAGCGTTACCTCGTGTGAATTCCCACATGATGAGAAAATAAGTTTGTGCTGTTCGAGCTTTGTTGGGAGGAATTTAACCCCAATCAATAACAAAGAAAGTCCCACAAACATAGAGCTTAGACTCTGAATCATCATCAGAACAAGCCCGAGCACTGCAAAACCGGCGGGCACCCCCATCTCGATTAGGCTTGGCTTTTCGATGATGTGCTGAAAGCTGGTTACTTCAGCGTCCATGACCAACTGGACATCGATACGTGGCACTCCATCTTGATGCAGTGTTGTTTTTACGACACGGAATAAACCATCACCAACAAGAATCGATGTTGATT
>DAPT01000027.1 GCA_002502215.1 Euryarchaeota archaeon UBA124
GTTACACTCCAGGTTTTACGCCAACCAACATTTCGTTCGAATCCTTTTCAATCGCACCTCAGGCGAACCCTTCGAAGCCACTTCATACAAACACAGAGCCACAAAAAATCCCAATCGATTTGCTTAGGAAAGGCGATTTTATTGAGGTGCGAAGCGGTGAATTGGTTCCAGCCGATGGGCGCGTCGTAGAAGGTACTGGGGCGCTCAACAGGGCTCCTTTGACGGGAGAATCTGTGCCGGTTGACATCGAAGAGGGAGAATTTGTACAGGCAGGTCTTGTCCTCTCGAGAGGTCCAGTTGTGCTTGAAGTCGAGGCGGTTGGTGAAAATACGCAACTCTTCGAGTTGATTGAAACGGTCCACACCTATCGAGATGAACCTCCTCGTCTGCAAGCGTCCATCGAACGATTTACCGCAATCTGGGTTCCAATCGTCATTTTTGGGGCACTGTTTGTTTATTGGTTCCTCTTCCCGGAAAATTGGAAAATTGTCTTGTTGCTGTGGGTTGTATCCTGCCCATGTGCTCTGTTGCTCGCAGCTCCAGTACCGCATGCAGCAGCATTGGCCAACTCAGCACACATGGGGGCGATTGCTCGTGGAGGAGACGTTCTCGAACGTTTGGCAAGAGTCAACCACGTTTTCCTCGATAAGACAGGAACGCTCACTTCAGGAAAGCCAACCGTTGGTAAGGTAGTGATGGCAAAGGGCCGACGACGTGATGCTTCAGTTGCGTTGGCAGCAGGAATTGAAGCCCGTTCCTCTCACCCTTATGCTGAAGCGCTCCGAGAATTTGCAGAAAATGAAAACATTCAACCTTCAGAAGTGAAGAAGATTCAAGACGTTAACGCTGGAATTAAGGCGATGAGAAACAAAGAAGAATTGCTCATGTTGCGACCCAATGCACTTTTCGAACATGGAATAACCATTCCTCCAGAATTGCAAAAAGAGGTCGAACTGGCAGAATCTTTAGGGCACGGTGCATCGGTTTTGACCAAGGCTGGTCGATGTGTTGCACTGTTTACGTTTGTTCACGATGACACTCGCCAAGGCGCAGACGAATTGATTCCTGAACTCCACAAAATGGGAATTCACGTTCAGATTCTTTCGGGTGATCAGCAAGGTGCAGTTGATCGTTTCGCATCCTCCGTTGGCCTTCCGAAGTCAGATGCATTCGGTAATCAATCACCAGAAGACAAAGTCAATGTTGTTCGTAGCCGTTCTGATATTGCTGTGACGATGATGGTTGGCGATGGATTCAACGATGCTGCTGCTCTCGCAGTGGCCGATGTCGGTGTTGCAGTTGGTTCAGGCGAATCGGTGAACATTGAAGCTGCTGATGTCATGATTCCTGGCGATGACCCACGAATGCTGACGGATTTACTCAAATTAGCACGCCGAACCGAGCGGAATTTCCGACAAAACCTCTCCTTTTCCATCCTCGTTACAATCACATTGGTCTATGCGGTCGTCAATGGGTTCTATGATGCCCTCTGGGTTGGTGTGCTGGTTCATGAGGTCTCAGTGATTCTTGTAATCCTCAACGGAGCACGATTAGCAGAGGGGACAGGCACCCTAGCGTTGGTCAAAAAGACCTTCTCCGCTATGTGGGAAGCGGTGTTGGTTGCCTTCGATACAGGTCGAAAACAACTCGTTGAAATGCGAGGTTGAACGGATATCTTCAAACCTAAGCAAGGTTGAGTCCCAACCGGTGAGCCGATGAGCAGAGTGAGGACAGACCCGTTGGTTGCAGCATTGACCCACCCAACACGGCAAGGTGCGTACCAAACACTTTCACAACGTGACGAAATGAGTACGGTTCAACTTCAAGAAGCACTCGAGGTTGATCGCTACAACCTTTACCATCACCTCAAACGTTTGGTTAAGGTTGGACTTATCGAAAATCATCGTGACGTTGGGCGAGCACGATGGTGGAGGGTCATCAAGCAAGTCCCGCTCCCATCAATGGGTGGCGATGGTGCAGCATCCGGTGCAGCATCCCCACTGGATGCGTTGTCCAAACTTACGCACGTCCATTCCATTGATCTTATCGATTCCCGAGGCCAAGTTGGAGCAAAGCAACTTGTCCAGAAACTTGCCCAAGAATACAAAATCCCGTTGGACTTGCCTTGGAACTTTCTTCCTGGAAAACTAATCCTTGTGGGGACGAAGAGAGAAAGCGACGAATGAGTAAATTCGCTGTTTGGTAGCCGAACAATCCAAAATCAAAGACAGGATGGAACATCATGGACGAAGAATTAACGGTTGAGTCGAGAATTGCTCCACCATCACTCTCTTGTCCAAAATGCAATGGTTTGCTCCCTTCAGGTCTTGGCGATATTGAATGCGTGTTGTGCGGTGCGCATGTACGAACCGATCACGAGCCCACCCGGACGAAGTGGATGAATGAACGCATCTCCTGTCCATCTTGCTCAAAGGTGCTTATCGCTGGTGTCGATCACCGCCCCGCAGAGTTGCGCTGCGGTGGATGCGAAGCCCAGTTCACACTAACAGCAAAAGTCGTTCGCGTTGAAATTGAATGCCCCTCATGTCATCGAGGTTTGCGAATGATACAACGACCTGGACAACGTATGATTGATTGTCCCGCTTGTTCAACAACGTTCAAGGTCAGTTTCTGAATTGCCATGGGCAGGTACCAAGAAGCCCGATTGCTCACCAAAGTTCCCTTCCCAAATCGCACTTTTTGTCATCGTGAACGTCGCGCACCTTATGTAGGAAGAAAGGTCGATAGACCAACGGATGGGATGCTATGAGTGCTAGCGATAGCAGGCAAGATGATGCTTTGGACGCTGCTCGAAAGAAGCGTGCAAACGCTGACAGGCTCAGCCTTGCAGCACTTCGAAGTCAGTTCACTTCCGCCCCAACTGTATCCACCGACCAAGCACTCCTCACCAGCGCACGCTTCCGTGAGGAAGAGCGGATGCGAGCAGACATTCGTCGTGAGCGACGTCTTCGCCAACAAGCGATATCCGAGCGAGTCGCAGCCATGCAAGATGCCATCGCAAACGATCTTGCTGTTCAACACGAACTTACACTCGATGCATTGGAAAAAGAGATGCGCTCGGAAATGGAAGTAGAACTTGCAGAGATGGAACGCTCCTCCCTTGCAACCGAAGAGACGCGAATGCGTGAACAACTTGATCTTCGTTTGAGTCGGGAAATCTCCAATCTTCAAAATCAACTTGAGCACGAACACGATCGTCGTCTTGAGGAACACAAAGACACCATAAAGAAGTCCATTGAGGTTCAACTTCAAGATGAACATCGACGCCGCCTTGCATTGCAAAAGGAGCGTCTTTCTCTCGAATACAATCAACGGCTTCAACAAAAGATTCGCCAATTGGAGGGCGACATCGAAAAAGAAATGGAATCCCGCTTTGTTGAGATGGAAAACAAGGAAATTGAAACCCTCGAGGAAGGACATAATGCACGACTTGCTGAACGAGAAGAGCAACTCCGTCGTGGAATCCGTACCCGCCTCGAACAACAACTCCGCAACCGTCTACAAAATCGTGAGGCCCGATTGCGTGCGGAATACGACCGCCGAAGTCTCCGCCTTGAGGAAGACATAGCACAGCAATTGCAGCATGAACTCGAACTCCAACTGCGTCAGGAAACCGATAATCTTGAGGAACGAATGCGAGAGGATGTTGAACTTGCAATCGCCCGACGTCGAGACGAACTACGCGTTGAAATCCAGAAACAAATCGAAGCCTCTCATTCCGAGCGATTGAGTGAGCGAAAAGGACGACTCAAGGAGAAGTATGACATTACATTCTCAAAGGCAGTAGACGACATTTCCAAGGTTCTCAAGACCGAACTTGAGGCAGAACTAGCACGACGTTCAGATGAAGAATTCACATCGTATCGAAACACTCGAGAAGCAGAGATTCAAAATCGTCTTGCTCGATTCCGATTTGAGCGAGAAACCGAACTTCGTGGCCAACTCGAAGAACAATACGAGGCGAAGCGTACGGACTGGGCCGAACGCCTAGAGATCGAATTCCAATCGCGAGAAACAGCAGCGCGCAAAGCCATTATGGCAGAGCTAGATGCACAACTTCGCAACGAGCGTCTTACCTTTGAAACCGATCTCGACCTCCTCAAAGATGAGACCGCTCTTGAACTTGAAGTCGATATGGAGGAACGTCTTGCTGCGTTCCGAACCCGAAAGCAAGAAGAAATTGCAGTCCAACTTGAACGCCAACTCGACAAGCGCGAGGAAATTATGCGGAACAAAGCACTCATTGATGTTCGAAAGCGGGAGGCTTCCATACGCGCTGAAATTGAAGCACAACTTGGACTCAAGCGTGCAGAAGTTCGTGACCGTCTCAACAGCCTTTCAGAGAAAATGGATTCCTTCCGTGAGATGGCAGAAACCAAGATGCGAGATTCAATCACATCGCAAATTCAAGGTGAAATTGACAATTCAGAGGCCGAATTGCAAAGCCGAGAGCAAGAATTTGCAGATCTTCAACAAACCGATACACGTGCAGAAAAACGTCAGAAGTGGATGCAATCCATCTCTGGTCAAGCACCAGCATCAATGCCGATGGGCCAAGACCCATCCACACTCGGCGCCCGTGCTCCGGCCATGAGCGGTATGAGTCGATCCCTTGGTATCCAGGACGCCCAGAGTCCGGGATTGGGTGGAATGCGTGCACCTATGGGTGGTGCAAAGCCACTCGGTCAAGCACCCATGCTTCGTCCAGTGAAAGCCCCTATTGGGTCGGCTCAATCGTCTGCAGGTCTACCCAAGCCAATCGAGCGTCAGGTTCGAATGCCAATTCAACCACAACCTCCGGTTGTTCAACCCACACAGGAGTTGCCGGCTGAGGAGATTATTGTTCCAGTCGGAGCAGTCGAGGTAAGCATCAAACCTGGTGATGATGGTCAATACGGTACCAACGATGATGAAGCCATCATTTCCAAGCGGGATCTTGATGAAATCCAAGATGGTATGGAAGAGGTTGTAGCTGATGTTGTTGAGGCAGAGACCGATACCACAACACTTCGACCCGTTCAAGGAACATTAACTCCATTAAACGTCGTCCAAAAGGAAACGACCGAGGAGAAGGACGCTTCAGGAACTGCAATGCTCCGTCCTGTGCAGCGATTAACACCGCTCTCAACGAAACAGAAGGAGGCGAAAACAGCGACCATTACTCCGGTTCGCCCTAAGATGATTCCAAAGAAACAGCGTGGCCCACCCCCAAGTTCAAGCAAGGGAGAGAAGCCCTCTTCTGATGATTCTTGATTGGACAATCATGCGTCTGTTTGATAATTCAATACAGCCTCGGTGGTACATGCGAACCACGGCTAGCATCGTTTTGTGCTTGCTCCTTACCCATCTGCTTCTTCCGATGGTACCCGTATCTGCGAATCTCATCGATGCTGGGCAAACCGATTCAATCAGTGATAAGGTCGTTGCTTGGGAACAAATGAGTGATGGAAAAATTCTGATGGTAACCGGTAGCGGAATGTTGAGTGTTAACTCCTTTGAAGCAGGTGCACACTCAGAGGTTTGGAGTTTGGACCTGAACATAACGGCGAATTCTGGGACCATCGATGCTGGAGAAAATCTCCTGGCAGTCGCACACAATTCAGGTGTCGTCATCGTTCAGTTGGCCCAACAAATCATAACTCAATACATCAACACAAGCAATCCCGTCGATGCAGTTGATTGGGACAATGACGGAGACACTTGGGTTG
Organism: Euryarchaeota archaeon UBA124; assembly: GCA_002502215.1. Classification (GTDB taxonomy): domain Archaea; phylum Thermoplasmatota; class Poseidoniia; order Poseidoniales; family Poseidoniaceae; genus MGIIa-L2. Next base: position 5,730 of record DAPT01000027.1, read on the forward strand.
GTTACTTTGCTGGACAACGACGAGCAGAAGAGTGGTCGGGCGGCTTCCCCTCTGGTGTCACCACGGACGCACATACCGGCGGAATGAAGACGATGCTCATCACACCTACCGGAGATGTGTTGACAGGTGGCTTCGACTCACGTGTAAAAATTACCTCAAACAGTGGAACTTTGTTGCAACAACTCACTGAAATGACTTCTGCAGTCAACGTTCTTGAGATGGATTCGGACGGGCGTCTTCTCGTTGGTACGGCCGGCGGGGAGCTCTATCGTTACAACCTGAGCGATTATTCCTATGATGTCCTCTCAATCTCCTCAAACCCGCAAATCGTCTACTTGAAACAGATGGATTTTGCGACGTACCATGTCGGGACGCAGTCCGGTGAAATCATCGAAGTTGACACGACCACCTTTACCGAAGGCAGCATGTACGACACAAGCGGAAAGGTCCTTGGTTCTCTCAAAGGAAACAACGGTGAAATCTACATCGTCTCTGGATTCTCATCCACAACACGCGTTCATCTCTTCGACATCGACAGCGATGGTGATGGCGTAACAGATGCACTTGATGCATTCCCAAGCGACGCGAGCGAAACGAGTGATACCGATGGTGACGGCGTTGGAGACAACACAGATGAATTCCCAAATTCCGTCAACGAATCCGTTGATTCGGACGGTGATGGTGTTGGTGATAACGCAGACATGTTCCCTTCCAACGGCGATCAGACGATTGATTCGGATGGGGACGGCTATGGTGACAACAGCGATGGGATTGACGGCGATGCTTACCCGTTGGATGCCTCACAATGGTCCGATACCGATCGAGACGGCTACGGCGACAATCCAGCCGGAACCACACCGGATGGATGTCCAAACATCAATGGTTTCTCAACGGAAGATCGTTATGGCTGCCCGGACAGCGATCTGGATGGATTTTCGGATCCAGATGAAAACTGGACCTCGGTCCAAGGTGCGGATGCGTTGCCAACCGATGGGACTCAGTGGGTTGATGGTGATGGAGATGGTTACGGCGACAACGCTCTGGGAACAAATCCAGACAAGTGCCCAACAAAGAATGGAAACTCGACACGAGCGTGGTTGCCAGATCCACAAAATCCGCAACAGAACACCGAATTACCATCGCACGGATGTGAAGACAAGGATGGAGATGGTTGGGCTGATGCCTCAGAGTCCAATGGAATGGATCTTGTCAAA
>DAPT01000008.1 GCA_002502215.1 Euryarchaeota archaeon UBA124
TTTTTTGCCAATTTTTGGAGAGATCCAGACCGTCCAATTCCAAAGGATTCAGGCGTGCTTGTGTCACCAGCCGATGGCCGTGTGATGTTTGTTCGCCGAGAAAGAGCAAATGGACGCCGGCCATCAAAAATCGAACGAGAAAAAGAATCCATTGAGCAAGATGCGTTCACAGGCGATTGGTACCCAGAACCGTGCAATGACCCACTTTCCTTTGAAACCGAGCAGCGCTTCGTCGCCGTAGAAAAAGAACCCCGGGATACAGATGTTTGGCGAGTTGCGATATTTATGTCTCCACTCGACGTCCATGTAAATCGAGCACCGTTTGCATCGACCATCATCGCCATGGAGCATCGAACAGGAAAAGGTCGGCGACGCGGGCCATTTGCTCCTGCCTTTCGGAAAGAGAGCGAATACAATGAGCGTGTCCGGACCATCTTTGAGTCAGAAGACGGAAAGCGTGTTGAAGTGATGCAAATTTCAGGTGCACTTGCTCGAACAATCATCCCGTGGAAGGGGATTGGCGATACACTCAGGCGAGGTGAACGGTACGGGATGATTCGGCTTGGCAGCAGGGTCGACGTTCGTGTCCCTGCTGCACACTATGAGCCACAAGTAATCTCAGCAGACGCACAAGATCCAAAATTTCCGAAGGGTCAATTTATCAAGGCTGGCTCAGACATCATTTTCAAAAGAATTCTTGAAGAGGAATAAGTTGGGTGATGCTATGGGATTGAAGAAGGGACTCACAATCTTGGGAGATGATTCCAAGAGCCTTAAGATTCACGATCTCGTGAAAGCTCCGGCAAATACGCCTTGGGCAAAGGAGCGCCAACAATCTTGGGACGCATCGTTTCCAGCGACTGTTTATTCAACCCCAGAGATGACAACCGATGGAGAACCCTGCTCGGCTGTCACCGTTATACTCCGTACGAAAGGATGCCATTGGTGGTGGTCATCTGGCTGTACGTTTTGTGGTTATTTTAACGATACACGGGATGATGTAGGCAGCGACGATCTACACGCACAATGGCAATTTGCAAAAGACAAGTTCAACAATTTTGATGGACATGCCATGATAAAAGTCTATACGTCTGGGTCCTTGCTTGAAGACCGGGAAATCCCTGTCGATTTCCAAGAAACCGTTCTCAGAGATTGTTTTGAACTTGGAAAGGAATTGATCGTTGAGAGTCGAACTGAACAGATCACTGAAGAAAAATTAGCTTGGGCTACGTCCATCAACCCGAACTTTACCGTTGCCATCGGTCTTGAAGCCTACGACGATGAAGTTCTTCGTTTTCACGTGAACAAAGGATTCTCGGCTGCCTCATGGGATCGAGCAGTTGAACGACTTCAACAATTCAACCTCAGAGTCAAAACATATCTCATGTTCAAACCTCCATTTATGAGTGAAGCTGACGCACTTGACCACTGTGTCAATTGGATTGAGGCAGTGGCGGAACAAAGCGATGAGATTTCAATTAACCCGATGAACATTCAACGAGGGACCGTAATCGACCGTCTCCACCGTCACAGAGAATACCGCCCTCCTTGGCTTTGGTCTTTGGTAGAGCTCATTCAGAAGAGTCATCACATTGTTCACCCAAATGGCGGAGTTAACGGCGATTCGGACCAAATTTCCCGTCTTATTATCCATCCGACTGCAGGTGGAAAGATACGCGGCTCGCACAACTGTGGTGAATGCGATGGAGAGGTAGTGGCCGCCATCGAGCGATACGCAGTCTCAGGTTCGCTTGAGGAATTTCACGGACTTGATTGTGTGTGCAAAAAACGCTGGCATCAAGAGTTGACAAACGACCGTTCGATTCCAGTTCCACTCGGCACGTCAATGCCAAGGCGGGGGTCACTCATCAACATCCTTCGCTCACCTTAGGCTGCACAAGATACCCTACCGTCCAATGGCGCCCTTGGTGAATGTTTATGACCGCGCTTCGAGTCGCAGGCATGTCCATCTTGGGCACGTGAGGGCATCTTATGTCGAACAGCACAGAACTCCCCGATGCGGTTATTGGAACCGCAGAACCATCCTCCAGCCGGATTATTCTTGTATTGCTTTCAGTCGTTACGATTGGGATGTTTGGACTGTTTAGTACAATCTTCGGATGGGACAATATTCCCGTTGTCGGAGATATTGTGCCCTTGATGTCAAATCTCGGCGGCTCAGGAATTTGGTATTACTTACTTGGCTTCATCATTGGGCTCGGAGCAATTGTGTCGACACTCGCAGGAGAGGTCCTCGCAGACTGAGGTGGCTTAGATGTACGCAGTATTCATTCCCCTCATTTTCTTTTTTACAGTTGTCGGTTTCGCAACATTCTATGTCCAACGCGGCATTGGAAACATGGCTGAACCCATGCGACAATTCGGCCTCTTCTTACTGAACAAAGCTCCCGCTGGTATTGTTGATCTGTTTAACGATGACAAAGGAAGCGGATCAAAAACTTGGATGAACTTTGGAATGATTTGGCTTACATTCGCAGCCATTGGGACCTTCCTCGCTCTCTGGCATGACTATGATGCAAGTGCGTTGAACTCACTTGCGAGCATTGGCTGGGAGTACGACGACGGAAGCGCTCTCAACACATTTGTTGATGTTACCTTGATGACGGGCTTAATGTCGATTCTCATCGGTGGCGGACTTGTAGCAGCAGCCCGTGCAGGAGCGGGCCGCCTTGCCAGTGAAGCAAACGCCAGCCTCACTGCAATTCTTTTCTCTGTGCTTACCATATCATCGCTGATTCTTCCTACCATTCTCGGGCTCTTGTTCGACCTTTCAGCAGCGAATGAGGCGTTCATACGAGATCTGTTCATGCACACACTGCGTTCGTTCATTGTCATGGCTGTTATGATTAACGTTCTCTTGACCGTATCTCAGCGAAAAAGCGAGGTCGTATCTGCGAGCAATTGGTTCTTGTTCATGGCGCTTGCATCGTTTATTTTTGGATCCCAATTCAGATTCTTCGGGGAACTGGCAAATTCCACTCAGACCGTTTGGCTAGGCGAGCGCATGTCCCAATCATGGACAATTATTGCCTTGATTTTTGCAGTTGCCTACCATGTTGTTCCACGTGCTGCAAGCCGTCCAATCTGGTCTGATTCGATGACGAAAGCAAGTCTTCTTCTTCTCTTCTTTACGCTCCCACCGTTCATGCTATCCTCGGCAGATGCGGGAATATTGCTCGAGAACCTTGGTGCCATTTTGATGACGCTTGCACTCTTACCAATCCTTGCAGGGTCCGTGAACATCTTGATGACTTCACTGGGCAACGCTACCGGTGTTGTTTCACGCCCAGGAGCATTGGCTGCAACCCTTGCAATGGTGTTCTTTCCCTTGTATGCAATTGGAGGATATTTCACTTCCTTGGACGTTTTCATTGGCCTCGGAGCCCTCAACGATATGGCAGAAACTGTTGACATTGGCTTCATGTGGACCGTTGGAGGTTTGATGGCTGTTGCCTGTGTTGCTGAATCGTATCCTCTCGCAGGAGACAGACAACTCGCTTCACCATCGTCTGCATCGTTGTCGACGATGATGATCGCTTTTGGTGGTGTTACATCAACCGTAGCAAAACTGATGGGCGACTTTACTGAAAAAGCGCTCCTTGATTCAGGAAGCGAAGAGGTCGTCATGACAGACGGAGGCTTCAGTTTAACAGCAGCAGTCTTGTTTTACATCGGATCAATTGGTATCATTCTGTTGTTCCTCAACCTCATTCGGACTTCGGTTGGTGGAATGAAGGTCGATACATCCGTATCAACAACCTCAGATATTTCTCGATATTCGATGCAATTAGGCGAATCTTCAATCCGCAAATTGTTGCAGCGAGGCGTCGGTGTCGATACGATCCTTGTTGTTGGAGCAGACGTCGAAGACGACGGGGGAATGACCATCATCGATGTTTCCTCGACATTGCATAACGATGAAATCGACGAGTTCCCAGTCGAGAAGAATGAATTGGAGATGCTATCGGATTATCTCGCAAAGAAGGAAATGAGCATCTTTGAATTCTTCCGCTCCATCGATCTTGATGACTCAGGACTCATCGACGGCTATGAACTTCAACAAGCGCTAAGAGCGGCAGAGATTGCAGATCTTCCACCGTGGGACATCTCAGAACTGATGAAATTTGTTGACCTGGATGGTGACGGGCGAGTGAACCTCCCCGAGCTCGATATTGCAATTACACGAATCCGAACAGGTGCAACCGAAGAAGAGTGAGGCGAGGCGGTAATTCCGTGCGTATTGGGTTGGTTGGGAAACCAAATGTGGGAAAATCCACGTTCTTTGCAGCGGCCACGCTCATTCCTGTCGATATTGCAAACTATCCATTTTGTACCATAGAACCCAATGTTGGATTTTCGTTCATTCCGAGTCGCCAACCATGCCCATGTGGAGGTTTGCGAAAACGACTCGTGGAAGATGGTCGGGCACAGTTTTCAGATGAACGCGGGGGAAGCATATGTTCACCCCGCACAGGTTCCTGTGAAGGTCACCAACGTTACGTACCCTGTATGCTGGTCGATGTTGCAGGACTTGTTCCCGGTGCGAGTCAAGGGCGAGGTCGTGGAAATGCATTCCTTTCCGACCTTGCAGAGTGTGATGCGCTGATCCAGGTCATCGATGTTGCTGGGACAACGGACATTGAAGGGAACCCGACTGGCGTGAAAGCCACAAAGGAGCAAGCCATTGAACAAGCCCTTGCTGAAGTCGAATTCCTGACCAGTGAACTGGACGCTTGGCTCTTGGGTCTCGTCAAGGACGGCTGGTCGAGGGGTGCTCGCAGAATCCAAGCTGAAGGAGTGAAAGGATTCATACAGTTCTTACAAGAACGACTCTCTGGTCTTGGGGCAACGGATTCAATATGCCAGCGTTCCTTCGATGCATTCGCTCAACAGCACTCTGACATGACATCTCCATGGGATTGGTCAGACGACGTGTTGACGCTGCTTGCATCATCAATTCGTAAGCACCTCTTCCCAATCTTTGTGGCCGGGAACAAAGCAGATCTTGCACCAGAGGGCGTATTGGATCACCTCCGAAACGTACTTCCCTCGTTTACGCCATGTTCTGCTGAAACTGAACTTGCACTCCGACAAGCGGGGAAGGCAGGATTCATCACCTACACTGCTGGAGATTCCTCTTTCGAACTCTGTGACAGTCAAACGATGAACGATGCTCAGGTGAAAGGCCTGTCTGTGTTAGCAGAACGCGTGGAGAAATTGGAGGGGACTGGACTAATCAAGCTACTTGATCAAGTTCTTTTCGATGAGCTTCAGAGAATTGTTGTTTACCCCGTTCAAGATGAAAGTCAGTGGACGGATGGTGATGGGAATGTATTGCCTGACGCACTTGTTGTTCAAAATGGGACTCAAGCCAAACAGTTGGCATACAAAGTCCATACTGACCTAGGTGATGGATTCATCAAAGGTGTGGACGGAAGGACGCGACGAATTGTTGGTGCAGAGCATGAGTTATCGGATGGTGATGTCCTCCGAATCCATTCTAAATGAGATTCAGTGACCTTCCGGACGGTCATAATCAGGCGTCAAGCGAGATAGATTGCTCGAGTATCTTGCTGCACTTGTAAAGAAAAGAACGATTGAGGCTAAGGTGAGCAGTGTGAGCATAATCAGCATGTACCATCCCCAAGGATCTACACCGCGAATTGTCGTGACATAGATACCCCATAAGACTGTGAGGTACAGGAAGGGGCGATAACGTCGGGTTACCGTACTAAGACGGGCCGACTTCAATGTGTCATCGTAGAAGTTTGCAACATCTTCTTTGCTGACAAATCCATGTTCAACTCCACATCGTGAGCACACTTGTGTGTTGGGACCGTTACCATGAATGAAAGATTCACGAGGGTAGGTTCCTGAGCAGAGTCGACAGATTGGCATCTTCTTCCCTCATCCCTATCCAATTACTGCCGTCATTTCAACCATGCGCTCAATACTCTAGGAATTTTGAAAGGATGCGCCCTCCGAATTGACTTCCGACCGATTCTGGATGGAACTGAACTCCAAAAACGGGTCTCTCTTTCGCACGGAACCCGAGAACCAGTGATTTTGTATCGTCAGTTGCATCGACGATCAGGTTTGATTCCTCGCTGACATCAGCAGTAAGGTGAGTTAGAGAGTTGTATCGTGTCATTGAAACTTCATCCAATCCCCCAAACAACGCCTCTCCTTTGTGCAAGCATTTCACAGGGGTGCCATGCACAGGCCCAATTGGGCTTGGAACCAAGCTTAGCCCCGATGCCACACCGATTGCTTGGTGCCCAAGGCAAATCCCGAGGAGTGGCGGTGTATCGCCAGAGAGAGACAGCTGAGCAAATTCCATTGTCAGCCGACTGTCAGTCGGCCATCCCGGTCCAGGTCCGAGGATGACGTGCGAAGGCTGCAATTCATCCAGAAGTTGTTGGGCTGTGTACTGCGTCTCACGTCGCCCCGAAATGATGTTTACATGGTGTCCTAAGCCACATACATTGTGAGCAATGTTGTAAGTAAATGAATCCAAATTGTCAACAAGGAGAACTGCATTTTCCTTGAATGACTTTGTGTTGATTGTTGCACTTACTTGATGGGTTTTTTTCTCGCTCTCAAGGGGGAGAGGATGGATTCCGAGACGCTTCACCGGGTTGGACTGAACGACCTCTTCAAGCCATCCGCACGATCGCAAAAGGGCGTTTGCCTTCCATTTTGCTTCTGCGACTTCCGACTTAGGATTTGACGCAATCGTAATTCCCCCTCCTGCCGTCACCCGCGAATTCCAAACATTTCCTTTTTTGTGAAGTTCTGCCGTTCGGATGAGGATGTTCCACGAGGAGTCTCCGGTTAATGGATTAAACCAACCCATCGATCCAGTCCAGAAGGAACGTGGTTTTTGTTCCAATTCGTCGATTGCCGCACATACTACCGTACGTGGACACCCAGTGATTGAGCCCCCAGGGAACACATTTTCGATTGCGTCAAAAAGGTCAATGTTTTCCTTTAATTTGCCTTTGATTCTTGATACCAAGTGCTGGACTTCAGCATATGCCTCAACATCAAATCGCTCTACCCAGACTTGATTCGGGTAAGCGATTTGTCCAACATCGTTCCGCATCAGATCAACCAACATGCGGTGTTCTGCTCTTTCCTTACGATCAGAGATCATATCTTCTCGTAACAGTAACTCCTCAGCTTCCGATGCCCCTCTTGGCGCAGTCCCCTTAATCGGAGCCGTTGTAACCACTCCCCCTTCTGTTGAAAGCAAGGATTCTGGCGATGCTGAAACGAGCGCAAAACTCTCATCCTTCATGTGCAGAAAGCCTGAGTACGGTGCCGGATTTGATGCAACAGAATGGGAAAAGACATACCACGGTTCTGAATTAATCTCACCTTCCCACGAACGTCCGTAATTTAATTGATACAATTGACCATCAACGATCGCTTCCTGTACTGTTTTCACAATTTTTTCATGTTCTTCATCTGTACAATTGGAGACCGGTTTCCTTCCATACGTCAGTTCGGGTGAAAAACTGCGAAGTGGTTCATCTTCCAAACAATGTTCTGATTTCATTTTCCATTCTGAATCCGTTGACATGACAATAAGTCTATTCTCATTTTTATGATGAACAATGCACCGATTAACTTCCCATAAAACGCACAGTAGGTCATCTTTTTCTGGGAGGTTTTGCAAACGGATTGGTTGGGTCATTTGCAGTAAATCATAAGACAATGCTCCGGCCCAAAATGGATTCTTGAAAGGGGTTTCATTTGGAGAAGAACTTGGAAAAGATACCTCGCCAGCAGGACATAATTCTCTCAAACCACTTGCAAGAGAAGAATCAGAAATTGAACGATCTTTTTCCCACGCTTCACCGTTCCAAATCTCTCTTCGAAATTTGAACTGAATTCCTTCTTCAATTCTCGTCTCGCCAGAAAGAGGGGAATGTTTCTCAGCGCTTGGTAAATCATCTCTCGACGGTTGCCGAACAATGACTCTCCGTGTTGAAGGCCCACAAAGCAAGGAAAATTCGGAAAGATAACTTGCAGGGCCAGCTGAAACCAACATGAGTTCGTCTGGTGAACCAAACGAACCGGCTTGGTTCCCAAGAAGACCATGTTCAATCAAATGGTGGCGAGCAGACTCCAAGCTAATCATGTCCACACTTCCTGCCAGTTCTCAACATCATTGTACTTTGTTTTGAGAATCGATTTACACAGGTCAAAGAGCCGAGAACCCTCATCACCAATCGGTTCACCGTCGATGGAATCTATCCCAAAAACGCCAACTCCGCTACCCACCGCAACAGCTTCGACGCAACGGGCTACAAGTCTCTCGTTCAATTTGCCGGTTTGTATATGGTATCCAGCGGCAAGCAATGAGGGCCGCATTGCATCGAACGTAATCGAATCAACGGAATTCGGTGAGCTGCTGTGCCAGATCACTCCATCTTCATCAAGAATGAGTGGTGTACAGCGGTCAGCATCGACGATGCAGTACTCATGGACCATGAGGGCTAAATCTGCACCGAGATTCTCTGCATGCTTTCGAGCGTCAAAATAAGCGTCCCATGCCCCATGTTTGGTCCCAGCGACACGCTTTGCCCAAACTGGGCTAGGAAAAGTTACACCATCAACTCGTTCATTCTCAAGTACGAGGGGGCGATATGACAGATTAATTTCCAGTTGGCTAGATACTTCAACTCTCAATAGTCCCTCGTCGAATTGAGGATGTTTTTCTTTCAAAAGCTCCACAATCGAATCTCGAGTGATGTCTTTCGCGTCGATTCTCAACCTTGCAGCATGAGCATCCAATCGGCGTAGATGATTTTCAAATAGAAAGAGTCCGCGACGCTTTGAGAACCTCATGGTCGTAAAAACCGACGAGCGAGGACCCTGGCTGACCTCGGTCATGGACTGGCCTTACCGCACTATGCCTTGAGCATCTCGGTATCACAACAAGTCGTCAAGGAATGATGTGTCAATACCAGTTTCCGATTTTTTCTGCGGCTTGCCAATGTTGAGGTCGTTTAGCAGGGTTTCGTCGACTGGGCTTCGAACCGGGTTCATGACGGGCCGTTGTGACACGTATTGTTCTCGACCAATGTCTCGGCGTTCGATTCGATCTGCAGCATCAAACAGCGAATCTGACTGGAGCGGGGCGGCTGGTGAAGGAGGAACCGTTGTCTGGGGTGGTGTATCCCAAGGGTCGTCACTAATTCCCCATGTAGCAGTTTGGATTTCCCACTCCTTGTCCTTTTGTGATCTGGAATTACGTCCACGAACAATGGCGAGTAAAAGGAGGAGAGAGAGGATAGCAAGGCCTGCAACAAGGAGGTTTGGAGTTGTTAAGAGCGATTCAAGGTTGTTCTCTGAGGTGGTCTCTTCGGCAACTTGACCAGTGGAGTCGAAAGGCGGTATCCTCTTTGCATCAACGGATTTCCGTTCTAAATCATCATCAAATGTTGTCACAGATATGTACCAATCCGAGTCGTTCGAGAGATCAGAGAATTCTGCTCCGGTGATTAAGAAAGAATTCGCGATGGTTTGATTGACATACGTAGCATCCGAACTATCGCTATAATCCTCAGAACTGATGTGGATTTTGTATCCTTTAACATTCAAATCGTTGGAATGATTCCATGTGACGAGGATGTTTGTTTCTTCAACCCATATGAGTGTAATACCTTCCACACTGGGGAGGTAACCACCTGGGTCCGTAACTCCGTCATCAACGGGTTGCGTTGAGACAACTGTCAAATCCGTTTTGATTGCGTTCGCCGATGAATCAACAGGAACGACGGTGACCCATGTTTTCAACCCGGGGAGGACCTCAATGTCTCCTGCAAGCATTGAGATTGTGATGGGGAAAGATGGATCCCTATCCAGAATCAACGAGGGAGTATTCGGTCCGTCTGCACCTATCCCAACGCTTGAGAAAGCCCATGATGCGGCATACACTTCGTATTGAACGACGTCACCTGCTGGAGAGAGCTCAAATTCGAGGTGAAGGGCCATACCGTCGTCGTTGGGGCGGTCACTCAACGTGATGTTCTCAAGACGAGGCGGTGGTGTTGTATCCTCGAAATTGTTGATTGGCACCACACTGGCCGAAAGGAGTGAATCCGTATACACATTTCCTTGCAAGTCATGAACTGTGACTGTGACAAACAATTCAATTCCTGGTTGAATGAGTTGCGGAGTATCTGAGAGTCCGAATTCTTCGGCTTGGGCCACAGCGCCGTAAAGCGCAGTATTCAGTGTCAATTCAATTGGATTTTTATCCTCATCGATCCACTGCTTATCGATGACAACACAACCACATTTTGCGGGGTCATCTCCGTAAGCATTCCAAAGGTATCCAATATCATCAACAGGTTTGTCTGCAGCCCAAACCACATATTTGCTGAAGTCTCCTGCATCAGATATTGACCACACGACATCGATTGCAGTGCCATCATCATCCGGGTGATCGTATGCTTGAATGCTCTCAATACGAGTCGGGGGCATTGCTGCACCATTCGAATTGTCAATCGGCGTTGCAGTCACAATCTCAACATCATTGGGGTTGCTGTTTAACCATGTATCGAAAGCAACAACTCCGATGTAATATTCCAAATCATTCGTCAATGGTAGGCTGTCAATCTGCGATACGATTGTTGAATTGTCCTCGCAGTTGTTGACAATCGTAGATTCAGAGAATCCCGCAACAGAGGTTGGTTGCGTGGCAAACACAACTCCTGTGATCATGTAGACGACATAATAGGCACAATCATCAGCGCTGCTTGCGTCCCATCCAACTGTAATACGACCACCTTCATCGTCCGGTGTATCAATGGCCCAAACGTTTTCTAGTTTCGCTGGTGGAATACCATCGTTTACTCCGCCTGTTGGCACCACTGGGCCAATGATTGTTGCATTCATCAAATCCTCTTGACCAGTGGTATCTACGCACGTAAATCCAAGCCAGTAAGGCCTCCCAGGGTCAAGATTAAGGATGGTTGTGTTTCCTTCGGTTGGCAACACTGAAGCCTCAACGGAGAGTCCCAAAATGTTCGTCATTTGCTGTGTTGAAGTGTAGATGCGCGTTTCGAGGAGATCAATCGCCTTGCATCGCGCCCACTCTGTCTCAAGGTCACCAGCAACGCCACCGTCAAGCGGTTGTGCTGTTGCCCATTCGGGAGGCGTTGGAACTTCATTGCTTGTTGTCACCGGTCCGAAAACCTGGCTCGGTAACCCATACCGCCCATCGTTGTATTCGACAACAACAAGGGCATAGTAATCGATTCCGTCGACAAGCGGAACCCCGTTTGCTGTTGTGACATCTGCTCTCAACCTGCTGTGAATGGATTCGGATTTGTCGATGATTCTACCAACCAGGTCGATATCGGTCGGTAGACCAGTCCAAGGTTGGTCGCTTACATAGACCAAATAACGACTGAAATCAGAATCGTGAACAAGGGTCCACTCAACGGTTAACGTACCGCCACCGTCATCGGGCCGATCATACATGTCTGAGATTTCAACCGGTGTGTCCAATCGAACCCAATCGTAGGTTAATCTGACCTCAATCGACCCGTTTGAGGGTGCTATGAGTTTGATTGGAACAAATCGGGTTCCATTAATGAGTTGCCCGTTGTTAATTGCCAGCTGGAGACCATCTTGAACGCCGGTACTCTCGTTCAGCCCGAGGACAGCATCGTACCGAAGCTTCGTTGATTGCGCCCAGACAGCCGCGTTGGATACAGGCGACGTCATGATCAGCGGAACAGTTTGGAACATCAGACCGTGCACTCCAGGCTGGCCAACCGATGAATTAAGCAGCACAGGCTCGTTTGGGGACACGAGCTCTATTGCGTAGCCAGGATGTGTCATGTTTGAGATGTCCATGAATTGGGAATTAAACCCAATATTGAGAGGATTCGCATAGCGTGCAGTTTGGCTTTCCATCTCATCAAATGCGCTCGCTGGCGTCCAGCCACGAAGACCAGCATCGCTTGTTGTTAGCCAGAAACCATTTGCTCCGACAGCAACGTTGGTTGGATTTTGGACGGTAGCAGATTTGACAGAGGAGTGGGCCTCCGTGTGCGCCTCCACGATTGCCATCGCATTGAGACCCATGAGCATGAGATGTGTTCCATCGCTGCTCATTCTGTAGACGGGCCACGAAGGGAGTTGGAAACTGGCCAAGCCATCCTCAAACTCGTCACTTAGGCCATCGTAGTGGACCATCGGTCCGACGTCGGTTGCGATGTGCAATCCTGCATAATCAGAAGCGACAGCTGTAACATAGTTCGAGGGAAGTTGATCGAATCTGTGTGTAGAGAGGACGCCATTCGATGACGAATCAAGAATTGAGACACCCGGTCGTTCCGAACCCGCGCCATCGTGACCAACCACAAGTTGAAGAGCTTGGTTTACAGTAGGAGGTGAGTAGGTCTCAATTGACCATACAGAATTCCCAACCAATCCATCTGCGCTTGTATTGGTGTTGATTGCCCCGGTCGCTGGGATGTACTGCGTAAGCCCACTGGCAGAAGCGATGTAGAGTGTATTGGAAAGGAACTTGACATCCTCGATGTTCGACGAAGGCAGACCATCTGCAGTCGTCAGTGGATTATCCCAATCGTCAGCGGTCACGTTCCATCGGGCAATACCGTTTTGTGTTGCTACGTACACGTGATCGGGCGAGAATGCAAAGCCTTGGATGTTATCTGAGGGCAGGCCTGAGAGAAGTTGACCACTTCCGAATTGTCCGGCAGCGATATCGAAGGTTTGCACTCCCGCCGAGGTTGCAAATGTACCAAGCAATCCAACGTACATTGTGGATACTCCGTTGGATACATGCAGGTCCAAGTCACCAAGACTGTTGTGAATTGAACCGGATTCTCTGAGTAAAGACCCGGTTGTTGTGTTGAGTGTGAACAGGCCGCTTCCAGATGTTGATACGTAGATATTGGTTCCTTCAAGAAGCATATCCTGTATTGTGGTGAAGAATGGCAAAGACCATCCCTCCTCCCAATCGATTCCTCCGCTTGAGTTGAAGGCTCCTTGAAGTATGCCTGCGGAGCCTTGGCCGCCACCGTTTGGCGATTCAGTAGCGATCCATATCTTCGTTCCATCACTCACCATTGAGCGAACGTTACCACTTACCAATGCAGGCAATTCAAAAGCAGTATACAGCCCTGAGCTTCCCAAAACATCGACACGAGAGTAACCGCTTGCAGCTCCGGCCTGTCCAATAAGCCATTCCGTTCCAGTGTGTTTGACCGAAGTTACAGGCGTGCCAACACGCTGTAGGCTGGCTTGCCCCGTAACGGAACCTCGGGTTGAGATAACAGCAAAACCTCCTGACTCATCGTATCCTACTACGAGTTTCCCATTCGAGTACGACATAGCATCAAGCCACATTGGATCCTCAGGTAGGTTGTTTGCGGCAGCAGTCAATTTTGGAAGCCATAATCCTGCAACAGTGTCGTATTTCGATATACCCTGATCGTCCTCATCATATCCGACGTACAGGGTAGCTACAGAATCGCATGCAACTGCAGCAACCCTTCCATTGCTCAAGACAGATGTGGTAAATGACCCTACAACAGAGGAACTGTTCAAATCCATGGAAACGATCCCGCCGTTGTTGTTGAGCAGTCCAATGTAGACGTACGAACCGCACTGGCTCATCGAGAGAGGGTAGCCATTAGGGATTCCATTCTGTCCGGTTTCAACCGTTGACCATAAACCCGTTGAACCATCCAAATGGCCAATAACTCCACGCTGGAAACCACCCCACCAAGCAAATGTGGCGGTTCCAACAAGCAGGTGCTGCCCATCGGTCCAGAGTTCACCAACCCAATCACCAGCGTTGTTCGGTAGACCACTGCCAGGTGTCCATGTGGATTCCCATGAAAACGTGGTTTCATTGAAGCGTTCGACACCGTCTTCGGTCGCAAAGAGGACAAGCCCGTCGTATTCGACGATCTCTCGAATTGGGAATTCAAGATCGTCCCAGAATCCGAGCTTGGCTCCGCTTGGACTGTAGACTTCAAGACCAAGCTCGCCCCATGAAACCCATGTATGACCACTCGAGGATTGATACGCCGTCACTCGATCAACCTGGCCCGATGGTAAAACGGAAGTGTTCCAGGTGCTTGATGGTAAATCGTATTGGACAATGCCTCCACTGCCATCTTGATTCCCACCTTGTCCTGAAACGACACTCGCAAACAATGTATCGCCCAAGATTTCCAAGCCTGCGATATCTCCACCGTTTTCACCAATGCGTTGTCCAGCATCAAGAGGCGTTATGGAGGTAAAGTTTGCAACATCAATCCCATAGATGCTGTCACTCGAGCCCGCTTGGTGGTAATACATCGTGTAGCCATACATCGTTAGGTCGAACGGGTCACCGTTTCCAGAATAGAGGGAGTTTGATTTTTCAATGTCATAGAACTCTGTTCCATTGGCTGTTCCAAGGAGTTGGAAACCGTCTTGTCCACCAACCCAAATGTAGCCTGGTCGGATGTCCGCTATCAGGCTTGTAACATCCTCATTTCCGTTGTCAAGAGCATTGTCTTCGGTCCACGTGGAAAGCCACTGATTGTTGGCGATGTCCCATCTTGCAACACCGATACCCGTTAGCCCGATGTAAGCGATGTCGTCAATAATCTCAACAATTGCATCATCTGTGGAAGCGGTTGCTTCCCATTCTCCGTCAACGGAAAAACTGCTTTTGTCAATGAGGCCTACGCCACTAAAAGTGCCTCCAAACACAGTTGTGCTGTTTACGCCAACTGCATATGTCCCCCAATTTGGCATGCCATCGTAAACATTGAGACAATCATCGATTGCGCCGCTGCTCGGGGTATAACGACAGACACCGATGTTTGTTCCTGCATACATCCAGTTGCCATCGAGTTCAAAATCAAAGTGCTGGGAAGGACGGCGAGTCCAGTCGTTTCCTACCGTTGTAAGTTGACTCATTGAGGAACCATCCCAGATGAATCCCCCAAGTTGGGTTCCAATCCATAGGTCGTTTCCGTTCCCCTCGAGCGCATACACTGTATCGGAGGTCATGATGCTGTTATCAGAATTCAGCGGCGTGAGGATTTCTCCCGTTGAAAGGTCTTTTCTTGCAACACCGTATCCTGTGAGCCCCATGTGTAGTACATCGCCGACAACTGCAACCGGGGCATTGTCTACGCCGTTCACACCTGTTGAACCCCACGCCGCAAGGAATGTATCGTTGGCGATATCATATCGAAGCAAGCCTTCGTCCGATGACCAATACCCGACTCCTCCATAGGTTGCAACTTGTCCAGTTAGCAGGTAATCAGAGGTAAGGAGCGTTGCAGACCCGACTGCAGTAGAGTCAACATCCGCTCGGTATGCGGCGTCCTCTTGTATGAAAAGAATCTGACAACCTTGAGTTGTTGTACAATCACCGACTGCTGCGATATCGACAATATATTGTGAATTGGAGTTCTGGTCCTGGCCAGCAGGAATATTGGTTCGGATGGATCCGTTCTCAATCAAGAACAGACCGTCAGTCACAGTCCCTGCAATGATGGTGTCCGCTGCGATGCCAAGAGAAGTGACTGCATCACCGATGTTGATTGGTGTAAGCCATACGGATGATGCAACATCGAACCGATCGATCGTCTCTGAAGAATACCCAGCGGTGTAGAGGATTCCTTCGTGCTCAAGGGCATCGGTTAGATCTGCTCCTGCTGGGCCACTGGCTAGAACAATTTCTCGGCCGACGCTGCTTTGCATCGTAGCATCGATAAGGACAAGTCGCCCTCCGTCTGATGCGACGTGCTTTATGGAGGATGGTGCTCGATCACCGGTTGGAGCCCAAGCGAAGAGGGCGTTGTAATCCGACTCAACAAGATTCAGGTCGTTTAGTGCAATGGATGAACCAAAGACACCTGTTGTCAGATTGTATCGGAGGAGTTGATCTCCGCTCATGATGTGGAGAGTGTCCTGGAAAGCCTTGATTCCTGTTACGAAATTGGATGGCAACCAATTCGCATCACTCCACGTAGCTAACCAGAATCCGGAATTCCAGTTGTAGCGCGCAAGCCCGTTATCTTCGGATGCGAAGAGTAGTTGGTTTCCACCAGTTTCGATGATTTTTACATCGTCGCTGTGCAAAACATTTGCCGAACCCCAAACGGACAGAGCTTGGTTATTGTTCAGATTGTAGCGCCCTACCCCGTCGTTTGTAGCAGCATACAGTATTCCGTTTTGCTCATGCAAGTCATTGACCTCTGTGGGACTGGGCCAACTGTTCGACGATGACGAAATGACTTGGCTCCATGCATTTGAAGCATCGAGTTTGAGAAGCGCCCCATCGTTTGTCATCACATAGATGCCTGAAGCGAGGACTTCGAACAAAGCGATATCGAAACCTGCATCTGGGAGGCCGTCGCTAACGGTCCCGTCAACGTGCGATATTAATTTGAACATTCCATTTTCAAAACCAACATGGAGGTTGTTGTTTGGACCGATTGCAACACCAGCGATGTTTGAGCCAACTTCATCAAAGTTGTAGAAGTCAATGAAGGCCGGGTCGTTGTTTGCATCGAGAACAAGAATCGAGGTTTCGCCTTGCAGATAAAGCTGACCAGTAGATTGGTGTTGTACTGCATTGTAAAGTGGGATTGAGACGGGTGTGAATGAGGCGATTGGATCAACAGGGGCAAGAGCCTCAAAGGTGAGTTCTGTAATCGCCGCATCGGAGGGGAGCGTCCAACCTGCCCCTGAAGCGCTGTTGGGAGACAATCGGTCAGAGTAAGGGTTTGCACCATCGAAGGAATCGGAAGCTCCCAGAGCACCTAAACCTCTCCAGTCAAAGAGGTTGACACCAATGTCGTTTGCCACGAGTAAGGGTTGATCAATCATCAAACCATTTGAACCATTGACATGTATCTGCAACGAAGCGTTTGAGATTTCAGCACCCGGTGCAAATTCAAGAACCCAATCAGCTGTGGCTTGATTTGAGAGAATAGGGTCTGAACCAAGCACTGCATCAAGTTGAACCCACCCCGTGTCGTTGCTACCAGAAAGAGGCCAAGAAACGACATCTTCCGCTTCATGGGCAGATGCCAAAGGTACGCCAGCAAGGGCGACAGACCAGGATGCCAGGAGCATGAGCATTGTCAAGAAAACGGCTTTTTTCGAGCCTGCTTGGAAGCCACGCCGTTCGCTCATAGAGAGTATCCAATCTCTTGACTACATAAAGGCCCTGTGTCGTTGATAGAACAATACTTCATTCCAAGTCCGTCAATTGACCTTTTTCATTGACGAACAGAAGTCGGATGGTCGAGGTTCTTCCTGAGATTGCGCGAGGAGAACCAGAGATGGCAACAATTGTATCATTTGGACGTATTTTTTTGGCTTCAAAGAGTTGTTTTACAGCCTCTGCAACCGTAGAGCGTGCGCGTGACTTTTCCTCGACAATTAAACTCTCTACGCCGGGCAGAATCGTTGTTCGCCGGGCTGCTCGAATCCTGTTGGTCATAGCATAAATCGGGATTCTCGGGCGATGTGCAGCCATCAAACGAGCAGCGTTTCCGTGCTCAGTACCAACGATGAGGTGCTTTGCGCTCGTTTCCCGAGCGATTTCTACGGCTGCGCCAGCGATGACGCGTGTTGAAACATAAGCTGCAAGAGCAGGAGGGTCGGGCAATCCTTTGGTCGATTGCTCGACGGTTTCAGCGATTCTCGCCATGGTCTCCACGGCTTTCACGGGGTGTTGACCACTAGCCGTCTCTCCGGAGAGCATGACTGCGCTTACATGTTGCCGAATAGCGGTTGCAACATCGGTCACCTCTGCACGAGTTGGACGTGCATGATTTACCATGCTCTCCAGCATTTGAGTGGCAACAACAACTGGGGTGCCACGCTCGAGACATGCTGAGACAATTCGTTCTTGGGCAGCAGGAACTTCTTCCAAGGGGATTTCAACCCCAAGGTCGCCACGAGCAACCATCACGATGTCAGCCGATTCAACGATTGCAGTCAGATCTTCGAGTGCGGCGGGGTGTTCAATCTTCGCAACGATCCATGTGTGAACTCCAGCCGCCCGAATTCGCTCCTTTGCAGGGAGCAAATCATCTGCACTTCGGACATAGGATACGGCAACAAAATCCACGTGCTGTGAGAGTGCATGATCGAGACAATCCAAGTCGTAGGGGCCAACAGCCGGCAATTTCACGAGAGTTCGAGGGACGTTGATTCCCTTACGCTCCGTTAGAATGCCGCCGTCTTCTACGCGACAACGGACAATCTCTCCTTCAAAATCAGGCGCTGAAAGTACCTCAAGACGAATTAAACCATCGGAGAGAAGGACAGGGTCTCCTTTCTGCAAATCTTTGGACAAGCCACTCCACTCAACGGGCAACGTCTTAACCATTTCTCCAAGAATGGTCGTACTTTGCGGAGGCAGACCTTTTGCAAATCCACAATGAAGGTCAACAAGTTCACCACGCGATAGTTCTACTTCACCATCAAATCGTCCTAGTCGTAGTTTAGGCCCAGGTAGATCTGCGAGCAAACCGATGTGCATACCGGTTTCGGACTCAGCATCTCGGATGTTCTGAATCGTCTGTTCCTTTCCCTCAAAATCGCCATGCGAATAGTTGAGTCGTGCAATGTTCATGCCCGCTTGCATCATTTCTGAAAGGGTTTCAACGTTGTCGCTCGCTGGACCTATGGTTGCAATTATTCGAGACCGCATCTGCTTCGCCTTGATTCTCCACGCATGGACATAATCAATAGTCCTTCCATAGAATACGGTTCTTTCAGTTGACATTCAGAACACTGAAAAAGTCATCAAGAACGAGCGAAGAATCAAACCCTTGATGCGCTCAAGGCTTCTTCGAGGGGAACATTGTGGATGATAAGAAAGACCAACTTCTTCGCAAGGAAGCGCTTGATTATCATGAGAAATCACCCCGAGGGAAAATCAAAGTCGTTCCAACAAAACCCCATGCAACTGCCCACGAACTATCGCTTGCATACTCACCGGGTGTTGCATATCCTTGCTTGGAGATTGCAGAGCGTCCAGAAGATGCTTATCGCTACACATCGAAAGGTAATCTCGTAGCGGTAATTTCCAATGGGACGGCTGTTCTTGGCCTTGGAAACATTGGAGCATTGGCAAGTAAACCGGTCATGGAAGGAAAGGGGCTTCTGCTCAAAACATTTGCAGATATTGATGTCTTTGATATTGAAATCGATGTCAATGATCCTGAGGAATTTATTCAAACAGTTGTGAACATTTCCAAGACATTTGGAGGAATTAATCTTGAGGATATCAAAGCTCCAGAATGCTTTGAAATCGAACGTCGGATAGCAGAGGCTACAGATATTCCGGTCATGCATGACGATCAGCATGGCACTGCAATTATTTCTGGAGCAGCGTTGTTGAATGCCGTAGAATTGCAAGGCAAGGAATTGAACAAAGTATCCGTAGTTGTTGTTGGTGCTGGAGCCTCTGCATTCGCCTGTGCTGAACATTATGTTGCTCTCGGTGTACAGCGTTCGAACATCATCATGGTGGATTCGCAAGGCATCATCACCAAAGAGAGACTCGACCGCGGTGAATTGAATGTGTACAAAGCAAAGTTTGCGGCTGAATGCCCAGATGGGCAATTGGTTGATGCAATGAAAGGAGCAGACGTTCTGCTCGGGCTATCGAAAGGTGGCCTTGTAACCCAAGAGATGGTTGCATCAATGGCAGACAAACCCATCATCTTCGCACTGGCAAATCCAACACCTGAAATCATGCCGGAAGAAATCCTTGAGATTCGAAACGACGCTATCATCGCCACAGGACGCTCAGATTATCCGAACCAAGTCAACAATGTACTTGGGTTCCCGTATATTTTCCGCGGGGCGCTTGACGTACGTGCCCGCGACATCACTCAAAACATGAAAATGGCGGCAACGCGCTCGCTTGCGGAGCTTGCTAAACAACCGGTTCCAGACTACATCTCAGCAGCATATGATGGGGCTACGATGGAGTACGGGCCAGAGTACATCATCCCGAAACCATTTGATCGACGTGTGTTGATTTGGGAGGCTTCAGCTGTCGCCCAAGCAGCCGTTGAGGAAGGTGTTGCTTCTGTTCCTTCAGAGGAGTTCTCACTGCAAACGTATCGTGAGGATCTTGAGGCCCGATTAGGCATGACGTACTCGATTATGCGCAGCATTATCAATCAGGTTCGTCGCCGAAACAAACGTATCGTTTTCCCCGAAGGCGACAATGAGAAAGTAATTCGCGCTGCAGCCCAACTGGCTGAACAGAAAATCTGCAAACCGATCTTGCTTGGTCCCGTTGATCGGATTGCTCGAATGATGGAAGAAATGCATTTCAATTTCGATTACGAATCCTATGACCCACGCTTTGATGAGCGAAGAAAAGGTGCTTACACTGATGCATTGTTCAAGCGAAGAAAGCGAAAAGGCGTAACAAGAGTGGATGCTGCCCGCCTCCTCAAAAGTCGTCCATATTTTGCAAGTCAGATGGTTGAAGCCGGTGACGCTGATGGTTTCGTCGGAGGAGTTAGCCGGAATTACAGCGATGTACTTCGGCCAGTCTTGGAAACGATTGGAGCCTCGAACGATGCACATTGTCTCATCGGATGTTACATGGTCACAATCAAAGGCAAGATTCTCTTCCTTGCCGATGCAACTGTGAATGTCTATCCCGACAGCAGAACTCTTGCAGAAATAGCAGTTCAAACTGCGAAGGTGGCTCGCAGATTTGGGGTCGATCCGAAAGTCGCTATGCTTTCTTTTTCCAATTTTGGAAGTACGCGCGCCCAACGAAGTGACCGGATTGAAGAAGCCGTTGAAATGGCCCGCGTCCTCGATCCAACGTTGGTGATCGATGGACCAATGCAAGCGGACACAGCATTGGACTCAAACGTGCAGCAAGAATATCCTTTCATGGAGTTCACGGGTGCTGCAAACGTTCTGGTTCTTCCGAATCTCGCCGCTGCAAACATTGTCTACAAGATGCTTGAACAACTTGCTGATGCAGAAATGACAGGACCAATCCTCGAAGGAATGCAACACCCAGTTCAATTGGTTGCTCGCCAAGATGGCGTTCGTCACATCGTTAATATGGCCGCAATTTGCGTTGCTGACGCAATGCGTAAGGACTCTTATTGGGAGACATTGGCGAATAATCCATCCGATTCTTGAACACCATCTTCGTAGGGTATTGAAGGTCGTCT
>DAPT01000061.1:0-176 GCA_002502215.1 Euryarchaeota archaeon UBA124
ACAGCCAAACCCCCTTCGATGGCATTCGCAAGATCGATTCTTTGTTTAGCAAGGCGAAATGCTTCGGTAATTTCACGCTTCGCTTCGATCATCTCAGCAAGGAGCTGGCGGAACTCGTGAAAGAGACCGTCACGCTTCATCTTGAGGAGCTTGTAACCGTTTTTGGTTTGCTTGAT
>DAPT01000061.1:521-759 GCA_002502215.1 Euryarchaeota archaeon UBA124
AACTCGCTTCGGGTTGGTTTAATGTCAAGCGCCATGGTTTCACCTCAAAATTCAAGCCTTGTTCTCTGGATGATACTTCTCAATCCACTTTTGGTCGAGACGGACCAGATACTTGGTGTCAATCGATGACATCAGTTCCCAGCACAGGTCAAGAGTTTCATCAATCGAGCGATCTTCATCACGGGATTGTCGCAAGAAACGGTCTTCAAACACGCCAGAGAAGTCAAGCAATTGCTTG
>DAPT01000061.1:1065-3014 GCA_002502215.1 Euryarchaeota archaeon UBA124
GAAGTCAAGCAATTGCTTGTCACGTTCGTTCAATGCATCTTCACCAACAATTGCTACAAGACCACGGAGTTCACGGCCTTGTGCGTATGCAGCATACATCTGGTCCGATACAGATTTGTGGTCTTCACGGGTTGTGTCAGCACCGATGCAGGAACCCATCAGTCGTGAAAGCGATGGGAGAACGTTGATCGGTGGATAGATACCTTGTTGATGAAGTTCACGGGAAATAACAATCTGTCCTTCGGTTATGTATCCAGAGAGGTCAGGAATCGGGTGCGTAATGTCGTCACCAGGCATGGTAAGAATTGGGAATTGCGTGATCGATCCTTTCTTGCCTTTAACAATTCCAGCACGCTCGTAAAGCATTGCAAGGTCAGTGTACATGTAACCCGGGTATCCACGTCGACCGGGAACTTCTTCACGTGCTGCACCGATTTGACGAAGTGCATCGCAGTAGTTGGTCATGTCTGTGTAGATGACCAGAACGTGGTAATCGTGTTCGAAGGCGAGGTATTCAGCGGCAGTCAATGCAAGACGAGGCGTAATGATTCGCTCAACAGCAGGGTCGTCAGCAAGGTTGACGAACAATGCAGCGTTCTCGAGTGCACCGGTTCGCTCTAAGTCGGATCGGAAGAAATTGTATTCTTCAGCTGTAATACCCATTGCACAGAATACAACAATGAATTGTTCATCACTGCCCTTCAGTTTTGCTTGTCGAGCAATTTGCAAGGCGATGTCGTTGTGCGGTAGACCTGATGCTGAGAAAATTGGCAACTTTTGGCCTCGGACGAGTGTCGTACAGCAGTCGATTGCAGAAATTCCTGTCTGAATGAAATCGTGAGGACTCTGTCGGCTGAATGGGTTGATTGCAGCCCCGATAATGTCAGCATTCTCTTCAGCAACGATGTCTGGTCCGCCATCGCGAGGACGCCCGGCGCCATCGAGAATTCGTCCAACAAGATCCTTGCTGACGGGGAGTTTGAAAACATCTCCCATGAACGTAACACCGGCTGTTCGGTCAATTTTCGCGGTTCCTTCGAAAACTTGGACAATCACAAGATCGTCGGATGTGTCCAACACTTGTCCGTTTTTGATGGATCCGTCTTCGAGACGAATGGTTACAATTTCACCAAATGCAACTGGTTCGGTCTTGTTCAAGAAAACGAGTGGTCCCTTGACGTCGGTAATGGTTCGGTATTCTTTTCCTGTCATGATATCACGTCCTAGTTGTCCTCCACGGTGTCAGCGATTTCATCGACCATGGACTTGACCATGTCATCGATGGTATCGATGTATCCCTTTTCGAATCGACCACGCATGAGGGTTGTTCGTGCTGGGACGTTGACAACATCGTTGAGTTGTGCACCAGCAGCCATAGCGCTCTTTGCAGCTTCCTGGAAACTCAGAATGGCCTTGGACATGGAGTATTGCAAATGAATGTCACAATAAGCGTCAACATCGTGGAATCCATTTTGCTGCAAAAAGAATTCACGAATCATACGTGCAACTTCCAGCGTAAGTTGTTGGTCAACCGGCAGAGCGTCTGAACCAACTAATTGGACGATCTCTTGCAATTCTGCTTCAATCTGCAACAAACCGCTGATCTGGGTTCGTATCTCTGGGAAATCCTGTGCAATGTTGTCACGGAACCACTGATTGAGGCTTTGTGGGTACAAAGAGTACGAGTTAAGCCAGTTAATTGCAGGGAAGTGACGTTGACGTGCAAGGCCTGCATCCAATCCCCAGAAAACCTTGACAATTCGGAGTGTACCTTGCGATACAGGTTCAGAAATGTCACCACCAGGCGGACTCACTGCACCGATGACAGTAACCGACCCATCGTCACCGTTCTTGGTTTCGACACGGCCAGCACGTTCGTAGAACTCTGCAATTCGAGAAGAGAGGTAAGCAGGGTATCCTTCTTCACCAGGCATTTCTTCAAGACGAGA
>DAPT01000061.1:3354-16040 GCA_002502215.1 Euryarchaeota archaeon UBA124
GAAATCTCACGCATTGCTTCAGCCCATCGCGAGGTAGAGTCTGCCATCAAAGCGACGTCGTATCCCATGTCACGGAAGTACTCAGCGATGGTAATTCCAGTGTATACGGATGCCTCACGAGCTGCGACAGGCATGTTGGATGTGTTTGCAATCATCACTGTTCGGTTCATCAATGGCTTGCCTGTGTTTGGGTCGATCAAGTGAGGGAATTCGTCCAATACTTCTGTCATCTCGTTTCCGCGCTCTCCGCAACCAATGTAGACAACAATTTGAGCGTCAGAGTACTTTGCTAGCGATTGTTGTGTGACGGTTTTTCCGGATCCGAACGGCCCTGGAATACCTGCTGCACCACCCTTCGCAAGTGGGAAGAGGAAGTCGAGGATACGCATTCCAGTAATGAGAGGTGTATCTGGTGCGTACTTCTGTCGGTAAGGACGTGGTGTACGAACAGGCCACTTTTGCATCATCTGAATCTCAGAGCCATCCTCAAGTGTACAGACTGTCTCTGTAACATTGAAATCGCCAGACTTGATGTTTTTGATGACCCCGCTCATGGTTGGAGGAACCATGATCTTGTGAACGATGGTTTCGGTCTCTTGAACGTGGCCAATGACTTGTCCACCCTCGACAGCAGCACCTTTTTCCATGACTGCTTCGAAGGTCCACTTCCTTTCGAGGTCAAACGCATCAGCATCAACACCACGAGTGATGAATACACCCATGACTTCTTCCAAAGTTGGAAGAGGTCGCTGGATACCGTCGTAAATTTGCGTCAGCAAACCAGGTCCAAGAGAAACAGAGAGTGTTTCTCCAGTATTTATGACTGGTTCACCAGGGCGAATGCCCGACGTATCTTCGTATACTTGGATAACGGCTTTGTCACCGTGTAATTCGATAACTTCTCCCATCAATCCTTCATTGCCCACACGGACAACGTCATACATTCCTGCGCTCATTCCGGTTGCGGTAACCACAGGTCCCGAAATTCGGTAAATTACTCCTTCTTTGCTCATGCTCTTTTCCTCCATTTTGGAACATCATTTCCATAGGTCGACTCCGATTGCTCTTCGAATGGTTTCTCGGAGCGTGTTGTCTTCTTCCGTTCCGATTCCAAGAACCGTCGGCGAGACAGAACCAGACAATTGCGAACGCAATCGATCTGGTAAGGATGCGAGAACTGCGGAGTCAACCACAACAATTCCAACATCCTTTGAGTTGAGAAGGTTGCGGAACACTTTGATGCGTTCCTCTTCACCTTCTGGATTGTATAGTGTCGAAATTCCAGCAAGCTGGAATCCGAGTGTAAATTCTGGTGTTCCTACGACTGCAATTTCCATGTTTTCACCTCATAGAATGTGAGCCTCAAGGAGATCAGGCGGCAAACCTGCAAGTCGGCCACGAACGATCATTCGGAGGTCTGTGACTTCCTTGACCTTCATGGCGATGTAGTAAACGATAGGTAGCGCAGATACAGGATGGAGGTAGCTCATCTTTTGCATCTGCGCATATTCTCTTGCGTGAAGCCAGGTGACGACCGCATCGAGCGAACGTTCCTTTTCCGCGGTTTGCAACGCATCTTCAAAACCAGCGATATCGAACTTCGTGTTGTTTCTCAAAACGTCCATCATAGCGCTTCGACCACCGTTTGCAACGGAAGATAGGGCGCGCTGTGGCATCAAACGTCCACCTGGAAGGAGCTCCTCAAACAGAGCGTTCCCTTCAATCTGGAAAGCAGATGCTTCAAGGACGTTCAAGATGTTTCGATGGTCGATTTCGGTTGCGAGTATGTTTCGCAAGTAGCGGGAATCGTTTCCGCTGTGTCCAAGTGCCTTCATCGAGGCAGCGAAGTAATGGCGATCGAGTGCGTCCTCATAATGAGAGAGGCGGGCATCTTCAGGAAGATTCAGGAGTGCTGAACCAAACGATTTGCGGCGCATTTGTTGTGCAGCCGAACGAAGGTCATCAGAACTCTCAAGGATTTTGATCCATGGCGTATTGATTTCATTCAAATCCGGTAGGATGTCCTTGCTGAGTTTTTCCGACTCAATTCCATTTGCTACGGCACGTAGTACCGCTTTTGCGTTCTGGTACTCGTACCGGCTGGAATAGATCTCGACAACCTTTCGAACCTTACCCCGGCAATGCGAGAGCATGTTGTCAAGTTCGTTCTCGAGGTTGTGTGTCAGAGCAGCCTCGACGAGATCGCCTCCAGTGTAACGAGACGCATAGAGGTTGATTTCGTTTTGATATCCGCTTTCTGCAACGGTGTTCGTCAACTGGTCCGGCGATTGACTGATGAGTTGTCGCAATCGGGCTTTGTCCATCAATGCTTGGCGCCGAGCCTTTGCTCGTGACGCTACATATGGTACGTTACCCGAAAACATTCTCATCCCTCATCCAAACAGTGTTTCATTGATTGCAGCACGTTCTTCGGTCCATGTACGGTCAAGAAGCGAGTCGAATCGGAAATCAAACGATACCGATCCATCTGCAGCTTCCATCATAAATCCGCCCAAGCCATCGATTTCATCACCGATGGTCCGAGAACCTGCTTCTTTCTTTAATGCAGCAGCATCGACAGATACCGGTCGAATGACGAAATCCTTTCCAGAGACATCATCAGCTCGCTTGAGCAGGGACTTCAGGAGCGTAGCACGCCCTTTCATGCCTGGGTCAGCAAGTTGTGACTTCGCTGCATCGTAGGTAGCATCGAGGACGCTACGACGAGCAATAAGCAGTTCTTTCTGGTTGCCTTGACGGGCGCTGGCAACCATCTCTTGCGAGATTTGTTGCGCTTCACGCTCGGCTCTGGCTTGGGCTTCATCACGAATCGATGTTGCCTTGGATTCAGCTTCTCCGACAATTGTCTTTGCTTCTGCTTTCGCTTCTTTGAGCATTGCTTTTGCCTGAGCTTCCGCAGAGGCAGCAATGTCCTTCGCAAGTGTTTCAAGTGTCATAGTATCATCTCCTTCGGTCAAACAGAACGCGTCTGTTTCGGAGCCAATCTTCAGAGGAAGAGTGGCAATGCACCGAGAATAACAATCGACTCAGGAAGAGCCGTGAAGATGAGTGCAGGACCAAACTTGGATCCGTCTTCTGCAATCATTCCGACAGCAGCGCTACCGATAGCTGCCTGGGAAATTCCAGCACCAACTGCAGCAAGACCGAGAGCGATACCTGCTCCCATGTACTTGCCCCAGTCATCGTAGACGCCATCGTCATCGGTATTTACTTCAGCGGATACGCCCTGAGCGATCAGGACGAGGGCGCCGAGCACAATCATCATTCGTAGGCTTGTTTTTAGGGTATTCTTGTTCATTTTTTCTACCTCCATTTAATGTCCAGTGGACTATGCATCCCCCTCCACGTGGAGGGGTTGGCCACCGAGCGGGGAAAAGACCCTGCCGGAGCCGTCGTAAAACTTGCCCATCCATTCCACAAAGTGGAGACGAGCTGCGTGAATAGTAGGTGATAGGAGTCCCAGTGCAATCGCAAACACTTGGATGCCAATCCAAAGAAGGAAGAAGACAGGGACAAGGGCAAAATCACCTGCTGAAATCGCATCTCTCATGGATGCAAAGCCCATGTCATTGCTGATCTCGGCAATCTTGACCCCAGCAACTCCGACTGCCATGATTCGCAAGTAAGAGAGTGTATTTGCAAGAAGGCCGAATGTTTCGATTGGCCCCATGATGATGCCACCGGCCCATCCAAAGCCTTCGAAGGTTGCAAGTGCGATAATCAACAACACAATACCTGCAAGAACTGCATATCCGGGAAGTGTTCCTTCGATAAGCTCGTTGCTTCCGGTCATGAAGCCATAAATGTGGAGGAAACCACCGATGAGGATAAACATCCAACTGCCTTTCTCAAAGAATGCTGCGAGCAAACCGTGTCCTTTTGCAACGTTGACGAATCCAATGATATATCCAATGAGGAGGTGTAGCGCACCAACGTAAATAGAAACCAGAACGTAGTCTGTGAGGGCACTGTCTGCACGGTGGAATGGCACATAGGTGTGTCCGAGGCCGAGAGCATCAGCGATGTCACTCTTCTTGAAACCAGAAGTCAGGTCATAGGTCCAATCGTAAAGAGGAATGAGCGGAGATGCATCACCCATGATTTTGCCAGTGCCATCCCAAATGAATCCAAAGCCTTCTGCGAAGAGTAACCCCCATATCATGCACCAAATACCCATCCATAGAAGAACAGTTGTTGCATTCTTACCCATTGGCTCTTTTGCAAACGGGAGCGAGCGGAGCCACAATGCAAGAAGTACAATGACAAATCCGTAACCGAAGTCGCCAAGAATCAAGCCATAGAGGAGCGGGAGTGTAATCATGATCATCGTCGTTGGCTCAAAAGTACCGTATTTTGGCCGTCCGACCAAATCAACAACAAGTTCGAATGGCTCGGCAGCGCTACCGTTCTGGTAAGCGATTGGAGGCTCGGGTTCAGCGTGATGGTCATCGTGGCCACCGTGATGATGATGGTCGTCAACATGCTCCTCAATCTCGAGGTGAGAGACCATGCTCTTGAGTTTCGAGCGAGCTTTGCTTTCGTTTTCGGTGGGGACCCATGCGTCAAGTGCGAAGGCTTGGTTGGATACTGCAAGCGAGGTTGGTGATGTGAAAATGGCGTCTTCTCGCTGGAGATATTCCTCAGCAATCACAAGGTCAGAACCGTGCTCTGTAGCCCACTTCTCGAGTTTCTTCTGGTTGCTCTCCATTGAGGATTGAGCATTCTCAATGCCTTTCCGTGCGTCGCTTGCTCGCTGAGCCGGCTTGCCTTCTCCTGATGGTAATTGGATGACTTTAGCGTTGAGTTCTGCAAGCGCCATCTGAACTTCAGCAGCCTTGTTAGGAGCACATGCAACTGCGACCAGCCCTGCAGGTGCCAAGAACTCAACATCGTTTTTGAGGTCTGCAAAGACCTTGGCTGCCTTCGATGAATTTGCAGTTTCTGCAACATAGACTTCAACGCCTGAATAGCCAGTGAGCAAATCAAGAGATATGTTCAACGGAGCGAGTTTCTCAAAAATTCGAACTTGATCCTCAAGGGTGGCGATTTCGGCTTCCGCTTCACGGATGGCTTCGATGTATGATAGTGCTTTGTCGACTTCAGATTCGAAGGTATCGACCATGGTTTTGGCTGCAGATGCAGATGATGCTCCTTTAGCGTTGAAGACCGAGACGTTGCTTCGCACTGCTCGAACCTTGAGTAAGAGTGCACTAATCTTGTCTGCATCATCGCTTTGAATGGCGCGCCCAACACCAATTCCTTCTTCGAATTGTGTGTAATCCTCGATGTGGACACATCCCAAATCGGAACAAGCACGGACAATGTCTGCCATGGCGTCAACAGGTGCTGCTAACGTCATTCGAGACATTGGAACCGTCGAGAACATGATATCACCTTATTGGTTAAGCAATCGTTCGACGATGAGTGCAACGGCTGCGTCTTGTTTGGCACCTGCATCCGATTCGACGGATTTGACGGCTTTTGCTCCATCTTTCTGGACAGTGTTGACGTTTTTCATAGCAGCTTCCTTTGCAGCATCGAGTGTTGACTGAATCGATGTATGGGCCTCCTCGGTTGCTTGTGCAACGAGATCAGCAGCATCCTTCCGTGCATCACTGAGAATGCGACTGGATTCGGATTGAGCATCGGAAAGTGTCTGTTCAGCAGCCTGCTCGGCTTTTTTTATGCTTTGAAGAACTTTCTCCATTCCCATAACAACCACTATGAAAATCCCACTAAGAGGGGGTTTATGATGCTAATGGAGTCTTCCGTTCATTGAAATTGACCGCCTTATTGCGGTTTTCGTCCACGAAATCGACTTGACATCAGAAGAGGATAGAGCAGACGACCTGAGACTTCTTCGAATCCTACATCCTTCATCAAGTTTCGATAATACTTGTTTGTACCATAGTACGTGTAGGAGCGAGCCAGTCCTTTCCAAGGATGATCTTTTGATTTTGTCACCCATCTTGCCATCCATTGGACCACAGTACTCATCCACATTCGCCCAGCTAGTCCGTGCAAGTAGTTCGCTTTCCCGGCATCACAAATGACCAATTGCCCACCAGGTTTGAGCACGCGATAAATCTCTTCCAACCCTTTTTTCTTGTCTTGGAAGTCTCGGAAGGAAAACAAGCAGAAGACCATGTCGAACGTATTGTCTTCCAATGGAATGTCTTCTGCAAGCGCCTGAACATAGGCTGCTGGAGATTCTCCACGGCTTGCGCGCGCCCCATCTACCCTCTTTTTGGCAACCTTCAGCATTGCCTCGGAGGGGTCAAGACAGGTGACATCAAGCCCAACAAGGTCTTCTGCAAAACTTCCAGGACCGCAGCCGACCTCCAAAACTTTCATTCCCTTTGCCGCATGATTTCGCACATTCCGTCGCCACCGTTTGTCTTGTCCAAAGGTCATCAAACGATTCACACGATCATAGTTTGGAATGGTCGCTTCAAGTTGCTCCTCCAATTCCGTCCAAGCATCCAGGTCGATACCCGAGGGGTCGTATCCACCGGTAGCGGCACGCTTCGACATGGTTTACCCGCCACATCCGCACTCTTTGGAGGTGTCGCTTTGCCCACGATTGCAGTCAAGCGATACGCTCGACGGTTTCTGGTGTAATACCTTCTTCTGGAGTAACTCGGAAAACAAGCATCTTCAGATTCTCTGGCGCATTTCGAAATTTCGATACGATCATCGAGGTTTCAAAATCTGAACCAATGGTCCGAACACCAAACGTCAGTACCATGTCAGCAATGCTTGAAAGTTCTTGACGAATTGATGGAGGTAGACCGTTAACTGAGACCATTATAAGAAGGAGGCCACGGTACATCTGTGTATGTGCTTGAAGCATACGAATCATCGCTACTACCCGGCCAGGGTCGTCACGTTGAAGGAAGAAATCAAGGCTGTCAATACCCGCTCTAAAGTAGGGCCCAAGCGCCATGATTTCATTGGTAACTTCGGTCAAGTAGTCTTGAGTCGAATCTTCCACGAAACGAGTTTGTGCAAGACGTTGAATGTCCTCGAGTCGAAAGCCCTCCAAACGATATCGACTCGCAAGGAGTTCTCGCTCAAGGACGTTCGCATTGTACTCTTCACCAATGGTTCGAACGCTGATGTCAAGCGGCCAATTGTATTTTTTGAACACACGAACAATTTCAGGTTGCGCTTCGTTGGTCGAGATGTAAAGTGTATTCTCAGATTCTTCGGCCGGAGAAATGAACTGTTTTGCAAACAACTCTGCACCAGAACCTGTCTCGGTGAAGGCAACCATTGTGAATCCGCGAGGGACTCCCCCGTGCATTTCGTTATCGAATTTTGGGACACCAAAGGATCCTACTTGTCCGAAGAAATCCTCGTCTTCTTTGTCGAATGTGATGTTCTTTCGCATGCTTCAACCTCCTCAGTGAATGACCACCTGGCCACGATCGACCAAATCTGTACAATACAGATCAAGATTTGAGAGAACCAGAGGTGGTGTCTGGTCAGGTACGTTGAGTATGACGGAGAGAACTTCGCGCTGACGGAAGGTGTTGATGAATGTGTGAAGATATTCAGCAAGCATTCGATCTTCGTTGTAGATTGCGAGCGCATTTACGCTGTCCAAAAAGACGAAATTGCGCTGCGTTTGGGTGGTTCGCAAAATGTACAGTGTTCGCAGGAGTACCGATTCGAGCATAATTGGGCTATCGACAAAGTGGATGTTTGGGTACGTTACATCCGTACCTCCAAGAATTCCCGAGGAGACAAGATCGATAAATTGGATGTTTGATACATCGACGCCAA
Organism: Euryarchaeota archaeon UBA124; assembly: GCA_002502215.1. Taxonomy (GTDB): domain Archaea; phylum Thermoplasmatota; class Poseidoniia; order Poseidoniales; family Poseidoniaceae; genus MGIIa-L2. Next base: position 11,164 of record DAPT01000061.1, read on the forward strand.
TCGATTCAAACGCCTGAATAATTTCGACCGCTCCTCTGCTTGCTGAAATGTACACGCCACCCATTTCAAACATCTGCATGAGCGGTAGCATGGTGCTTGCTGTTACCATGAAGGCATTCGAATTACCGCACCGAACCTGAACTGAGCTGTTGAGTGAAATGGTCGAGAGTTGCTCAGCAATTCGCTGGTCTAATTCAAACATTTTCAAGCACCCCACTTGGTTGCTTTGTCGCTTTGGGCGCCCCATTTGAGCATGGGCGTGAGCATGACACCAAGAGGCGTTAATTCAATCGCATGCTTGGCTCGACTGTGTGCTGTGCCTCGCATTTTTACAACCTGCAAAAATCGGAGAAGGTGTCCCATTCGCTCGACGTCACCCATAACAACGATGCCATCGGCAATTGCTTCCTCAACACCGAAAGAGGACCAGTGAGCATTCTCGCTCGCAGAAGTGATTTCTGAGATGAGAATCGTGGTGCAACCGAGTGTTGCGAGTTTCTTACCCAGCGTGAAAAGGAAATCCCGAATCAACTGTTCGGACTTGATCTTGTAACACAAGGTCGTGACAGAATCGATGACCAAGCGAGTGACACCAATGGTGTTGACGATGTCGGTAATGGATTTGATCAAAGCGTGAACATCGTCCAAGTCGAAGGTTGATTTATCCAAGCCAAGCCATGAATAGAGAACGTCCATGTCGAAGACGTTGATTAGTCCCGTATCGACCATGTTCATGTCGAAAAAGGCGTATTGACGGATATTTTCGAGCAACTTGACCGACGGTTCGGTCGCAGTAAAATGTGCGCAGGCCTCACCCGCAAGAGCACCTCGAACGAGGAATTCCATACCAAGTGTTGTCTTGCCTGAGCCACAGGTTCCTGATGCCAAAACTGTTGAGCCGTATGGGATACCACCACGAAGGATTTCATCAAGACCGTGAATGCCAGTAACACAGCGGTCGCGGGAATATGTCGATACGGCTTGCACGGCTATCGCTTATCCCACTTCAACCGAGTTCATGAAGCATTTGATGGTTCCAAGAAGACATCTCCGGGCGTCGAATTGGATTGAACGGACCATGAGGACGAAGACATTGTGCTTCCACCCTCCCACACAATGACTTGATTGAGATTCATCAGGAGCCCAGTTTGGCCTCCCCATTCTGCTTTGGAATAGGTGACTGGGTTAATTTGGCCAGGCCGTGTAAATCGTAACTCAACGGTTCCAGCACCGTCGTCAAGTAAGTTCATTGACCCTGTTCCAAGCAATCCGTATTGGCCCAAGTCGAACATTTGTGAAGCATTGCCCTGTTCTTGGGTGGTCAACGACCCTGTGAAGAGAGCGACAGAATGACCGCTGATGACGCCTTGCTGAAGCAACACCTCGTTTGATGTTGAGCCGGAAGAGGTGTTGAATGACCATCCATAGAGGCTTGTTGCAAAGGCATTGTCGTTGTAGACTTCGATCCATTCGGGGCCGCCACTGATCGGTCTCGCCATCACCTCAGTGAGGAGGAGTTTTTCATTCCCTCGGTTGGCGTCGTGAACCTCAAGTGTGATCAAAACCAGCTCGCTGCCCGATCGAACCGTGCTTGAGGCTGTTGATGCCATTCGAGCTGAATTTAGGTCTGCACCTCCCTCGAATAGAATCAAACCGATGCGTGAATCATCGTAGGATGCATGTATGGAGATGCGCAAAAACGCCGTCAAGTCCTCGTCCAATCCTAGACCTTGAGAAAAACTCGCAAGCGTGACATTGGATAAGGCTGAAACTCGTTGCATATCGAGTTGGTTGTTTTCCATCAGTCCAGTCTGAACACGGCCTTTCTCCAGGGCACCGGCGGATTGCATGTGCCAATCTTTTGTTGAGTTTGCGTGGTCAAAGCCCTCTCCCCCATCACTTGGTACAAACCAGCCAGAACTGCTCGTGAGTCGATCGAGACCGGAAACGACGGCTTGATCAACTTGGTCAATCTCTGTGTCATTGGAACCCATCTCAAGTTGAGCCAGCGACATGAAGGCCGTGAGAATCATCAAAAAGAGCGTAAATGCAGAGAGGAATTCAATAACGGCTGTAAGACCGCGCTCATCGTTGCGCATCTGCGTCCAATCAGCCTCCTCCATGCGACCAACGACGACAAGGGATGTCATGAACGTTGCCAAACAAATGGAGGTTTCTAATCGATTGGTTTTGGTGTGATTCATGCGATGAGTCTTTGAATCATCCATGCGACCATTGTATGATGACAGGAGCGGAGCCAATGGCTGTTGCGAACAAAAAAACCAGCATGAGTCTGATTTCATTGATGATGCTATCGCTTTTTTCAGCCCTGTTGACCGCACCGGCTGCATCCGCAATAGAGCAGATCGATCTCGCTGTCGTGTCAGGAGCGAGTCCCGTCGAAGACAGATTTTATCCTGCCTTCGATCCAATAACATTTTCTGCCGAAGTTGAAAACCAGGCCCTCAGCCCTCAATCTTCGGCACGTGCACTGGAATGGTACGTTTGCCAAGGAATGAAAACAGCAACACAGTGCATCTCCAACGACGTTGCAAGTGGTCAAATCAGCATCAATGGTCTTTTGGTCGGAGATGTCGGAACCTTTGATGACACAACACCTTGGTTCCCATCTGGCTCAACTGGGACATTTACCGTCGTGTTCAAGTTCACTTATGCAGACGTAGACGCAAGCGATGACGTTCGGTCCTACAACATCAATTTGACCGCAGAATACAGCGACGTCTCCATCGACCCAGGTCAAGACCCACGAGATACGATATCTGGCTTGCACACCTACGACGGCGAGTTTGTGCTGAACACAGAGCAAGATTATGTTATGAGCGTCTCTGGAACGGCGCATACATGCGGTCAATGTGGATTGATTGCTTACATGGGATGGAACCTGAGAGAACTTGATGGAACAATCGTTGCCACTGAAAATCAAAGCGTTACTACGCTACCCTCTGGAGGATATGAACAAGCCTACACTACATCTCTTCCCGCACTCAACTATTCCGTGCCTGGCCGATACATCTTCGAATTTGGACTCATTGATAGCGCCAGCAACTACGCTGGTGATCTCAACGATTACAACGACCTCGCTCAAGTTGAAATCGTCCTTGACAACACGCTTGACCTGAGGATAGCAAGTATGTATCCTTCGCATGACCCATCATCCCCGAGTTATTACTACGGAGAAAACATGCTTTCTGTCGATGTTGAGAACATTGGGAACTTCACTGTTGAGAACATACAAATCACCTTTGAAATGTTTGATGCTTTTGGTGAATCCGAGTATCTTGACCAATGCACAGTCGATAGACTCGGACCCGGTGAAGGATCGACATGCATGTACAACCTCACAAAGGTCGGAGAAGGCAAAGAACTTCGGATATACATGCCGACCGCATTCGACGGTCGTCTCGATACGGGCCCATCCGACAACACACTCATCGAGTTCACGTCGGTTCTCGCAGGCGAAATCCTTCCAATCATTTCCTTGAACTCTGTGTCAGGAACATACACAACAGCAGATACCATTGAGTTGACTGCTATCACCAACAGCGTGGCTGCTGCTCCGCTCAACTATACGTGGGTATTGGATACCGTTATTCAACTCGGAACAGGAAAATCAATCTCTGTCGACGCATCCTCTTTCCCGCTGAAGGACTATGACATCGGTCTGTACGTCGAGGATGCGCTTGGATTTACTGCTGAAACACATGCGACAATCTCCATCATCGACGAAGTTCTGATCCAAGAGCAACCATTGATGACCGGCTCTGCTGTTTCGTTAAACAAAGCCCAGTTCGCGTACGATGTTTTGTTACCAATTGAAGGATTTGAATACAACATTGCGGGCGGAAAAGAGCCGCTCATGATCATGGATTTCAGGGTCATGGAACTCGACAATGATTTGCAACCCGCTCAATTGCAATCGTTGAATCTTGACATTCACCTCACGAGCCTGCTACCTGAATCGATTCCTCACGACTCTGTGGAATTCCTCAAATTAACGTCGTTGGATGATTCCTATTGGGACTACCTTGAATCCCCTGATTTCTACAGCTATGACGGCCTTCAAAACATTTCATTGAACCTGAACTCAAACACCATTGTTTTGGTGATTGGTGCGCTGCCTCAACCGAATGTTTCTCTGGAGAATCTTTCGCACAACAAATTGGTTGACGGAGCCATTGAACTCACGTGGAATGCTGCAGGAGATGTCGCCAACCCTTACTTCGGTGGCTGGCAAGTTTACAGATTGACCGTCGACGAATCCGTCGGAACAATCTTCCCCGATCCTGAAGTTGAGACAAACGCAAACCTCTGGAACGAGTTGTTGGCGGACAGTGCCGTTGAGTTGGTCGAAACTGAATCCAATGGATGGTTAGACCCAGTTACATTGGAAACAGGTACGTGCGCATCGTATGCAATCCTACCTACGAATCGAGCAGGAGTACCCGATCTGTCACGAATCAATGTCGTCATGGGCGAATCGGGCAATTCGAGACTTTGTGGTGATGCAGTACCACCTTCAAGTGTTGTATCCTCGTTCGTTTACACATACCGATTTACAAATTCAACCGAATGCTATGACATGCAACAGAATTGGAATGCTTGTTACGAACTCAACATGACATGGACATGGCCTGCAAATGAAGCAGACGGTGGCGTAACATGGAATCTGTACCGAATGGAGGTCCAGCCAAGCAATGTTGACTTAAAATTCGCAACACCTCTGGCAACTGGCCTTACCGGAACGCAGGGCGAACAGGGCTCATTCAACCAATCTGGACTTGAAGCAGATGGAATTCGTCCGCTTCGCACCTATTACTACGTACTCACACCGGTTGATTCCAAAGGAAATGAGAAAA
>DAPT01000104.1 GCA_002502215.1 Euryarchaeota archaeon UBA124
CGGTTGCCACCCATGCCCTTCATCATCTTACGTGAGCGCTTCCACTGAGCAATAAGTTCTCTGACGTCTTTTTCCTTAACACCCGATCCACGAGCAATCCTCTGTATTCGCTCTGCCTTAATTTTTGCAGGTTCGTTTTTTTCCCAACCAGTCATGGAATCCATAATCGTTCTGTAGCGGTCAAGATTGCCTTGCATTGCTTCTTTTTGGGACTTCGACATGCCACCTAACCCGCCAAACATGTTACCGGGCAGAAACGACATAAGTTTGTCAATGGTACCAACTTTGGCCATCATTTCCATTTGTTTGTACATATCGTTCAATGTGAATCGTCCGGACATGAGACGCTGCGTGAGGCGCATCGCTTCTTCTTCATCCAAATCTTCTGGTGCGAGGTCAATCAAGCCACGAATGTCTCCCATTCCCAGCAAACGAGAGATGAAACGGTCCGCTTCAAATTTCTCCAAATCAGATACTTTCTCACCAACACCAATGTGTACCAGCGGTGCCCCTGTAGCAGCCACAGCAGATAAGGCACCACCGCCACGGGCGGTACCATCCAATTTAGTGACAACAATTCCAGTAACGCCAGCAAGATTGTGGAACGATGCAGCGACCGGACCAGCGGCTTGACCCACTTGTGCATCAATAACCAACCATCGCTCAGTTGCTCGAGTGATGGAAGCGATTCTTTCGAGTTCTTCAACAAGTTCGTCATCAAGTTGGTGGCGCCCCGCAGTATCAACGATGACAAGGTCAGCAGATGCACATGCAGCAAGTCCATTTCGTACAATCGTGACCGCATCCTTCTCGTCGGGTTCACCGTAAACAGTTACTGTTGAATCTTCGAGAAGTTGGGATAATTGTGCATAGGCCCCTGGTCTGTGAACGTCCGCTTCAATGACAGCGACACGTAAACCGTGTTTTTTACGATACCACTCAGCAAGTTTTGCTGTTGTTGTGGTCTTCCCTTGTCCATACAAACCAACGAGAAGGAGCGTTGCACCGCGAGGCTGGAAGTCGTGATTTGTACCGAGGATACGGACAAGTTCGAGATAGAGAATGTTCATCGCATGTGTTTGAAGGTCAACACCAGGTCGAGGCTCTTCTTCCCGCATGCGCTCTTCAAGACGATCAACAATTTCCTTTGTTTGCCGTACGTTAAAATCAGCTTCCTGCAAGGCCCGTCGAAGACTCTTCGTCATCTCTTTGAGTTCTTCTTCATTGAGCCGGCGCTTGCTACGGAGCAGGCCAAGTGAACGGAAAATGCCACGTGAAAGACCTTCTAGCGCCATGCTTCGTCCACCACGCCTTCTCCTTTCAATCCAACGGATGTTCAGTTCGTCAATGGAACTTCAAGTCGGAGAACATCATCCTCAAGTTTCGCTTTTACTTGTGTCGATTTCGCAGGCGAAGTGGTTGGAATAGAATATTCACGTCCATTCACGCCGACGAAAAGGATTCCATCTTCGCTTCGGAGGGAGAGATCTTCCCGTTCCAAACCAGGAAAGTGAAGATGTATGATTTCGACACCATCACCTTGCTCAACGTACATGCCACGATGAATTGAATGCTTCAGTCGCTCACCAACCGAGTAGGGACCAAGTTTATCGGAAAGTTTGGTTGGTTCACCATAGAGCAATGCGCCGTAATCTCGTAGTCGACTCAATCCCTGTACTTCAGAATCGAACAGCTCCATCGTAGTGATGGGGATTTCGAGTGTTTCTTTTAATTCAGCAATGTGTCCTTGCTCTTCTGAACGCCGCCTTTGCAAAAACGGATGATCGAGTTCAGGCGTGACCCGATTGACCAAACAACCAGTTACTGGCAATTCGTATTCATTGAGTGACGCATTTGCACGCACTGTTTCGTTTACACCCATTCGCTCAGGTATTGTAACGAGGGTAAAGGAAGTCGTTGAAGGATCACTTAAGACACGGCGCACATGAAGTACGCGTCTTCGGAACCGTTCCAATTCCTCTTTCATAGCATCGCTTTGCTTTCTTCCAAATAGCATCGAGCGTATACCTCCAGAGACACGCATCATTCGCAGAAGACGGCCTGACCACGCTTCGATCAATTCCGGCAAGGACAAAAAGCGCAAGGTGTGTCCAGTAGGAGCCGTGTCAAAGACAATAACATCCCATGTTGGATTTTCGACATGCTTCAGCAATTCATCAAATGCAATTGCTTCATCGAGACCTGGTAAGACCAATTCGCTTTGATCGACCTCTTCTTTAATCGAGGCCATTTCATCTTTCGCAGATTGATCAAACATTCCACCTAGGCCGCCCAGTGATGCAAATGGAGACGTGGATATGCCAGAGAGGCTTTCACCAAGTTTTGGCATAAACGTTGATAACTTTGCTTCTGGATTTAATTCGAGTCCAAAAAGACCTGGGACACCCTCTACAGCAGTTGGCTCCGAGCCCAATTCGACACCCAAAGAATCAGAAGTTGAATGTGCAGGATCACTGGATACAAGCAGTACCTTTAGACCAGAATCTGCCAGCCACACTGCAGTCGATGCAGAGGATGTGGTTTTACCGACACCGCCTTTCCCACCAAACAGCAACAATCTCGCCATGCGCATGACACAATGTGGGGGTGTTTGAACTCATTGCCTCCTTTTACTCCTAAACAACTTATGTACGCGTGGCATCAGGACATGATGTGGTGAATGAATTCATTACATTCCAAATAGCCGCTATCTGCGGTCTCATTGGAATGACGCTTGGATGGCGCGGGGTCATGACAAAGTATTCTGGCTTTTACGACCTTCCTACAGCATGGAATCAAGTATTTTGGGGAATTTTGCTTGGAGGTGCTTTTGCGTCCTATGCTGATAGTTCGCTTTTCTTGCCGTATTACGAGGCATGGCTAACTGGAGAGCGTACACCTGAACTGAATGCAATACGTCTCTTTCTTGTACCCTTAATCGCAACGATTGGTATGCATTTCTTGTTACGACGCAAGCGAGTCCGGAAAGGAGGCTCACAAGCAACAAGCGGTTGGGCATTGGGTCTTGCTGTAGGCGGAATGTTGTCCATTGTCCTGATCACTCGGAAGGTTCAGGGTGGAATCGATGGTGCGGTTGATGTTGCAACCATTGTGCTCATCGGTTTCTTTGCACCTCGGGTCGAAGCAGTCATCACAGCTTTCCACGGGACGTTAATGTTGAGAGGGAAGCGTTGGGGGGCAATTTTTAGAGCGACCTTTTGGCGAGCTGCTTCACTGACGATGTTCTACTTCGCATGGTTTAGCCCGCTTGCATGGGTCTTCATTATCCCACCAATTCTACTTGCTCAGGATTCCGCAGAAAAGTGGGTATGGGATTCCGTACCAAAAGAAGGTCGACGGCGTTGGCGAAGGATGCAGGCGGACAAACGGCGAGAAAAACTGGCTCCAGGAAGAGTGGATCATAGACCGAGTTCGGTCATTATCAGCGCCAAAACCTCCGAGGAGTGAAAACGCGGCGCAAGACTTCCTCTATCAATGGATTGGTCGGTCATCTCACACAACCATTAAACGATGACTGCGCAACCAACAGGGCATGGGTTCTTGCCCGTACTGCGCTGCGACCACGTTGGATGGTGATACCATCTGTTACTCCTGCGGGAGGGTACTGGCAAACAGTTCGATTATGGAACATCGAATTCATCTGCAAAAAGACCGGCACAGCAAGGTCTCAGCTTACAAAATGACGTCTGCGCCAAAACGCAGAGGAATTGTGCAAAACGATCGTGGCCGAACAAAAAACATCCTCAAAGGCCGAAAGAATCGGTTTCGAAGCCTCATCATGCTCGGACTGGTTGCGTTTATCATGCTTTCACCACAAGCAAGAGAAATGACCATTGGCAAAATTGGGGATGTCAAAGAATTCATCATGAATCCAACACTCGGTTACTTGGTGTATGACATCGAGGCTGATTACACTTTAAATCGCATCATATCTTTGGAAAATGAGGATCTTGACACAACGGAATATTACAACGAGACCTTCCCGATTTCTCAGGATATTTATGCCCTCGAAGGAAGTGGTCCAATCTACACCCATACCGACGGAACGCCGGATACCCCAAATCAGAAAATTCAGGATGTTTTATCGACTGAAATTCGTATTGATGGGGAGTCGATTAACGTCCCGCTTGAACGGTCTGCGATACGCTCCTATGCTGAAGCCATCACAACTCCAAGTGGACACAAGATTTGGTGGCCAGGTACGTCAGGTTCGGGCAACAAGTTCTGCATTGGTGGTCCGTGTGTAAAAGTCACAGCATTTCTTGACCCTGGACAATCAATGTCCTATGAATACCTCGTTACAATCAGCACAAAATCCTATACATGGTGGTCGGATGTTGATGAGGGTGTCGATCCAAGGATCCCAGGATTTACTTCCGGTATCTTAGAAGAACACAGTGGCACCTTCGACGACTTTGAAAATCGTGGTGCCGGTGAAAGAGCTGATGATTTCACAGCCATGCGATGGTACGATAAAAATCGACCAAATTATGCCATCGATGCAACCGGAGCGTCGGTTATTGCCGCAGTCACTGCCATTGACTCCAACCTTCCAGAGGGTAATCAAAACGCATTCAAATTTGCAAAAGCCGCTTTCGATTACATACGAGAGAACATCGTCTATTACACAGAGCCTGGATCTGGCTCTGCAGCACTTAGTGGGCCCGCTTGTCTTGCTGCGGGGCAAGGCGACTGCGACGAGCAAACCAATGCATTTCTCAGCCTGTTGAGAGCCAAGGGGATTCCAGGCTGGTACGTGTTCGGTGTTCTCTCAAGTCAATCCTACACGACATGGGAAGCACACGCTTGGGGCTACATCCAGTTGCCAATGTCGACGGAATGGTGTAACACAAACAACATTGAACTCGACAGTTGTTACGTTGAAGCATCAGTGGACGTTACAAACAACAAGTGGCTTCTCCATACTGCATCGGCACTGATCGAATGGATTGAACAGCCAGATCCCAATCGAGATGGAACCTACATCAATGCATATTATCAGTCACTCAATTATGGAGACAATGACAATGATTGCTATGAGAAAGCAAATCTCGACTGCCGTGTTACAAGAGATCGTGTCTTTGCATTGGAAGGACCGGTTAGTTACGGCGGTGGCAAATTCCCAGTATACAGTTGAGGTGATGAAAAATGCGTGTAATAATTGGTGGAGCTGGACGGGTGGGGTCTGAATTGGCCCGAGCAATGCGTGCTGAAACGATGGATGTTGTCTTGATTGACAGCGATTCAAGAGCTGTGAAAAATGCACAATCACTCGATGCGTTGGTGATTCATGGTGACATCACATCGCGGGAGTCGTTGCTGGAAGCGGGCATCGGAGACGCAACGGTCTTCGTTGCAGTCACGGACTCCGATGATCGGAATCTCATCGCTTGCGCTCTTGCTGAGGATGAATTCAAACGGAAGAATGGCGTATCAATCAAACACAATTTGCTCTCCATCGCTCGGTTCAGAAATCGAAATTATGTTGATGAACATGAGCAAGGACACCTCTCGAGATGGGCGGCTGTGGACTATGCCATCGACCCTGTCGACGGTGCAATCCAACGATTAGCAACCGGTCTTCGCTCGTCCGCCATCGAAGAAGTCATTCCGTTTGGACATGAGGCATACATCATTGAGTTGAACGTTACAAAAGATGCTGAGCAAGTCATTTACCAGACACTAGCAGAAGCGAGCTTAGGAATCGAAGGAGGGCTACCTCTTATCGTTGGTGTGAAACGGGATGGAGAGCCAAGTGCTGTACCTAGCAAAGATTTCACCTTGATGCCAAAAGACAGAATTGCTGTAGCAACAAGTGGTTTGGGATCATTCAGCAGAATACTGACCGCTTTTGGGCACGAATCAATCGACTTCCCTGCACAACCTCGAGTTGCGATTATGGGTGCTACAAGTGTTGGTAAGCGTATCGCAGAGAATTGGCTCCGCAATGGCGCATACGTAACCGTGATTGAGAGAAGCCTCAACGTTGCGAATGCTCTGTCTGGCTCGACGATAGGTGCCCATGCCAATCTGGATGTTATCCACGGAGATTTTCTCGATCGCAACATCTTAACCGAAATCGGAATCAAAGAACACCACATCGCTATTGCTGCTTTGGAGGACGATCACGTCTCAATCGCAGCAGCTTTGCTTGCAAGTGACATGGGGGTCACAAGAACGGGTCTGATTCTCAAGGATTCCGATCTGGTTGCAGTTACTCAACGAATGGGAATCACATTTGCAGTCGACATTAAGAGGGTTGCTGTTGACAACATTCTCGCACATATTCACACCAAAGCTTCGGGAGCTTATGCGATTCTCTCTAACATACCTGATGTCGTTGGTATTAGTCAAACAGTTTCGAAAGAATCAAAATTTGCGGGGAAAAAAATCGGAAATTCAGGTTTACCGGATTGGTCACGGATTGCGTTTATTCAAAGACGAAATACAGCAGGATTTTGGGAGACACTTCGACCTGCTCGTGAAAAGACCATCGTTGAAGGCGACCGTCTCATTTTGTTTTGTCGACCTGATAAGGTCGCAGATCTTGAGAAGCGATTCAAGGTGTAATCATGCGATTTGATGTTCTCAATCTCATTCTGGGTTGGACGCTTGTAGCGTTGACGGTTCCGTTGTTGTTTTGTGTTGTTATCACAGGGTATCTCGACAACTGGGAGCTCGCTCTTCGAGCGTTCTCAATCCCAGCCGGTCTTTCCTTGTTTATTGGTTCGATGATGCTTCGTTTTGGTACGAAACGAAACACGCACATGCGACTCCGTGATCGAGAAGCATTTGCTGCCGTTGCCTTGGTTTGGCCCCTTGCAGTCTTTATTGGAGCACTTCCCTACTGGTTCGGAGGGATATTTCATGGTCCGTTTACCGATGGTTCAAGCTTCGCTGATGTTGCGAGAGGGGCTGTAAACTCATGGTTTGAGTCGATGTCAGGGTTCACAACCACAGGTGCTACTGTCATCTCAACCTCCATGAGTCCAAATTGCTTACCAGGTATGGATTGCATTAACACCCAACCACGTGGACTCCTCTTGTGGCGGTCACTCACGCAATGGTTTGGTGGCATGGGAATCATCATGCTTGGAATGATGATTCTCTCTCGCGTCATTGGTGGTGGAATGGCCCTCGCCCGGGCTGAGTTAACCGGACCTTCGCTCTCACGTCTTAAGCCGAAACTTCAGGAAACTGCTCTTGCATTGTGGGGGCTATATTTGGCGCTTACAGTTTTGGAGTTTGGTCTTTTATTGAGCATTGGAGGAATGGATTTGTTTGATTCAATCAATCACGCATTAACGACAATGCCTACGGGTGGATTCTCAACCTACGATGGTAGCATTGGTCATTTTGAATCCTACACAATTGAGTTGATCATTATCTTGTTCATGTTTATTGGAGGAATCAATTTCACCCTGCTGTGGTTTATTCGAGAAGGCCAATTTCGTAAGGCGACACAAGACGAAGAATTCAAGAATTATCTTGTCTACATCCTAACGACGTTTTTGTTCATCACCATTGCATTGTTAGCTACGCGTGACTATACGACGATGGATTCATTCATCGATTCTCTCTTCCATGTCGTATCAATTGGTACCTCTACAGGTTACACATCCACCGATTATATGCAATGGCCGGTTGTTACACACCTCTTCCTTTTCGTTCTCATGATTGTGGGGGCCTCGGCAGGAAGTACAAGCGGTGGGTTGAAACTCCTCCGGGTCAATCTTGCATTCAAAGTGGCGATGCGAGAATTGATACGAATTGCACAGCCAAGAAAAGTGCAAACCATCCGAATGAATGGGGAGGTTGTTGGAAATCAACAACTCGGGCTCATCGTCGGAATGTTGTTTGTTTGGATTGGTCTCTTTGCTATTGCATCCATTTTACTTGCGTTTATTGTACCAGGGGAAGATTTTGAATCCATATTAGCCCTTGTTGCCTCCAGCCTTGGAAACACCGGACCAACCATAGGAAACTACGGTCCGAGCAATACTTGGGCGGGATTGAATTCTGGTGCTCTTCTGCTGACATCCATACTGATGTGGTTTGGCCGTCTGGAATTGCTAACTGCAGTCATCTTGCTGCATCCCCACACCTGGCGTTCTGAATCAAAGGACCAAGCTCCAAGAGGTGCTTTGGCCCGGTTAAGGCGCATGATTTCTCGAGAGCCTCACGAAGAATCAGAACAAGGTCCGTTGGGCTGAATCACGTTGAGGTTCTGGTTCTGATTCCTGTTCAGGCTCAGAATCTTGCTCCAGCGTATCCAACACCGAATCAATGACTGGAACTCTCCATTGTTCCTCTGCTTGTTCGTAT
>DAPT01000109.1 GCA_002502215.1 Euryarchaeota archaeon UBA124
AATTCGGCTTTTCCTCCAGAATCTCCTGAAAGCGATACAGATTCGTCATCTTCAATCCCTTTCCTGATACGGTCTTCACTGACAGCTCGCAATCCACCTCCTATGTGATCGACTTCGTCCAACAAGATGAGTGTGCGTTGTTGAGGTTTGGTTGGGTCATGAAAAAGAGAGCGGTGCGTGGAGGATTGCGTCGCTGCTTTGCGAATGGCTACAGCATTGCGTGTATCGCTTGCATTGAGCTCGATTACAGTCCAGCCCATGTCCTGGGCAATGGCTCGTGCAACCGTGGTCTTCCCGACGCCGGGCGGACCGATCAAGAGAATTCCTTTCTTTTTCGGTTGACCATTGACCCAACCATCCAACCATTCTCGTATTTTGCGTCGTTGGGGGTCGTTACCTTCGAGTTGATGTTCAGAGGTTGGTCGGTGCCGCTCAGTCCAATCTGAAGCACCGCTCATAAAATTCGATACTCACGACGGTTCTTGAAGATGTTCTTTACTCAAAAGAACGGTAAATCATCGATTGAAAGGCGTGTCTGTGTGGCGTCATCTCGATTCCGAACAGTGACGGTACGATCTTCCAAGGATTGATGATCAATTGTCACACACAATGGAATGCCTACTTCATCCGCTCGAGCGTAACGTTTCCCAATGGAACCACTGCCGTCATAAAGCGAAACAAGACCTGGCTTTTGGCAACATTGTTGGTGCAATTCGTATGCTAATTTGCCCATCCCATCTTTCTCGAAGAGAGGGAGTATTGCAACATCAATTGGTGCTATTGAATTTGAAAGTTTTAGCATCCTGTACGGCTCTCCACCTTTCTCAGTTTCTTCGTATGCATGGTCCAGAACATGCCAGAGAATTCGATCGATTCCGAAAGCAGGTTCGACAACATGAGGTATGAACCATTCACCTGTTTCTTTGACGGTTTTCTGAACACGCTTGACATGTTCTGGTTTTACTGTAAGGCTACGGCCGTCAGAAAGGTTTACATCGATAGGGAATTGTGCTTCTGAATCAAACGTTTCAACAATGGATTTCACTTGACCGGCATCTGCACGGAACGCTGGACCCGCAGCCCCGCCATCGATGGTCCAGCCATCGATGTCGACAATTTTCGGTTCCAGAAATTCGCGACGAGCACGAAGTGATTTTCCAGTGGCTTTCTCATGGGCTTCGAGGTCGTAACAACCGCGATGGGCGATACCAACGCATTCAATCCAACCATATGATCCATCGATTTCAACATCCCAGCAGTCGCTTGCGTAGTGTGCCATTTCATCAGCAGCATGTTGACGGAACCTCAATCGAGAAGAATCGATGCCTATTCCAACGAGGAAATCATAGGTCATTCCCATGAAGAATCCAACGGTTGGGTGACGTATGAGATTGGATGTAATTGCCTTATCGAGAGCCATCGAGTGAGCGTTTCCTTCACCGTCCACAAGATGAAATTCCATTGCAGCCCAAGAAGAAAAGTCGTGATCCAGTGCCTCGTTTGGATCGATGAAGTATTCAAGCTCAGCCATGTTGAATTCTCGAAGGCGAATCATTCCTTGCCGAGGGGAAATCTCGTTTCTGTAACCCTTTCCAACCTGCATTGCACCAAACGGGAGACGTTCTCGGAAGTGACGGTACAGCGCTGGAAATGATGTGAACATTCCCTGTGCAGTCTCTGGGCGCATGAATCCTTGCCGACCTGAACTACCTGCGCCGATTGTGGTTGAAAACATCAAATTCTCTGCGCTGATCTCGCTCCAGTCTTGGGCTGAGCAATTTGGACATTCAGGATTCACGTCCTTCAAGAGTGATTGAAGTTCTGATTTACTCAATGCGTCAGGGTTAGGATGGTGATTTTCCAAAAGCGTATCCGCTCTGCTCGCTTCGTTGCATTGACCACAAACTATCATAAAATCCGAGAATTCACCCACGTGCCCACTTGCCTCAAGAACTTCGTATGGCGTGACGGTTGGACAGGAGATTTCCGTTACGTTTCCGAGTGCAAGCCAATGGTCAAGCCAAACTTGGTTGATTCTTGAGCGAAGCCTGCCGCCTATTGGTCCAAAATCATAGAGACCCTTTGCACCGCCGTACAAATCAAAGGCTGGCAGAAGAATTCCACGCTGGCGTAACATACCATGCAACCGTTCCAGGCGTGCATCATCCTTTGACAAGAAATCCCCTCCTACCGTGCTGATGGAGATGGCATTTCAACTTGACCACTGGATGAAAGGCTTGGATTCAAAAACCTAAGCATCTAGGGAATGCCATGGGACAATCAATGGTAGCCATCACTGATGCGGATTGTACCGGTTGTGATTTGTGCATACCACATTGCCCGTTTGAAGCTCTGTTACCACTCGCAACAAACCCACCTGAACGTAAACACAAGAAGCGTCCCGTTGTCGTCATAGCATCGCAGTGCGTTGGATGCCTTTCATGCATTGGTTCGTGCCCAACCAAGGCATTGCATGAGATACTGATGCCGCCAATATCAATCACCTCACCACTCTTAACCACAAGTGAGGACCCTGAGACAGAGTCTGTACGTCGATGGGGCAGAAAAGGTCTCGGATGGGCCTAGGGAAAAAACGAAACACTCATATCTATCTCACCACGCCTCCAACACACTGAGATTGGTGAAAAAAATATGCCTGAGATAACATATCTCGAACATCCAACGGAAACGGATGCTCTTATGGACAAATTATGTCCACCAGTTCGGAATTGGTTTAAAGAAAAATTTGCAGACTTCACCCGACCACAAAAATTAGCAATTCCGACCATTATGGACGGAGGACATCTGTTGCTTTGTTCACCGACGGGCTCAGGTAAGACGCTGACAGCTTTCCTCACCATTATCGATCAACTGGTTCGAAAGGCGTTGGACGGGAAATTGGAAAAAAGAATTCACTGTGTTTACATCTCGCCTATCAAAGCGCTCGCAAACGACATCCAGAAAAACCTTATCGGTCCATTGTCTGAAATTTCAGAACGTTTCCTGCCCGACCGGGCTCAGGAAATACGCGTAGGTTTGCGAACGGGTGATACACCGCAATCCGAGCGTCAAAAAATGCTGAGGAATCCGCCGCACATTCTTATCACAACCCCTGAAAGTCTAGCAATTGCGATTACTTCGATGAAATTCCAGCCAATCATCAGTGATGTCGAGTACATGATTATTGACGAATTGCATTCGCTTGTTCCAAGCAAGCGAGGTGTGCATCTCGCTCTTACGCTTGCCTACCTCGACACGCTTCTCGAGCGCCCAGTTCAGAGGATTGGAATATCTGCTACGATGGAGCCATTGGAAACGGTTGCAGAATATTTGGTCGCAAGCGACGATCGTGAGTCAAGAGGTGATGGTCAAAAGGTTCACATTGCTAAAGTTTCGGGATCAAGAGAACTCGATTTGGACATCTTACTTCCACATCCAAAATTTAGCGATTTACCTGTATTGAAAATCTTGGATGAGAACATCAATGTCATTGCAGATCTTATTTCTGCCCATACAACGACATTGGTGTTTGCTAACACAAGAAAAATGACGGAAACACTCGTTCAACGATTGCGGCGTCCAGAGTTCGGGCTCGGAGAACTGGTCGCAGGCCATCACGGATCAATGGACAAGAAGATTCGACTCAATGTTGAGCAGCAATTGAAAAACGGTCATCTGCGAGCAGTCGTTACATCCTCTTCACTTGAGATGGGTATCGACATCGGAGCTGTCGACATGGTCATACAATTAGGCTCACCAGGCGACATCGCTACAGCGTTGCAACGGATTGGGCGTGCTGGTCACCACGTTGGAGGAATCCCACGCGCACGTTTTCTTCCATCGAGTGTTGATGATCTCATCGAACTCGCAGCCCTGCAAGCAGCCATTCAATCGGGAGATATGGATCGATTGGACTTTCCTGAAAACTCATTGGACGTTGTTGCGCAATTCCTCATCGGTCTTGTCATCATTAACGAAATCGATATTGATGAGGCATATGAAATCGTTTCAAGTGCTTGGAATTATCGCAACTTCGAATACGACGATTTTATCGAAGTCTTGGACATGCTTGAGGAGGAGCGTCGCGTATGGATTGATTGGGAGGACAACACATACGGTAAACGTGGCTATTCAAGAATGATTTACTACACCAATATTGGAACAATTGCGCCCGATAACTCCTATCTTGTGTTCAATGCAGAGGGGTCAATCCTTGGACAACTCTCAGGGTCCTTCGTTTCGAATCTTCGCGGAGGCGATGTCATCTTGCTCGGTGGTTCGACCTATCGTGTCACAAACATCCAGGGAACTCGAGTAAATGTGTCGAGTGTAACCGGTTACAGACCAACTGTCCCATCATGGTCAGGTGAGGCTCGATCTCGAAGTCGCGAGTTGTCTTCATCGCTTTTGAGCCTCATCAAACACTGCATGATATCACTGCGTAGAGAGCAGGATCCACGCTTGGTATTGAGAGAGGCATATGGGCTCTCAAATTCTGTTGCTAATGCAATAGCTCGACATTTGGAAGAGCATACAATCGATTCATTTCAAGTTCCAGAGCCCAATCGGATACTCATTGAGCAGGTCATTGGGACAGGTCACCCTGCCTATCTCATTACAACATGCCGTGGACGAGCATTCAACACTGCGCTCGGATATTTCATGGCAGGAACAGCAGAATCGTCTGGTGTAAGCGTCATCGAACTCTCCTTTGATGAGAACGGGCTTCTTATCCGAACCGCACAGGAAGTTGATCCCGCTCAACTTTACGATGCATTTCGCTCCAACAACCACATTGAAGTCATCGAACGTTACATCATCAACACGCAGATTTTCGCGAAACGATTCCGTGAAGTTGCAGGTCGTTCGATGATTATTCCGAAACGTGTGGGGTCCGAAGAGATTAGTCCTCAACAATTCCAACAGAAAGCAGAAGCCCTTCTTACTCGGCATCGTACAATGGAAGGTTCCCTGCTGATGCGGGAAGCCAAAAATGAGGTTCTGTTTGGCGATATCGATGTCTTTGGATTAAATCAGTTCCTTGAATCCTGCATCGAGGGTGATGCACGAATCGTTCACACCAAGGTGACCATTCCTTCCAGGCTCGGAATGAGCCTCTACATGTCGGCATTTGAAGATCTGATGTCGATGAAGACGAGAGCCTTCCTCGTCAAGGACATCGATCCTGAGGTTCTCCGCAGATTGATGGGTACACGTAGCCTTGCTACTGAAATGACCTCAGAGCAGCTGCACAAGTATTACAGCGACAAAGCACCTGTACCGACGTCACCTGAATCCCTCTTCGAATTGATGCAACACGGTGGAGGACTCGATCGTAAATTCAACAATCCACTCTATCGAGAGAAACTTGATGGAATAGAATTGGAAGTTATTCGGTCATGGGTTGAAGAACTCTGCCAAAGCGGAAAAATAACTAAAATCAACGGAACTGGCGAAGCAGAGATTGATGGTAAATGGTTCAACCCATTCATGGCAGAAATTCACGGTACATTGGCCTGCTTAGCGACCAGCGACTCAAGTTCAATTGTCGATTTGAGAGATTACGATACGAAGGGTATGTCCTTTGAAATCGCTACTGAATTTGACGGCACTACCCCAACAAAATGGAAAACAATACCCGTCGGTGACCCGCATGAGGCGCTTCGAGTAAAAATTCTTGAATTACTTGGTTCCGAGGGTCCGAAAACCACGGAACTTTTGCACCAACGATTGCCGTTTTCTGAGAAATCTGTCGATCGAATCGTCCATGAATTGGAGACACGCAACGTCATCAGCGTTGGTTTCTTTACTCAAACCGATGATGCGGAACTTATTCTCAAAGTCGATGAACATCGTATCACAGGTGGAGAAGAAGAGATTGTAGAATATCGTTGGATTCAGAATCTCGTGTTGGACAAGTCGTTCAAAAAATACGCAGATGTCTTTGAAGCATTCAATGAACACGTTCTTGTCCAAAAGCAACAAGAATTGCTGTACAGGATTGAAGATTTCAGATTCAAGGATTGGAAAGATTTGCAACTTGATTCCGATGTCGTTAGTGGACGATTGCTGCACAACCGAATGGGTTACACGACCAAAAACAACATCCCGATGCTTCTCGGCCTCAAACCAGAACCGTGGATAGGTGCAATGGAAGAAGAGGTTCTAAGCAAACTTCACACCGATGAAAACATCACGCGCCAAGAGCTTGTACAAGACTTCCCGAAAGGAGAAGAACATCGGCAGCTCGAACGCGATGTGAAAAATGCAATATCCAACTTGGACCGACAAATGTTGTTCGTAAAACAGTTTGAAGAAGTGATAGGTCGCAGGCGAAGACTCTCCTTGTTCCACAAGGTTCACGGTGTCTACAAGCCGATGGATTTCGAGGATGCAATCGAAGAGGTTGTCCGCCGAATGGGTCCAGTTAAAGCGAGCACACTACGGTTTTATGTTTCCAGAAACTACGAAGATTTGCTCGTAGCACTCCACAATCTCGAGACGAGTGGACGCATCTCAAAGGTTACGGCACTCGTCCCTGATACAGAGGACTTCTACTGCACTCCAGCCGAAGTCGAGATGCTACGAGTACCACGAAGAGAGGACCGTACGATCCGGATTCTTACACAATCTGACCCGTACGTGTCCCGATTTATCTGGGAGGTTCGCTCAGCTTTGGACCGTGGATGGTATCTCCCTGTATTCAAAGGCGTAGACCCAGTAGGAAAAGTACTCATGTTCCGAGTTAATGATTATCTCGAAATCAAAGACATGCATGTCCCGACAGCTTACTTTGAGGAGTTTTGTGATGCGTTTTTGGTCCTGCTTGAAAATCACGCCGATCAACTGGTTGATGTTGCTGTGCTTACGAATGTCAACAGTGAGCCTATTTCCGAACTTAGTACGCCAATGCGCATAGGTTTAGAGAGAATAGGCTTCAAGCAAGTAGGCGAACGTATGATTCGTGGTGGAGTTGTTGATCCACAACCGCGTGAAATTGCTGAACGTGCATTGTTCCATCAGCATCACTTGCATCAAGAAACACGTCATGAAAACGAAACCTTAGCACTTCGAAAAATAAAGGAAATACGTGATGATTTTGCCTTGCGTGGACGTTGCGAAGTGTTCCGAACGAATCTAAAATCAATGGCGAGTGCAAATCGATTGCACAAAGGCGTCAACATGCGAGGACACCAAGTATGGGCGCCATACGAATATTTTGAGACATTGTTAACGATACGGGGGATTCCTCCAGAAGACGATTTGGTAGATATCATCGAGTTCTTTAGTTCCCAAACAGATCCCAATATTTTCAAAGAGCGACATGCGCTGACGCAATCTGAGTTCAGAAAACTGGTTCAGCCTCTCATTCGGACAGGTCATATTGTCGAAGATTTCCGTGGTGGGTTCAGAGCGGTTCATCCGAGAACAGATCAAGACCCTGTCCACTTGCGTAGAGAATATCTACGAAATTTGGTGAGTGATTATCCAGTCATCACCATCAAGCAATTGCTACGACTTTCCGGCACACCGTTCAAGCCAGAGGAGTTGAAGGCTGTTCTCAATGAATTTGAGGAGGACGGCACGCTTGTCAAGGGATTCCTTATTGAAAATCTCCACCAGGTGTGTTGGGGACGAAAAGAATTGCTTGAGACTGCGAAATCGATTAATCCTATCCGCGATTTTGTACTTCCTCCAACCGATCCTATCGCTCCATACTTTGGCGATGTCCTCAAGGAGCGATTCGGTTTTGGAAGCGCTTATTTGGTGTTCAAGAATGCTGAACCTGTTGCAGCGTTCAAGGCAAACACACGAAACAAAACCATCGATGTAACCGATTATGAAGGCAGCGAAAAAGGATGGCGTGTTGTGAAGGAATTCGCATGGGAACATCAAATGCCGCTCCATACTGAACTGCGCATAGGCGGTAAGAAAATTCAATAGAATTGAATTCTGAATATATA
Organism: Euryarchaeota archaeon UBA124; assembly: GCA_002502215.1. GTDB lineage: Archaea > Thermoplasmatota > Poseidoniia > Poseidoniales > Poseidoniaceae > MGIIa-L2. The sequence continues at coordinate 7,965 of DAPT01000109.1, forward strand.
GTGTTTGAGAAACGCATGCAATGGAGTTAAGAACGTCCATTCGATGTCAGAAACATGTCCAAAGGTTCACCAATGGTCGCCACAACACTGATTCTGATGATGCTCGCATCAACATGTTTGGTTGCAAGTTCACAAGCACAATCAAGTAGCCTTGATGAAATCGAGGTCTTGCATACTGCTGTTAACCCCGACAACAACAAAACATATCACCTCCTTTCTGCATCTTCTTGGGAAGATGCTGCGTTTACTGCAAGGTCACTAAATGGTTACTTGACGACCATCGATGATGTTGAAGAAAACAATTGGGTGTTTGACACCTTTGCGAGCTTTGAGAATCAAAGCCGTCATTTGTGGATTGGCTTGAGCGATGTTCAGGATGAAGGCATCTATCGCTGGCACGATGGTACTCCGTTTTTGTACAGGAATTGGGGTGTTGAACAGCCAACAGGAGGCGATGATTCCGACTACGTTCACATCGCCTCGACAAACATGGGCAACATCATGCCGCAAACATGGAACGATTTGGAAAACAATCCTGAGTACTTTCCAGTCTATGGCGTTGTTGAGGTAGGGCCCGGTGCCGATTTCTCTCTGCGGTTCGATGGTTTAGGTGATCACATTATCATCGATCACGACGATGGTTTGCTCGCTAGCGAATCCTTGCGTATCGAGGCCACCATCAAGGCGAGTAGTACCGATGGAATCCGTTTCATAACCATGAAAGGAGACTACGGATGGGGAATGTATCTTTCGAGCGGTGCAATCGGCTACGCTTCTGAGTACAGCCTCTCCAAGCATCCAACCTCAAATGTGAGCATCGATGAGGACACATGGTACACTGTTGGCGTCGAGATTCTCGAAGGTGTTGGCGGATTCTTCACCATCGACGGCGTTCCTTCAGGAAACATCTCTGCTGAGGATGCGAAAATCCCACTCGGAGATTTTGGCTCAAACGATTGCTATGCCTCTGGCGATTCCTGTGATGAACTGTTCATCGCACGCATGGGTGCGGGCTGCGACTGCTATCATTTTGAAGGAATCATCGATGATGTCACTGTATCCTTCAGGCAAAATGGCATCTGGGAGCCTGTCAGTCATTGGACATTTTGGGAAGGAGAGGGAGCTGACACAGGTGACGCACTCAACGATGAATTCGATGAAAGAGTTGGGGAAATTCATGGTGCAGACTGGGTTATGCCTGATGGTTCAATCGTAGCACAGGCCGTTGAATTGGAAAACGACGAATACATGCTCATCGAGGATGTTCAACAAAGCGATACAATGCTGTTCTATGCAGAACTTGATGAATACACATTCATGGCAGACTTCTATGCATGGGGATGGTCCGAAGAATACTACGAGGATTGGGATTATGGCTATGAGGAAGATCTTGGATTTGATGTCTACGTCGGTTACGATAGAATCCCAGCCCCGTGGGATTACGATGAACAGTTGACCGGTAATTACGGATCTGTGTGGAATTCTTGGTCTTGGCCAAGTGCTGAAATCTTGTGGTTCTCTGTCGTAGCGAAAGTTGACCTCGATGAATTCGAAATACAAGCGAGTTGGGAAGCTGCAGAAGAACCACCAAGCCTTGATGAAATGACAGAACTCTACAACGGTGTTGCCATTACGTCGCAATCCTTGGATGCTGACAGAGACAATTACAATGCAGAACTGAATTACTACTACGTCAATGTGACAGATTCTCTCACTGAGCTCAAGGTTGAAACCTACGGTGGAAAAGGCAACGTCGATCTGATAATGTCTGCAGGTGGGCCCGTCGATCCCAACTATTACTACTACGGAGAAATCTTTGAGGATTTCATGTTTGAAGATCCCGAGGTGCAGAGCAGCGTTGTTTGGTCCACTCAGAACGGAAATGCCGAAGAGGTCAACATGTTTGATGTTGAACCTGGAATCTATTACATCACAGCGTTCTCTTACCGAAAAGTGACCGATTTTACAATCGTCGCTGAATTTACCTACGCACCAGCCAATGCTGATCCATCGACAGCAATTGAGCTGCAACCTGGCATTGCTTACGGCCCAATGAGTGGTTACAATGGTCTTGATCAGTATTTCTTCATCGAGGTCCCAACGGGGACTGAGCGTCTCGAAATCGACCTCGATGGTGGGTTTGGTGAGGCAACACTGCACACCCGATTTGAGACGACGCCAACTGCAAGTGAAGCCGATTACCACTCGGGCGCACCGGGTGCGGGCGACAGGATTGGTTTCAACAATCCAACACCTGGGACAT
>DAPT01000111.1 GCA_002502215.1 Euryarchaeota archaeon UBA124
CACCAATTCTGCGAAGTCAGGCATTGAATGCGGCTTGGCGGATCCGGAACGGGCGCGACGCCATCGAAGCCGGAATGCTCGAATCTGCGGATGAATTCATTGCAGCCCGAAATCGACTGGCAATCCGCCTCGGAGGACAACAAAGTGCTCAAACGGTGTTGGAAGGACTCCTCGAGTCATCTCTTTTCGTTGAGGAATCTCGACGTCGCTTACGAACACGCTCTATACAAGTGGGCTTACCTTGGGACGGAAAGGCACCTCCAGATTACCGATTGATTGAGGACATGATTTTGCAAGAGTGTCAGCACCTCATAGATCCGGTGGTCGAAGATGTGGCCATCCTCCTCAACCAATGGGTTGATGTCTTCCTTAACCATCACTCAATATTTGTCGTGCCTGCTCAAACAGAAACAGTCAACACACGATTCAATCAACTCGCTCATTTGGCAAGGGAGTCCTTGCCGGAAGCACCCATCGAACGCCTCCAGTGGTTGTATCAAGTCGTATCGGCTGCAACCTCATTTGCACAATTAAACGAGACAACACCTACAATTCTAAAAGGGGGCAATTTCCCTCGAGAAAACACACTTGCTGGCTGGCCATCGGGGCTGATGAAATGGTCGTCAGTTTTGAAAAGTAAGGACGAGAAAGTGCTGAAATCTCAACTAATGTCGGCAGCATCAAGTGCTGCTCAAGGATTACAAAATCGTCTTCACGACCCAACAGATGGACGACTTGTCTTCATGCTAGCAAAGGTTGCTTATTGCCTCAATCCGTTCCAACCTTTTGTCCACAGGAACGCCAACGAACGGTATGATCAACAACCTCTCGGTCTCGAACTGAGTCAGGAACCACCTCAAGGAAACATGCGCGTTAATCCAGCGCTCCAGGTGGAGGTCCTCAACGACCTTTACACTGTCCATTCAGGGTGCCAGGATTTACTCAGGCATTTGAAATCGCAAGAAGAGGCACATGATTTCGATGATGTTCAAGCGATGGTAGGAGACCTCTTGCTTGCACGATGTCCTGCCATTGTTCGTCACTGGTATCCCAGCGAAGCGGTTCAAGCGTTGGACGATTTAGGCAATGAACCATGGTCAGATGATCACATCCGAAGAGCGCTTACAATCATGCAAAATGATGAGGAGAAGCGAGTTGATCTGCAACGAAGATTTTCACTCGTAAAACAAATACGCGCACGTTATCGGGCCTTCATCATCGACGAATACCAAGATACGAATCCAGAACATGCCCGACTCCTGTCCCGACTGTGGGGTCGTCGAGATGGAATCTCGGACGAGCATCCTGCGCCAGTCGGACCTTGGGACCCAACCATCTGCATCGTCGGCGACATGAAGCAAAGCATCTATCGTTTTAGGCAGGCAGAAGTGACTGTAATGCGTCGGATGGTGGCGTCCATCCGAGTTGCAAACAGCATTGAGCACGATGAGCCAAGGTTGGAATCGTTCGTTCAGCACGGGTATGGTCGAGACCCACGTCCTGTAGGAGCCGGGGGCGAATCAGGGTCGTTCATACAAGCTTCGGATTACGCGAAAGAAGAACAATCTGCACCATGGGATTATGTATCTTTTGGAATTGATGATTCTGGATTGGCAATCGCTGACGAGGTCATCAATGAGCGGTCAGAAGGGCATATTCAATTACGAACAAACTTCCGAACTGCACCAGGTCTGCTTCGAACACTGAACAACATGTTTGACGATACTTTTGATCAACGTCATCATCAGTTCCCAGGGGACTTTCATGCGGCATCTCAGCCTTTGGAGGCGGGTCGTGAGACACACCGAACAGGAGTGATTGAGTGGCTTCTTCCAACCCAAAACGATACCGGCGAATTGCCTTTGGATTTGACCCAAGGATACAGTTTATTTGATGCTGAGAACGCAAACCTTCGCCACCTTGAACACGAACTTATTGCTTCGCGGTTGGAATCCCTGGTTCGTGGTTCAACAACGCAAATATGGTCTTCTGAGGTGAACGACTATGTTCAAATTGAATCAGAAGAGACAATCTCTCCAGAGGATGTGATGATATTAGTGCACTTTCGCAAGCATATTCCAGACCTCATTGCTCGACTTCAATCGCGTGGCTTACCTGTAATGGCAGACAAGCAAGGAGAACTGCTCAAGCAACCTGTGGTGCAACCACTCATGGCACTTTTGGAACTTCTTGCAAAACCGAGTTCAAGACATGCTGCTCATTCTCTGCTTCGTTCTTCGATTGTTGGTGCTTCCTCCATTCAAATCGAGGAGGTTCTCCAGTTCACTGACGTCAAGAATTATTGGACGCATATAGCGGATTATTTCGAATCTGAACCGCAAGGCCCTCTGTTGGAAGCATGTTCACAAATCGTTCAACTTGGCGGAATTTATGATGTCTTTGATGCAGTACTTGATCACAGCGATTTGTTGATTGCTTTTCCCGATGAATCCGAGCGACAAGTTGCAGAAATGTGGTGCGCATTAACACAGAAAATTGGTTCCGAAACGGGACATGAACCTGCAATGATTTTGCAACAAATGAAGGCTTTTGCAACGCTTGGTAACAAAGGGCCGCAAGCGAGCTCATCGCCTACGAGTGGGGCCATTCAAATTATGACCATTCATGGCGCAAAGGGTCTTCAAGCCCCGGTTGTAATCGTCACAGGATTGTTCGAGGCTGGACGTCGTAGTTCTAGTATAGAGGCACAAAACAACGTTCTGATTACGCCCGACGTCATCGCCGGGAGGATTCAACCATGGAAGTCGAAGGAAAAGCCAGAGGATGCACTCTGGATGCTGGCAGAGCAAATGAACAAGGCACAAAATCAGGCGGAATTACGTCGCCAATTTTATGTTGCTTTAACTCGTGTCAAGGACCGCTTAATCTTTGTAGGCTCACCAAATATTGCTTGTAGCTTGAATGAGAGTTCAAAGATTTCCATGAAGGTCAATTCGAAGGGGAATAACATGGGTGATTTGATGCTCGACGGATTCCGTTACATGGGTCTGAACTCAGAGAATGAACAGTGCTGGAGTCTTGAAGGAGACGTTCAAGGTGAACGTCTTGCTGAATATGGAGAGCAAGTTTTGGAAATCGATCCATTTGCTCTCTATCAAGCGAGTGGATTCATGGAGGGCGCTCTCCAAGAACTCCGTCTTTACCATCATCCCGACTGTTTCACAATCCAAACTCCAACCTCTGTACTATCGAACTGGTTGACCATTGAGCAACAACTATCACAACCGATTGAAGCCGGCGTTTTGGAACAGTGGCGAGTACGCCAGTCTCCTACACTAAGAATGACAGCACATGGATTGGATACCACAAATTCCTGCCGAAGACGGTATTGGTTAACTCACGTAAAAGGCTGGCAAAGTGAGTCATTCAACATCAATTGGTCTTCGAACCACACCTCAAATGAAGACGAAATCAAAGACCGTTCCAGTGGGGAGGATTTTGAGAAAATCGCCACTGGATGGCCTTCCGCCACCTCATTTGGCTCAATGTTTCACCGGCTTGTTGAGATTGGTTTGGCTAATCCAGCTGAAAAGAAATCCGAGGGGTTTGACCTTGGTCCGATATGGCTCAATCAGCAGAAGAATCTCCTTTTGTCGAGTAAAGAAATTGATGATGCAATACATTCTCAGCCCGAATGGCATCTCCTCAGTGCCGAAGAACAACAGCAAACTCGATTGAGAATCGCTGAGTTAGCGACACTGCTTTCGGAGGGGTCCTTGGGAAGGTTAGCCGATGGCGAGGAAATCAACGGCCATCAAATAGAAGGGCTCCGAACGGAGGCATCGTTCTTTTTCGACCACGAGGTGGCCTACGAGGGATGCATTCGAACGCCAGTTACTCAACTCAATCAGTCGCATATTACGCTCGTCGATTCAGTCAACATTCTCTTCGAAGGGCAAGCAGATCTCGCCCTCGCAGGCGTAGAGGGCAAGGTTCCCTGGCTTCAGGTCGTCGATTTGAAGACTTCCGGTGCTCGAGAGAATGCGCTGGAAGACCACCCATTGTACGAATCGCTCACTGAACCGTTTTCTTTGAAACCTCAGAACGATGCAGAACGCCAAATGTTGCGAAATCATCGTTTGCAACTTACCCTCTATTCTCTCGTTTTCCGACGTCAAGAGGAACGAAAACCGACTCATCAGCGCAGAGAGATTCGGCCACCAGCACTCCTCATTGCAACGACAGGCCGATATGTGCAAATGCCACAAAAAATGTTTGAAGATGCAGAAAAAGAACTGATCGGTCTGCTTGGGTGGGTGGCAAACTTGGCTGCGAATCCAAATGGTATGAGTGAGCCAAAACGTCTTCCTATGGAATCAATCGATGTTTGTAAGAAATGCCCGTTCTTCAAGGGTGATGTGAGAATGTGTGCTCCTGAAGGCATGGAATTAGGTATTACTGCGTACCTTTCTTCCCAAGAATAGCGAGCGTCCCAGGCTTGCCATGCGTCTGATTGGCGCGCCAAGCATGTACTTCAGAAAACCCGACCTCATGCCACATCGCAATCCACTCTTTTTCAGAAAAAGTCGACATGTGTACATCGAGTGCTTCCGGCCAACCGAGGCTTTCTTCATGCTCTGCATAGTGATCAATACCGATGACAGCCCAACCACCTACAGCTAACCATTCGTCATGGATGGATTGCAACATTTTCTTAGGGTCATGCAAGTAATAGATGAATTCCATTGAGTGAATCAGGTTGTATCGCATAGCAGGTTTTGCATCAGGAAACATTGCAAGGTAATACCCATTTTCTGAATCAACCGCATTCGCTTTTTCGATCATGTGTTCTGCACCATCGAACCCATCAGCATGCCCGCATTGTTCATGTTCAGAAGCCAGTCGAACAACCCACCCGTTCCCACATCCAAGATCGGCGAAAGAAAAGGATTCATTGTTTGAGATTACTCGCTTGTAGGCTGCACTCAACATTTCTCGAACTGCTGGACCATGACCACGTTCCATTCCTTCATCTTTGCCTCGATGAGCCCAATCGTTGAACACATCTGTTGCCTGCTTCATGGACATGCGAGGGGATGCGCCGAAAAAAGTCATCGAAAGCAACATCATCCGTGTTCTCATCGGGTGTTCTATGGGAATTGGTTCAGAATCAATTGATGACGTCTTGTATCCAAAAATCGAGCCTTATGAAACGGGTATGCTATCGGTATCCGAACGGCATACCATCGCATGGGAATGTGCAGGCAACCCAGAAGGCATTCCGGTCATTGTCATTCATGGTGGGCCAGGTGGAGGAAGCCAACCCTCTTACCGGCAATACTTTGATCCGAAGAAATGGAACATCATTCAATTCGATCAAAGAGGATGTGGTAATTCCACGCCGTATGCTGATCTTGAAGAGAATACGACGATGCATCTTGTTTCCGATATTGAAGCGCTTCGAAATCATTTCAACATCGAGACATGGCATGTTTTCGGAGGCTCATGGGGCTCAACACTCTCGCTCATTTACGGAATTAATCACTCGGAGCGAATACGTTCGTTCATCCTTCGAGGCATCTTCATGTGCAGAAGTTCGGAATTGCATTGGTTCTACCAAGATGGAGCGAGTCATGTCTTCCCTGATGCCTTTGAACACTATCTACAACACATTCCTTCAGAAGAACAATCAGCGCTTATTCCAGCTTATTACAGCAGATTGACCAGCGAAGAAGTTGATGTACGTCGAAATGCAGCTAAGGAGTGGACTCGATGGGAGATGGCGACCAGTCGTTTGTTTCCAGACCCTGAATATTTAGACAAGGCCGAAGATCTTGATTTTGCGGTTGCATTTGCTCGAATAGAATGCCATTATTTCATTAATGGAATATTCGTTGAAGACGCATACATCCTCAAACATACAGAATCGATCGATCACATTCCCGCTGTTATTGTCCAAGGACGATATGATATGGTGTGCCCAGTAAAGAGTGCGTGGGAATTGCACAAACAACTGCCACAATCAATTCTGAATATCATCCCTGATGCTGGTCATTCGATGGGCGAAGTTCCTATTGCAAAGGCACTGGTTGAGGCGACGAATTCAGTTGAATAAAGTACGATTAATTACGGAAAACCGTGAATGAGTCAATAAGGGAGAGGTTCTGTGTACCAACATGCACAAGGCTTTGCGTGGACGTAAATCCATTCAGCTTCAGGCTTTTTTCTGCTTAATCATCATGCTTTTCGTTCCGATGCATTCAATGGCACAAGAAAACGAAATGCCATCCGCTGACTGTTCAGAGGAAGCCGTCCATCAAGATTCAGACCTTGAGTGTGATTTGGATTTAGGAGAGAATGTAGGAGTTTCTACAATTCGATACGAGTTTTTACGTGCTGGACATAACCCAGGACAAGACACAGTATCGGCGCTAGCGACCGGCAGTACTCACACATGCGGTCTACTGGATAATGGCTCTGCTATGTGTTGGGGTCTCGATAACTATGGTCAGTTGGGTGATGGAGGTGATGCGGTAACGAGAAACAAGCCCACTTCGTTTGTTTCACTCTCAGAGGGAGAAACCATCAAGCAAATTTATGCAAAACAAGCTCGCACCTGCGTTCTTCTGTACGATGACTCAATGAGCTGTTGGGGATTCAATGAAGATGGACAGAGCGGGGACAACTCTACCAATACATACAAATCTCCAAGCACGAAAGTACAGTTTCCAAACAACCAACGCGTCAAATCTGTGGGCATGGGAGTGAAACACACCTGTGCCATCTTAGAAGACGGTGCACTGACGTGTTGGGGCGCTGATTCGTACGGGGCCCTAGGAAATGGAGATTCAGATTCTGCGGATAAATACATTCCGCAAACCATTGCAACTCCGGCTGATCGGCAAGTGACAAAAGTCGAATCAGGAGCAACCCATACATGCACACTCATGGACGACGGAGGAATTATGTGTTGGGGAAGAGACAACACCGGGCAACTCGGAAACGGAGGTACAAGCGATACCATTCACTCACCATCAACAAACGTAGAGTTGCCCGAAGGTCGAGCCGCGACCGACCTTTCTGTTGGAGATCACCATTCATGTGCGCTTTTGGACAATGGTTCAGTTGCGTGTTGGGGTCACAATAACCACGGCCAACTTGGAGATAACACGACCACAAATGCTCCGATTCCAGTGTATGCTCATTTACCAACGAGTTCAGTTGCCGTTTCAGTTTCTACAGGACCTTACAGCAGTTGTGCCATACTCGAAAACAGTAGCGTATACTGCTGGGGGCACAACAATTACGGGCGGTTAGGCATCGGTGTTAGCGGGGGTGTTTATCCCGCCCCAATGTTTGTCGAGCAAGCCAACAACGTGGTTGTGTTGAGTCTAAACTACGACCATACGTGTGCGCTGTCCGAGAACGGCTCAATCTCATGCTGGGGGCGCAACAAGCATGGGCAACTTGGAATTGGCCAATCAGGCGACAGAAATACTCCGAATCTCGTCGATTACAACAATGCCCCATTTGCATCAATAACCGGCGCCGCACCTGTTGGGCTTTGGGAAGACCAGTCTGGACTGCGCGGTAGAATTGTGACTCCATTTGCGGATAATGTCTGGAAACTTGAGGCGACTGTCTCAGAAAACGCTGACATGTCAATGTATGATCTCCACATTACACTGCTAAAAATTGGTGGTCTTCGGGAGGATGTTGTCCTCGAAAACGCTATTCAAATTATTGAAAAAGACACCGATGGAGATGGCGTGGTAGATTCACAAGATGCATTCCCAAGTGATTCCTCTGAAACGAGCGATACAGACGGAGACGGTGTTGGTGACAATTCTGATGTTTACCCTGAAGATGCTACTCGCTCAGCTGATGAGGCTGAAATTCTAGGAACAACCACCTACGTTATTGTTGGAGGAATTCTTCTCGCCCTTCTCTCTATGCTCTTGTTTTCAAGAAGGAAGACATACGATGAAGAAAGTGACGCTCCTAAACCAAGTAGGTTTCGATTTCCAAGCGGACCGAAACAAAAGTTCTGAGGAAATTTGAAACTTTGAGTCAGAAGTGAATTATCACATTCAAACATGCGTCGGCTTCATAGGGTAAAGGCGACTGGGTTGAAATGGAGGCATTCCTCCGGGTGAACATATGAGTGAAGAAGGAACCATCACCCCTGAAGTTCAAATTGGCCAACTTGAAGAAGCCCTCGCCACTGAAACGGACCGTTTGAAGAAACTCTTCGCAGCCTATGAAACTCAAGAGAAGGAACTCGTCGATGCACGTGCTGAAATCGAAGTCCTGGAAAAGGAAATTATCGATAAAGAGATTGAGCGAGAGGCCCAAGAATCGCTTATTGCAGAAAAGGACCTCCGAATTCGAGAATTGGAAATGAAAGCTACGAAGGCTGACAAGCGTGTCGAGCATCTCGAACCTGCCCTTGAAACGATGGAGGAAAAGTACTCTCGCGAAAAAGACCGACTCGGGAAGGTCTTTGGAATCGCAGAAGAACTTGACAATGATTTGAAACTCGCGGTTTCAGAGATGAAGGCGCGAGACGACTGGTATGTGGCACACATGACGCTCTTTGAAGATCTCAACAAGGCAATCAAGGAACGCTACGAGATGATTGAAAGCGCCGTAGAGGCAGAACGCCAATCACAACACATGTCTCGTGCGTTTACTGAACGTATGGATGAGATGGTTGAAGCACGGGCAGCAGAAATGACCGTCGAAGAGGCTGAAACCCTCATTGAAGAAGAAACGACTGAAACCCAAGAAGCCGTTGAAGAAGCGCCTGTTGAGGAAGCACCAGCTGAAGAAGCTGAAAGCGCTCCAGAGGAAGATTCAGCGGAAGCCGAATCAGCAGATGATGCAAGTGAAGAACCCGCCGAAGAAGCAGCGGAAGCATCTGCAGACCAAACATGGAATTCGGATGTCGACCCTTGGGCTGACAACTGAGGTGAGCCATTTTGGCAGGTCTCGCCCAAGGAGGGCTTGCGCCAGTAGCGACATTCGCTCTTTCAGGCGCTGTAATTCTTGCTGGGCAATCGCTTGGTCTTGACCCTCTTCATGGATTGTTACCTCTTCTTGGTGTTCTCTGTCTGATGACGGCAGTCTTTTTTGCCAATTTTTGGAGAGATCCAGACCGTCCAATTCCAAAGGATTCAGGCGTGCTTGTGTCACCAGCCGATGGCCGTGTGATGTTTGTTCGCCGAGA
>DAPT01000035.1:0-2247 GCA_002502215.1 Euryarchaeota archaeon UBA124
GCAAATTGATGGCATTCTTGCTTCAAAGAAGCCTGCGGAGTGGGGCTAATGGCTGAATTGTGGATTGAGGTCATTGGCCTGCTTGCAGGCGGGCTGGGCATCGTTGCATGGATTCCCCAAATCAGGGACGTATGGGTGCGTGAACGACACGAGGGTATCTCGTTGACCACTTTCAGCATCGTTACGATTGCTCTTTCCTTATGGCTGATCTACGGTGTTTTGGTCGAATCCTTAGCCATGATTGTGGCGAACGTATTCACCCTCGCAGTCATCCTAGCCGTTATCATTGGAGTTCGGAGATTGCGACGCCGTGAAGCGCTCCTCGCTAAGGCTTAATAAGCGGATTTTGTCGTTTCGATGATGACAGCGGCAATTTTGTAGGGGTCTCCGTTGGAGGACGGGCGACGATCCTCAAGTCGGCCTTTCCAGCCGTCTTCGATGGTGCCGATTGGGATACGAATGGATGCACCACGATCGGATACGCCGTATGAAAATTCGTGAATCGATTGCGTTTCGTGCTTCCCGGTCAGTCGCATCTCGTTGTGAGCGCCGTAAACATCGATGTGCTTCTTGATGTTCCTACCAAACGCTTCACAGATTTCTGACAGTAGCTTTTCTCCACCTTCATCACGCATGCGCCCATCGCTGAAATTTGCGTGCATTCCAGAACCGTTCCAATCCGTGTCCCCGAGAGGTTTAGGGTGCCAATCAATGGCCAAACCGTATTTTTCGGCATTGCGCTCTGCGAGGTATCGTGAAACCCAAATTTGGTCACCAGCATCCTTGGCGCCCTTTGCGAAGATCTGGTACTCCCACTGGCCTGCAGCGACTTCTGAGTTAATGCCTTCCACGTTCAAACCGGCCTCTAAGCACATGTCGAGATGAGACTCGATAATGTCTCTGCCAAAGGCGTTCTTTGCACCTACGGAACAGTAGAATTGCCCCTGAGGAGTCTGATCGCGCGGGAATCCAAGGGGTAGGTTGGTCTCTGGATCCCATAGGAAGTATTCTTGCTCGAAACCGAACCAGAAGTCGTCGTCATCTTCGCGAATGGTTGCTCGACCGTTCGTCCTGTGAGGACTTCCGTCTGCATTGAGAACCTCGCACATTACCAGGTACCCATTGATACGGTCAGGATCGGGATAGATTGCAACGGGTTTGAGCAAGCAGTCCGAGTCGCCCCCATCAGCTTGCAGTGTGGACGACCCATCAAAGGACCACATGGGGCATTCTGTCACCGTTCCACCGAAATCGGTGCGGATCATCGTTTTACTTCGCATGCTTTGTGTTGGTTCGAATCCATCGAGCCAGATATATTCCAGTTTTGCTTTGTCAGACATGGTTATCATCCGACCCGCTGCGAGGACGGTATATGAACCATTTGCTCAATTATTACAGTGGATTTTGCCAATAGTGAACAGTAAATCTCATATTTATTGTCTCATTGATTAAAACAGGGGGCCCTGTTAATGATTGGTTGGCCATTTGCGCGAATTTTCCTATCAAAAAGTAACAAATGTTCAACTAATCGGGAAAATGTATGGACGCTCACAAATTGTTCGCCGCTTCCTCGGATTGTGGGGTAATGAGCGCATTGCTGTCCAGGCGTTCAATAAGCGGTAATTCTGCTGTAGAAAGGGACGGTAAAACGTGAACGGTGCACGAATTTCCGCAAGCAGGAGCGAGGTAGTCCTCTCCTTGATCGCTAAGTACAAATCGAATTCCATGCCCAGCCGGTAGGATAGCATCGATGGCTTGGAATTCCATTAGCAAAGTAATCTCTTGGCCAGGAATAACCGTTTGCGCTTCGTATCCGCCCGCATGATAGCGCACATCCATTGTGGCATGGCCTAATCGCAGTCCCGTTTCAGCATCTTGCATTTCGACAAAAATCTGGCCTCCATCGAACGTTGGAACCGCTGAAAGATGAATTGTTGCCATTCCTGCAATGTGGAGATTTGATTCATCACTGATCGCCTGGCATTCGACTGTGAGCGATTGCCCTCCCCCGACGACTGGAGCGCCTCCTCCAACAAAGGCTCCGTCGTTTGTGCATTCGCTGAGATCGAGTTGATGGCGTTCAACATCCATTGGAGGCCATGTTTCTTCGATTCTCCACTGGCCATCGTTCCGTTGAATTTGCGCAACAAGTGCGGGTTTCTCTCCTACACCCTTGAGGTAATACTCCATCCATTCAAAGAGATCCTGCCCCCAATCCCACCTGGTCATGTTCTGAATTGCTTCACC
>DAPT01000035.1:2627-24260 GCA_002502215.1 Euryarchaeota archaeon UBA124
TGCTCCCATTGACCAATCATTCCTGCAACATCGTACCCATTGTCGATGTACTCTTGATACCAGTTAACCCCTGGTGGGCCGCCGAAGACCATGTGTGGATCAACATTCCAGTCTTGCAAGCCTTGAACCCAATAGATGCTCCCATTGTACTTACCCAATGCTTTATCGATGTGACTTCGCTCATCGTAATAGTTGTCCATGTAAGGATCAAGTTCACCCAATCCGTATCGTGTCGGTCCAGCGAGGAACCCTTCGAGGACGTCACCGCACATGTTGTCCAAATCATCTCCGTCGTAATCGAGAATTGACCCCCCATAGTTGGAATGCATGATTTGGCTACGAGCTTCGGCGCTTCCATTTTTGTACAGAAGTGGTCCTAAGGCTGTTGTTCCGGAAATCGGCACAATGGTTTTGAGATATTCACTGCCCTGTGCTGCAGCTTCCCAAGCCGTTGCCCCCTCGTATGATTTCCCATATATCGCAACGTGGCCGTTGCTCCAATTTTGTGTGCCGAGCCATTCAACCGCCATATGGATGCCGAGGCCTTCCCCGTCACCACGATAGTCAAAGCAGCCCGTGCTTTCTTCGGTTGCAAAGACTGCCACTTGTGCCAAGGCATACCCATGCGGGACAAAATTGTCGTAAATGAATTCACCACGACCTGCGCTCACAACATTCGTTGGGGATGATTGGCTACCGGGTGAGCCGTAATCGAAATAAGGGCTTACAACCGCAATCACGGGCACTTGCTCCCCGTCCTCGGTATTGGACGGAAGCCAGTATGAGAGATGAACTTCCGCAGTGTTTGGCCCCCCCTCCCACGTACCAGAAGTATCGACCTCGATAAGCGTCTCTTGTACTGGAAGCGGTTCATGTGGTCCATCTTCAAGGACTCTTGAATAGGAACCAGTCCAATTCCAGTTGAGTGTATGTCGATCGTAAATGTTCGGATATTCGTTCGGTGTTGTTTGGTCGAGGGCTGTGGTTGAGTCTCCGAAGCATCCCGAAAGGGTCATGCTCAACATCATTGTAACGAGAAGAAGAGCGCACCTACTCTTTCGCGTCATGTTCTTGCCTGCCTGATATAGCATAAACGGTTTGCGTCTTTTCCGCAAACTATGATTGATAGCAGTTTGTGGAGATGAACATGGAGGCGAGAGAGGCATGGAAGGTTCGATGGGACGCATCGACCTTGCCAATGGCGAAAACCTTCATGGAAGTAGCCTGCAGAAAAAAGAGCCTCGTGTGCCTCGCTGCAGACAAATACACGATGTCTGAAATGTTTGATTTACTCGGTTCTGTGGGTTCATCAATCGCTGCGTTGAAGACGCATGTTGATCTCATTGATGATTGGACACCGGAAGAATGGATGCGGTTTTGTGAACTCGCGCACGAAATGGATCTTCTCATTTTCGAAGATAGAAAATTCGCCGACATCGGTAAAATTTCACGGAAGCAGATGGGCGGGATATACAACATCCAGCGGTGGAGTGACATTGTCACAGCTCATTTGATCAGCGGTCCTGACATTGTCGATGGTCTGCAATCAGCTTGGTCGGAGGCGTCCAAAGAGGGTGGGGTGTTGTTGCTTGCCCAGATGTCGAGTCGCGGCAATCTTCTCACCCCTGCGTATGCATTGACCGTCGTTGAGGCGGGTCGTGCGCACCCCGGTGTGTTTGGATTCATTGGAAATGGTTCGGACGCTGACTCTGTTCGTCGGTTACGAGAAATGGTCGGCGACGCAAAAATGATCTGGACGCCTGGGGTAAACCTTGCAACCGGTGATGGAGAAATGGGACAGCGATACGGCGATCCATACCAAGCCGTAGTAGCTGGGGCGGATTGCATTATCGTTGGTTCTGGAATACACGGTGCTGAAGACCCTGCGGCCGCAGCCGCTACTTATGCGGAAATCTCTTGGAAAGCATTGTTGGAGCGATAAGAATGGATTTGTTTCTTTTCTTGATCAGTCTTTTCTTGTTTTTTGGACTGGTCGCCTTGTTGTATTGGGGCTACTGGAATGCCAGGAAGCTTGATCAACAAATCCTCAGGGGCGACCCATCGCTCTTGACCACCAGTACCTACAAACGAGAGGAAATCATTCAGGCTCCGCAAGGTTCGACCATTATGGAGGGTCAAATTGTCCAGCTACCTGGCCAGTACGTTCAACCGACTTATGTTCAGTATAATCAGTTACAAAAGTGATTCGAGCAACTCATTAACGGAATCCCGCTGGAAATAGACTGCAACGCCAGCCGCAATGAAAACCATTGCAATGAGGAGTTTTAATCTCCTTCTCTTGGGTCTCAATGATTCGGTTCTTTCCTGCTCAGGAGCAGGAATTTCAGCGAGTGGCGGTAAAGCTTCCAATGGAGGTAGGTCCTGAAGTGGTGGAAGTTGGATGTCATCCGACATTGGTTTAATCCGATCTTCCGGATACAACTCATCAATGTCATCCAATCCTGGAGCGTCAGGAATCGGGCCAAGCACTTGATCCCAAATTTCATCCAGTTGAGTCTGGCTTATGGGTTTAGTAAGCCATCCAACTGCCCCTGCAGAATACGTTGCATGGACGGCCAAGTCTGAAAGCCGGTTTGGAGCAATAAAGAGAATTCGTGAGTCGCCGCCGTGCTCGCGCATCTCCAAGGCAGCAAGATGGCCATCCAAGGAGGGGATATCGAGAGACATCACGACCAATTCAGGATCAAGCTTGATGTATTCATCGACTGCAACGTCTCCATCTTCACAGATTTCTGTTGCGAATCCCCTCTTCCTGAAGACCTCACGCAAGCGCATAATTGACATCTGATTGTTGTCAACGATCAGCACGGTTGGTGCTTCATCTGAAGAAACTTCGCTAACGTAAGACATCGCGACCGTTTCTTCTGAACCCGCTCTTGCTCATCAAGGGTCCGATGAAATGATTGAGAATCGCATCATTCTTCGCTTGAAACGTCTTCGACGGGGGCGTCTCGAGGGTTTTCGAAGGTTTGACGTACATTTTCCATGTTCGCTTGTTCTTCTTCCATCTGCTTTTTCCGCTTTGGCGCTTGCATAAACTGCATTTGCAATTCACTAATGACACCTTTGAGCATTGCCTCAGCGGAGGCATCGAGGTTCCCCCGGGTTTTGTTCTGAAGCATGCGAAGGATATCGATGATGTCTTTTGCTTCTGAGAAATTGAAGTGCAATCCTTCCGCAGGATGTTCCAAGAGACCGAGATTAGCCATTGCTGAACGCTGGAACATGTGAACGACGGTAAAAAACGTCTCAGTCTCTTTATCCTCAAACATCGTGAAACCTCAGGATAACATTTCATCGAGCAACCAGTCAGGATCGAACTGCAGCAAGTCATCGTACCCTTGACCGGTT
The DNA here is from genome assembly GCA_002502215.1 of Euryarchaeota archaeon UBA124. GTDB lineage: Archaea > Thermoplasmatota > Poseidoniia > Poseidoniales > Poseidoniaceae > MGIIa-L2. The sequence goes on from DAPT01000035.1 coordinate 6,000, forward strand.
CCAGCGAAAACAATTGGTCGGCTGGTTGCAAATGCAATTGAGAGCCCTGCTCCGCCTTTCGCATCCGTGTCCATCTTTGACAGGACGGCCCCGTCGAAGCGCATCATTTCTTGGAACATTCTTGCTTGATCAACAGCATCGTTTCCAGCCAGTGCATCACCGACAAACAATACAAGGTGTGGGTTAGCGACTCGTCGGACTTTCTCAAGTTCTTTCATAAGATTGGTTTTGTTTTGCATACGTCCTGCTGTATCGACAAGAACAACGTCGATGTTTTTGGCTTTCGCAGATTCAATCGCATCTCGAGCAATGGCTGCAGCATCTCCTCCCCGTTGACTGGATATGCAACGAATACCGAGGTTTTCACAATGCGATTCAAGTTGTTGAATTGCTCCAGCGCGAAATGTGTCTCCTGCTGCGGCAATGACTGAATGTCCATTGGACTGTAAGCGATGAGCAATTTTCGCCGCTGTGGTTGTTTTTCCTGTTCCATTGACGCCCACAAGCATCACGACAACAGGAGAGTCTCCTTCATCTAAAAAGGATTGAATCGATGCGTCAAAATCCCAATAACCGGCAGACAAAAGGTTTCGTAGCGCACGTTTCAAAGCAGCCTCCAGTACTTTCGCAAGTTCTGCACCTCGACGGAGTCGTGACCCGACGAGACTTTTTCGAAGTGCATTGAGTACGGATGTAACCGCATCACTGGATATATCGGATTCAAGGAGCATCCATTCAAGTTCCTCAAGCAAGTCATTCAATACTTTACCTTCCTTGATCACTCGCCCGCCTTGCCCAACAATTCCCCCACCAAGTTCAATGGAAACTGCTCCTGCTTCGGTTTCAATCTCCGCACGTTTCGATGACCCTCTGGGCGCTGCCTTGACTTCGACCAGTTGGCGGCCTGTGGTCGTTCGCATCATTGAAAGATCGACCTTCGAACCTTTTGGTTTTGCAACCGTTGTTGCCTTCCTTCGTTTGAGTTCTTTCTGGCGCTGCTTCTCCATCTTTTCGAGTCGTTTTCGTTCCTTTTTTGATAATTGGACCGGCAAGTCAACATCGTCTTCCTCATCCCAATCATCCCAATCGTCGTCAGTAGATGATGTTTCATCGGGCAGAGCGAGAGCGTTCATGTCGTCCTCAGGAACCTCGTCCCAATCTTCATCAACGACTCGTGAAGACTCAAGGGCTGCTCTTCCCTCCGCTGAATCTTCGTTTACAGTCAGCGCTTCTGAATCGACTTCGTTAGCAACCTCTTTAACGCGTTTTTTGAATCGGTCAAAGAGGCCCATGAAATCACCTAATCGTCCAACGTAAGTTCATTTCCAAACATTCCGCCTCGGCGGCGTTTTGATTTGGGAACGGGGGAGTCCTCGGGTTCGGGTTCAGCCTCGACTTCAGGGACTTCGGTTGAGGGCGCCGCCTCAATCTTGGTTTCCGCTTCTGCAGCGGCCGTAAAATTCTGGGCAAGGTTTGTTATGGTCGTCTCGAGTTGTCTGCTTTGAGATTGTAAGTTTTCAAGAAGATGCCCAAGTTCTTCCATGCGCTCACGTGTAAGGATTGCCGCATCGGACCACGAGCGTTCACCAAAAATACCGCTGCCAAGATCGACAATCGTGGTTCCTTCTCCGCCACCCGGATGCTGGCACGTAAGCGTTACACCTGCACCTATTGAGACATGCATTTTCATTTCGGAATCGTAGTTTTTCTTTGCAAGTGTTTCAAGAATCGTTGCAGTAACGTCGTGTTCTCCAAGTACATTGATAACTTGTTCGATCCGTTCTTGTACTTCGTGAAATCGCTCACGATTCATTTCGACAAGTCTTGCTGTGTGTTGGAGTTCAGATTGTTCCACAAGACCGCCTCGACAATGCCTGTGGTGCGACCTTCATCAATGCGGCGATGTTGCATTCACTCTTCGGCGGTAGGAGCAATTTTGCCACCAGCTGCAGCAATTTCTTCTCGAAAGTGGTGGAGAACCGCAGGCTCTGTTGAAGTACGTGGGTCAATTTCATTGACAGACTTGATGATTATTGCACGACGAGATGCCTTGTGACGGGATCCGAGAATCGAGTAAACTCGGTGCTCAGCGTCGTCTTTTGAAGCTGCAACGACATCGAGAGAGAACTTCTGGCGCAGACCACCAAACGGGGATTGTCCATCAACACGGAATGCCTTCATGATTTCAAGGCGACCTGTTTCTTGATTTAAACGCGATGGTTCCAATTGAGTAATCGTATCGCGTGTTTCATCAACGTGGAAGGGTAGCGTAAGAATGTGCGAAGCTTACTGTTAGCGCTGTTTATCCTCGCAGCTCCTCTGCCTATTGATGGGTTGGTTGACAAGACTGAATTCGAAGGTAAAGAAGTCGTTTTGGTGAACCCATACAGGGATTACTGGGGACAAGAAGAGTGGGGCTCTTTGGAGGATTACGGCTACATCCCGCTCCGGCTTCTGACTCCATCAAAATTGATTGCTTGGAAAGTGGATGTTGACGTGACTCACCCTTACGCATACGAAGAGGATGCTCCAAAGGCTCTCTGGAAATCCATTGCCTCTCATCATCAACAGGTTCGTGTTGTTTTTGAGCCTGGATTGCCTGATACGATTCTCCAAGAATTGCACAACAAGGTGGAAACGTACGTTGGAAAGCAGCTTCCTCCGTTGGATGGGGGGCACCTAGCATCCCTGAAGATAAAGTGGGATTCGAATCTCAAACAGGAGTGGCTTACAGAACTACCCGGGATTCTATGGCTTGAACCGGAATTGAGGACGGTAGGGAGAAATCTCGACTCTGCGGTTCTGCTTTCTGGTGGTGAAAATCAAACCTACCCGGCCGGTTGGACATTTGGGCTCAATGGAACGGGCGTTGTTGTTGGTGTTGCAGACACTGGTATTGACGCAGATCACTCCTGCTTTCGTAGCATTTCAAACTCATCGATCGGTCCGAATCATCGCAAATTATTGCACGTAAACACGAGCATTGATGACTGGGACAATTCAGGCCACGTTGATTACCGTCACGGGACACACACCGCGGGAATTCTTGGTTGTCACCCGTTCGCAACTGCGATGGGGGACAATATTCCGCCCGCAGTGATGTCCCTTGGCTATGACACGCGGTTGGTTGTACAAGACATCGTTTCTGAAGAAGGGTGGCTTCCGCCGGAAGTAGATTTGCTTCTTGCAGAGTCGGCGATGTATGGGGGGTATCTTCATTCGAATTCGTGGGGTGACGATACAACGGATTACACCTTAAGATCGGGCGATTTTGACGCCTTCACGCGTGAGTTCCCGTGGACGTTGCCGCTGATCGCGCCGGGCAATAACGGAGGATATGTTTTGGAACCAGCCAATGCACGAAACGTTCTCGCTATTGGGGCATCCACCAAAGACACGGTTCCAGATCGTTGGGTATCGTCTGTACATGGCGAAACGGACGCTGAAACACGAGGTATCTTCGCCCTCGCACCCGGCGTTTCCGTTGTATCTGCACGTTCAGATGGTTCACCTGATACATTCAATGCTGGCCAATACACATCCAGCGGCACAAGTATGTCGACCCCCATGGCAGCAGCGTACGCAAGTGTCCTTCAACAAATGGTCCAAGAAGGATGGTTGACAGGGCACAATGAATCACTTTCTGAACACAACCTTGGCAACCGTTCCCCATGGTTTGAGCCAAATACTCCTCAACGAACTGTTCTCCTTGGTAATGGGTTCGTTCCATCCGCACCAATGACCAAAGCACTCATGTCGCTCTCCACGACTCCATTGAATGAAGGGTTTCGAAACAACGGCCAAGGAGGTTCAACAGCGCCAAACAATTACGATGGCTGGGGTTTGCTCAACCTGAGTGAAATTCTTGATTTTGAGCGACTTAAGCAGACAAGCGAAGATATTGAGAGGCCTGTTTCCAATGTTTGGATTCACGATTCATATCGCCTGATTGGGACCAGCCCGTCGGACCACCTTGCAGTGCGAAGTGATGACATGCGACCGATTGAATATCTCATGGAGAATAACTGGGACGGAGAGGGGGCAGAAGGCCCCTTTATCTCAACGGGAGATGTCTTCCAGCAGCGCTTCATTTTGCAAAACGATGAATCGCTCGATGTTCGATTGTCGTTCCAAGCAAAACCCGAGCCCCATCTAGTTGATGATGTGCAGTTGATGGTTCGTTTGCCTGATGGAAGATTTGCAGTCGGGGAAAACTATCGTCAAGACGGTCGCTCGATGCTTTACTATGATTTCGCCGATCACCTGAACACAACTGCTTTCCCATCGAGCAATGAAACCACTGTGGGAATCCACCTTGATGCAGGCACACTTAGAGACGTTGATTATGTCGATGTCATGGTAATTGGGCGATATGTGACGCCAGGAAATCAACCGGACACATTGGGCGTAGAAGGTAACCGAATTGGTTTTGCTCTCGCCGTTCAGGGGGTGGAAATCGATCCTCTGAACCACTCTGACGGTGACGGAGACGGTATCCCATACGAACAGGATTCATGCCCCTTCACGAACGCTCTTGGGTGGGATTTGGATTCCGATGGCTGTATCGACGACAACGATGCAGATGGGGTTTACGACAACGTGGACGCATGTTTATTGACGCCCAGGCAGGTTCCCGTTGAGGTTTCAGGTTGTTCGCAACAAAACGATGCCCCCCGCATTTTTTTGGATGAATCCGTGTTAATGTCTCACGACAATGAGACCATTTCAATCCTCTTTTCCATTCTTGATGATGATGTTGTGAATGCAACCATTGTGCTCCAAAGCGATGGATTGCCCACGAAACAAGTTGATGTCTGTTCACTGCTTGTCACAAACGATTCTTGGAAAGCATGTGTCGCCGTAATTGACCAGGACTTCTTCCCCCTCAATGCGGAAGGGAATTGGACAGCGTTAATTTTAGCGACTGATTTGAATTCTAGCTCGTGGACGGCCCCAGCCTCTACAAGCTACCGGTCCGATGCCTTTACGATTCATCCAGCTGAACCGGTGCTTACTACGTACCGTGATTCGAATTCATTGCCTGCAATTGCAATACTAACTTCGATAACGGTCGCTGTTCTACTTGGATTTATTGCGCAATATGTTGCTTATCGTAAGGAGAAAGAAGGGAATTAGGCCAAAATTTCTTCATGCATTTGAAGGGCTATCTTCAAACCTTATGGCATCCACGGTTGTTTATCCGAGAAGGTGTACAAGATGAGCGGACGATTATATGTTGGAATTGACTTAGGAACGTTTCAATCAACCATTGCTTCAAGCGCTGGCGCAATGCATTCAATTGAGACAGTTGTTGGACGACCAAAAGACCCCGTTGCGAGGAACTTCCTCAAGCGAGATGTTCTGTTCGGCGCTGATGCATTGAAGAATAAACTTGCTTGCAACCTTTACCGTCCTATGGCTGCTGGAGTTGCCCAAGACGATGAAGCGAATCTTGCTGCAGCAAAGGCATTCGTTTCGCACCTCATCGAAACCGTTGATCCGGAAGAATTTGACGAAGTCTTCGGAGTTATTTGCTCTCCAAGTCACGTTTCATTCACGGACAAGAGCAACCTTGTGGCCACACTTCGAGGACAAGTTAACGCAATCATGGTCGTTACTGAGCCATTTGCGACTGCGTTCGCAATCAGCGAAATCGGCGGCTCTATCGTTGTAGACATCGGAGCAGGGACCACCGACATCGCTCGAATTTACGGAACCTTCCCGACGGATGATGATCAAGTCACAATCCAAGAAGCCGGAGATTGGCTCGATATCGAGCTTCAAACGCTCATTGCAAAGAAATTCACTGGAGCTCAAATCACCAAAGACATGGTCCGAAAGTGGAAGGAAGAATCCTCCTATGTCGGTGGCGATGTACGAACCGTTGAAGTGTCTCTCTCCGTCGATGGAAAGAGCCAGAATGTCGACATCGGTGACCTCATCCAAGAGGCATGTGAACTTCTGATTCCAAAGGTTGGAAATGCAATCAAGCGAATTGTTGCTGAAGCCGATCCGGAATACCAACCTGTTCTGCGAAACAACATCATTCTCTCTGGAGGAGGATCGCTCATCGAAGGGCTTGCTGAGCGAGTTGCACGCGAAATCGCTGACATCGGCGACGTAAACGTCTGGTGTGTCGAAAACCCTCTGGAAAAAGTTGCTGAAGGTGCGCTCATGCTTGCCAGTGAAATGCCTGATGACCAGTACACATCAATCAACTGATTTGGTTGGAAACATTCACCATAAAATCAGCCACCTATTACCCTAAATTACAGGGAAGGTTCAAGAGTGGTTGAGGTTCGATAGTCACCTGTATGACGCTCGGCGCTTCCAACCCTGATTCCTCTGGAGGGCAGCAAACCACTTCTGGAAACGACAGGGCTGCGCTTGAGGGGATGCTCAAAAGCTACCCTATCGACCAGCTTGTAGATGAGGTGCTCATCGCATGGGATGAACTAGGGCGCCGTAATGATGAAGTCGTAACCGTCAAACAACGACTTCGAGTACTGGAATTGGATTTAGCTGAGCGAGAAGACGAAGTCGCACCAGAAATTCAACGACTTCATGAATCCGAGGAGCAACTCAAAGAAGCCGAAGCACGCATTGTTCACCTTGATCGACTGCTGGCCGATGCTCGACACGAACTCGATGTCCAATCCTCCTCGCTATCGAAGGAGCAGCAAGATGCACTTCATGAGGAAGTGGAGCAATTGCGAAATCTAAGCGTCTCACAGGATGAAGTTATTTCCGAAATGGAAGGCCGTATGGGCTTGATGGTTGAAGCACTCGAGAAGGCTGCAGATGCGGGATTAACTTCCGTAACTGCCGATGAAGTACGTTCACTGAAAAATCAACTCGATGAAAAGTCAGCTCAATACGACGCTGAAGTCGCTGCCAACAATGCACTGGAAGAAGAGCGGCAACGATTACGTGACATCGCTGACCGAATGCGGGGTCTTTTGGATGCTCGTGACAAGCGGCTAGCAGATTTGGAGGAACAGCTTGAGCGAGTCATGCAAGGACCACGTTCTGTTTCTGCTGAACATGATTATCTTGTGGAGCAAATCGAAGAAATGAAACGTCGGCTACTTGAAAGAAACCGGGAATATGAATCTCTACGACGTCGAGAACGTAGGCTCCACACTGATGTGTTCGAACGCGATGAAAGGATTCAACAAATGTCGTTGACCATTACGGACCTTGAGGCTGCACTCACTGATCGGGTCGCCGAAATTCGTGAACTTGAATCGCAAAACGTTGTTGCTATGCAAGAGGTAACGAGTGTACGGCGAGGCGAGCGCACTCGTGAAGTCGTAGGCCGTGTCTTTGCGGACTCTCTCTCCTTGGTGCGAGGGCATGATGCTCGTGAGGCAAAGAGAGATGCGTATGCAAGCAGCCCAGATGTCGAACGTAGTCTTTCAACACCAACCTCCGATGACATGCGCAATCTTGCCGAAGGTGGGACCGTTGACCTAGACGTTGAAGAATCAGAGTTACCTCAAGGAATTGAGGTTGATGAGAAACGCCCGCCATCACCAGGTGGTAGCGGAGATCCAGTCCTGTTTGATGATGAATCAGAGGACGCTGATAAGTGAATTCAATCGCTCCTTGAGCAGTTGGAGATCCTCAAACTCTTCTGTAATTGTTCCGGTAACAATGTAATCAGCACCTGCTTTTGCAGCAGCAATCATTTGCTCAGGCGTTCGAATCCCTCCGCCGACGATAAGTGTGCAGTTCATTGCCGACTTTGCAGTCTTAATGAGTTGAAGAGAAACAGGAGTCGATGCGCCAGAGCCAGCTTCGAGGTAGACTGTTGAAAACCCGTACATCTCTGCAGTTTGGCAGTATGCCGAAATCAATTCTGTGTCGTCTGGACTGATGAGATCGGCTTGCCCAACCTCTCCAACAGCACCGCCTGGAGCACAAACAATGTATCCCGTTGGTATGGTCTGAAGACCCGTTTTCGCAATGTAAGGCGCTCCCTGAAGTTGCTCTTCAATCAGGAATTTTCGGTTGGTACTGTTCATGAGCATCATAAACAGTATCCCATCAGCGTGTGAAGACATCGCATGTGCGCCTCCGGGGAAGAGAATAACCGGTACGTTCCACTGATCTTCATCGGCATCAGGGTGTTGGCTTGATGCGAACATCGCTAACTCAAGCGCCTCTTGGATAGCTACACATGTGGCATCAACAATGTTGCTTCCTGTATCTGTAGATCCACCAACAAAGATTGCCGAAGTTCCACATTCCACAGCCACCAAAGCTCGTTTCGCTGCAATCTCTGGAGATTGCTTGTCTGGATCGATGAGTGTAATGTGTTTCGTCCTACCACTTCCTTGCGAAAGCATAGGAAAATCTGTCGCCCACAAATCAATACCGCCTGTTCAAGTGTAGGGCACTCGGTTGGTAAAGGATTTCATTCTGAGGAAAGTCTTCTGATGTCTGCAGCAACATCTTCTGAATCCCAGTCGGAATACAACCACTGAATTCTTGTAGTTCGGTCTTCATCAACAAGAATCACGTGAATGGTGTGATTGACGGTGTAATCCATCAAGTGAATTGAGCACCGAGCCATGGATTGGGTTTCGTTTGCTGAAATGTTAACTGCTGTTCCGAAGGAAGCCCACACTGATTCCATCATTTCAAGTTCAGAATTGATGTTGTTTACCGTCAGATGTGGCCATTCTACACTGTTGTTCAACATGTAATGGTACAAACGGCTGCTGTCATCGTGCCATGGATCGGTGGTGATTGAAAGCAAAGAAACTCGCTCCTGCTCTTGAGTTGAGAGCAACTCGTATACTTGTCTCATTGAAGCAGTTAAGCCATCGCATTCTTCTCCGCAGGAGGTGTGTATGAAACCGACCATAATGACTTCTGCATCGATGTTGGTCAGATTAAATTGTTCGTTGTTTTCATCAACAAGTTCGAACTCATTCAGCGAATTGGGTTCGAGCGTATTGCCATAATAGTCAGTCCCTCCGATGCAACCAGAGACGAGAATCAGTGGTACAATTAGAATGGCAAAGGCTCGCATAGTTTCACTTCAAGCGACGTTTTATCCCGGTCCCAATTAGAGCGAGAATCAAGACTGTCAGACCTGCGTGAACAATTATTTCTTCAACCTCATACGCATCGGTTAGGTAGTCCATTTCTGGTGCAATGGAGTACAATATTGCTCCACCGCCCGGGCCGCCTCCTTGGCCGCCACCACCTTGGCCGCCTCCTTGGCCGCCACCGACGTCTTGGGCGTCAACATCTGCAACGCCGTGATAGCACAGTAGGAAGTATGGGAAACCAATCATACCTACGCTCTGTCCGTTGGTGTCGGTTACCATGGTAGGGGAGCCGGACAATGGCGTGCTTACGTAATGATATATCCCCTCAGGATATTCGGGTGTAGGACCAAACCGGCCGTTGCACTCATCCAAGTCACCAGCGCCGTCGACATAATTCCAGTCGTCAATTCCATTGTACCCCTGATCGCCTCCCTCTTGCGTGCGCTCGATGACGTAAGAGGAGGTTATTGCGGTCAATCCTGATTGGTCATCGTTGTAGCCATACATCCCATAAATGGGGTAACCATCGAATGCCCAACCAATGATTGGGCTATGCTGATTGCTTTGAATTTTCGAGATGTCATAATCCTCCATCGATTCCCCCGCAGAAGGTTCCCAATAAACGCAATTTGCGTCATAATGGTAATGATATCCATTCGGACCTGCAGAGTGTCCAGTGCACCACCCAAGAACGATTGGTTGACGATCTTCATTGAAGTAATCAAAATGAAGCGCAACAGCATCTCCACCTGGCCCTTCTTCTGGTCCGAAGATGGGGGCGCCATTCACCGACATTGCCACTGCACCACGGTCCGGGACACACTCCCAACGACCTGCTGAAGCCGGACAGTTTGTTGAATCATGCCCACCTACAGTATCGTTAACGGGGCTAAGTGGGAAAGTCGATGTGTAATCCATCTCAGGAGCGCAACATCCCATTGTGCTCAGGAAATCATGGTTTGGAATTCCATTACTCTGAACAACCATGTTGCCATTTTGGACGGTGACGGACACTTCGCATTGGAACCACGGCCCAGAACCACTGCCACCTGGACTGCTAACCCCGTTGTTGTTTGCAGTGTATCCATTTCCATCGCCGTTGTAATCCTTAACCCATGGACCTTGCCCGTCGACACAAAGCCATGATTGCGTTGGGTCGTATTGAGCGATTCCTTCGCGAATGAACGTAAGGATTGAATCAAAGTGCTCGTCGTCTTCATAGGGTAGATTGTGTCCAGCGGTTTGGCTATGTAAATCCAATGAACCTGAGAATTTTGCTGCGAGAGCGGGCGCCATATCCTTGAACCACTGATCGTTTTCGCCGGAAAACACCATTGCCGGTGTCGTAAATGGTTCAACGGCTTCGATTGTGTCGATTAACCCCTCATGCGACGTTGGAAGATATCCATTGTAGAGCATGACTCGATTAAACGTATTCTCCGTGTTGGCAAGATACACGGGGATCATGGCAGCTCCCTGTGAGTAACCCAGAAGTGCGTAAAATGGGCCTTGGTCTGCCACAACTTGGTCAAGGTACGAAATTGACGTATCAGCCCAATTCGGACTTGTTGTTGGTTCGCCCTTTCCTCCGGGTGGGTCTCGAATCCAAACGTTGTTGTTTTCAGGCGTGCTTGCAAAGACGAATTCAAATTCAGGCATAGCATCGACCAAATCCTGCATCCCTTGTTGCGAGGCGAGGCCAGATGCTGTTTCTCCACCACCGTGTAAGGCAAGGATTTTCTTCGGAATCTCAACTGGTTCTTCTGGCTCAAGCGGACACCCCGTATTATCCACTGATTCTCCCAGAGGGGTATTCGGGCACTGGTCGAGATTATCTGAAACGCCATCACCGTCTGTATCCAGTTGTGAACTCGAGCATCCTGCGGTATCCACTTGTTCGCCCGAAGGCGTGTTCGGACATTGGTCAACGGCGTTGCTTACTCCGTCGTTGTCGGAATCGAGTTGATACTGTGAGCATCCGTCAGCATTTACCACCTGGTTCTCCTGTGTTTCTGGACACAGGTCAAGATTGTTCATCACACCATCGTTATCGGAATCGGTTTCTGAATCGGAACACCCAGTGCCATACACGGGTTCGTTCGGTGGTGTAGAGTCGCAGTCATCATCGAGATCTGGAATTCCGTCATTGTCAGAATCTGTTTCTGATGGTGTTAATGGGAGATCGACTCGTAACGATTCTGATGAGGAGGTAAACAAACCACATTCGCCAATCAGATCTCCTTTGTTGTTAATTTCGGAGACATCGAGAAGAAGTGTGTATGTTCCAACGGTTGTGTTGACCTCGCCGAAAATTGAGTTTGAAGAGCTTGTTCCAAGAGGGTGGTACTTTATGGTGCATGTCTCCGGGAATTGATGAAGTATGGCACCGTAGATTGTACCGATTGTATCGTTCTCACTTGGCTCAGTCCATTGGAAGACGATTGAAACTTGAGTTTCCTCCGGGGGTGCAACAACGTATTCGATTACGCGCTCAATCGTTACTGACTCAGAATCTGTTGCCCGTATTTGAACGATCCATTCACCGGGTAGAGACTCTGGGAATTCAATGCTCCAGAATCCGTTTGATTCGGTTTGAGTTGTGATGGTGCTTACGTGGACTGAGAAATCAAGATTGAGCATCGTGACATCAACCGTTGCTGGTTCTTCATCGACGACGTATCCTTCTAAGGTATGATTTGTCCCTGACCACTCAAGAGTTCTATCTTCGACGAGTATTACCGGTGCATTGTTGGTTGGTTGCGTTTGGGGGTCATCCTCGGAGGTTTCCGGAATTTGCGTCATCTCACTCTCATCTGAATCATCATCGTTCGTAGAGATTGTGAAGACTGCTACAGATGCTCCTATTAAAAGCAGAACCAAAACCACAGAGGCTAACTTGCTATCCATGTGACGAACAAATCTGCAATAGCATTTAACATTGTGTTGGTATTGTTTAGCAAGGGTTCACAAACCATGATTTCTAGCCCAAGCCATGCAGACCGTGGACAAACCCTTGCGCAGTATTTTGGGTAAGTCCGATGCTCCAAAAAATAAGATTCGGTTGGCTATATTGTGTTCAATTTTGAACAAAATATGGGACTTAGCACCACCTTTACTGATCGGTGTCGCTGTAGATGTGGTCGTTCAGAAAGAGGATTCGTTACTGGCCCACTGGGGAATTATTGATCCATGGAATCAGTTGATAGTACTCGCTGTAGCGACCTTTGTTATTTGGGGCCTTGAATCACTTTTCGAGTATTTCTATGCTGTTCTATGGCGAAATCTGGCGCAGACTGTTCAGCACAACCTCCGTCTCACGACCTTTGATCATGTCCAAAATCAATCCATGGCTTGGTTTGATGATCACCAGAAAGGCGATTTGTTAGCAATAATGAACGACGATGTCAATCAATTGGAACGATTTTTGGACAAGGGAGCAAACGACCTACTCCAAGTTACAACGACCGTTATCGTAGTCGGCGCTGTTTTCATCTACCTCTCATGGGAAATTGCTCTGTTTGCAGTTCTTCCAATACCTGTTATTCTCTGGGGTTCATTCCTGTATCAAAAGAAATTGGAAGTCCGGTACCAGGATGTTCGGGCAACGGCTGGTCAGTTGAATGCTCTCCTCGAGAATGACCTGACAGGAATGGCGACGATTCAATCGTTTACGAACGAGACCGAAGAACTCCGTAGGGTTCAGGAGCTTTCAGAGAAATACAAAGAGGCCAATCGCTCAGCTATCCGATTATCAGCAGCCTTTGTCCCTCTTATCCGGATGGCTATTCTAGCAGGATTCACCGCAACGTTGCTTCTAGGAGGGCGCCTTGCGCTGCAAGGTGTTTTGGCTGTTGGCGCATACTCTGTTCTCGTTTTCATGACCCAACGATTGCTTTGGCCTCTCACTCGATTGGGCGAGACATTTGACCTCTACCAGCGGGCCATGGCGTCCTCAAAGAGAATTCTGACACTGCTCAATGAACCAAGTGCAATCGTTGATGGAGAGCATGAACTCCAACATAAAATCGCCTCGAAAGCATCGCTTGTGTTCGAGGATGTTGGGTTCGCATATCCAGAGCGCTCAGCCTTGTTTGAGCGTTTCAATGTCGAGATTCAGGCCGGAACAACGGTCGGGATTGTTGGTTCGACAGGTTCTGGAAAAACAACTCTTACTCGTTTCTTACTCCGTTTTGTAGAACCGATTAGTGGCTCAATTAAATGGGGAACGCACGATATCCAGGGGTACACCGTCGATTCGTTGAGGGAGTCGATTGCTCTTGTCTCGCAACATGTTACGCTGTTCCCAACATCGATATTGGAAAACATTCGATACGGACGAAACGATGCAACCGATGAAGAAGTCAAGGAGGCTGCCCACACTGCCGAGGCTTTGGAATTCATCGAAGATCTCCCTATGCAGTGGGAAACCTTCGTTGGAGAAGGCGGTTATAGATTATCAGGCGGTCAGCGACAGCGAATTGCCATTGCTCGTGCGGTTCTCAAAGACGCTCCTTTACTTATATTGGATGAGGCTACCTCTGCGGTTGATAATGAAACGGAGGCTGCACTGCAACGAAGTATTGCCCGGATCAGCAAAAATCGAACAACGATCATCGTTGCACATCGGTTGTCGACCGTTCGGCATTCTGATTCCATTCTGGTGTTAGAGAATGGAGAGATAATTGAACAAGGTAAACATGAGGATTTGGTGGCGTTGAACGGTCGATATAAGGCTCTGTGGTCTGTTCAAATGGGTGAAAAAATCGCCGTTTAACTTTACACGCCTAAACGAAAGTATATATTTGAGAATATTTCCTATCAGTCTGAGAACCATGAAAAATCTAATCTCAAAACAACGTAGCCTGCTATTGACCGCCCTACTGACCCTCTTGACGTTTGGGACAGTATCTGCTGCAACTTCAACACTAGACACCACCGATATGGTTGGTGTTTCGTTTTGGCTTGCTTCAGCTATGATGCTTGCATCGACTGTCTTCTTCATCATGGAGCGAAACAACGTTGCTGACAAGTGGAAGACCTCCATGACTGTCGCTGCTCTCGTAACCGGTGTTGCTTGGTACCACTACACGTACATGCGTGACCACTGGGCAAACTCTTACGCTGCAAGCGGTACAGACCAGATCGGCGACTCTCCTCTCGTCCTACGATACATCGACTGGTTAATCACCGTACCATTGCAAGTCTCTGAGTTCTACCTCATTCTTGCTGCTATCGGTGTCGCTAGCGCCGCTCTCTTCTGGAGACTCTTCGGTGCATCCATCGTTATGCTCGTTGCTGGTTTCCTCGCAGAAGCAAACGAAAGCATCGATGCGATCAGCGACGGCATGGTATGGCCATTGTTCATCGTTGGTTTGCTCGCTTGGATCTACATCATCTACGAGATCTGGGCTGGTGAAGCAAAGGAAAGTGTTTCCGACGCAAGCGAAGGTACACAATTTGCATTCAAGGCAATGGCTCTCATCCTCACTGTAGGATGGGCTATCTACCCTCTCGGATTCGTTCTCGGACAAGGCGATGGCGGTACGGACAACTTGAACATCCTGTACAACATTGCTGACGTCGTCAACAAGACTGCCTTCGGTATGATGGTGTGGTACGCTGCTACCATGGATACCAAGGCTGCTGCTTCTGAAGAGTGAGTAGAAACTGATTGAATGGTTTTCCAACATGACTGGGGAGGGCGCCTTACGGCGCCCTCTCCTCTTCATGACGGGAAATTCGTTGTAAGGCGTACTCCAAGGAGTACGTTGGAAACCTTGTTTGGTGATAAACGCTAATTGGCCACCATAGCATCGTAAACAGCACTACCGTCGGTATTGCTGATTGCCATGACAGAGCCAGTGTTGATCCAAAATACAACGGTATGAAATGAACGATGTACAGTGTTAGAGAGAGACGACCAAGCTGGTTTAATCCTCTGAACGGTTTTCGTTTCTCGAGAAGTACCCACAGAACGAGAACCCCCGTACCCGCCCCAATGAGAAAAGGTGCGTTTGCGGGGAAGAACGTCAACGTGGCAATACCTGTAGGTTGTGCAAACGGAATACCATTTTCGATTGACCTCAGCAGGAATGCGATACAAGAAATCATTCCGATTGCAATTATCAAACAAGTCTTCTGTATGCTTGGAGCATGGATATTGATTCCCGCTCCAAGGATGGAGAAAAATATCCATGGAAACACTGGATATGTACCTGAATAGACGAAATGGCCAATGATTTGACCCAATCCAATTGCATTGATTCGATCATCCCACACGAGAGCCGAGTCTCCTGGCAAGAACACCCAATTTGCAACCGCAATGAAGGTGAGTGATGCCCCCCAAATCGTGACGTTGTTTGCGAGCTTGAGCCATAAAGGTGCAAGCAAGTACAAAATTGCGAAGAGAGACAGGACACCTGGAGTGAAAGGATCGAAGAGGTGCGGAGCACAAACGTTCACGAGAACCTGTGCCAGCATTAGGAAAACAAACCGAATCATTGCCTTTCGCATTGACCATGAAGATTGCACTGTAACCCAGCCCCCGACCGTCACGAACAAGGGTGCTGCGAGACCACCAAGCCCTGCAATGACAATTGCAAAGAGCGAGGTCGTCGAAGCTGTTGGGGGCGCCCAAGTTGCTGCGGCATGAACCATGACCATTAACAAAATTGCAAGGCCGCGAATTTGATCGATGTCTTGCCTGCGCTTCATTCCGAGTCACCGCTGACCTCGAACGTATTCAATTGCGTTTCGGAATATTTGCAATCCTTCTCCTTCCCAATCCTCTCCAATGTCCATGGAGGTATGTTCTGGATGCAGCCACATGTTGTAAAATGCTTCTGGGTGTGGCATAAGACCAAAGACGAGGCCTGTAGCATCGCATATCCCAGCAATATTACGCATACTACCGTTTGGGCTGATGGGGAACGGCAAGAGTTCATCTTGAATTCCCTCGCCAGCCGAAGTAATCGGGTCAACGTATCGTACAGTGAGTTGATGACTTCCCTGTAACTCGTCCAAATCCTCACTAGTGGGAGTTACGAATCGACCTTCTCCGTGACGAACTGGGCATTCAATTCGTTGCATTCCCTTTGTCCAGATACAGGGGCTTAGAGGATCGAATTCCAAGGTTACCCACCGATCTTCGTATCGACCTGTATTGTTGAGCGTTAAGCTCGCTCGCTGCACTAAATCTGGTTCGACAGAGGCGCTCTGAGGGCCTGGGAGCAACCCTGTCTTTACGAGTGCCTGAAACCCATTGCAAATTCCAATAATGGGCTTTCCATCCGTTACAAACCGTTGAAGTTGTTCACGCAATGCAAAACGCAAGCGGTTTCCAAGAAGGCGCCCGCTACCGAGGTGATCTCCGAAAGAGAAGCCCCCAGGTACAGCAAGAATGTCGAATTCCGACAGTTCTCGCTCGCCTTGAACGAGTCGGTTCACGTGCAATCGTTCAGGTGACCCCCCTACCATCTCGAACACTGCCGCCGTTTCCCGATCGCAGTTTATTCCGAATCCGAAGAGGACGCATACCTTGACATCTTGGCTCATTCAACCGCCCCCGTCATATCCAGAGAACCCTTCCAAGAATGCGTCAAATCATCGACATCTGAATGGAAGACAGTGTCGTATCCATCTTCGACAATAAGATCTGAGGTATCTGTAACCATTCCAATGAGATGGATATCTGCTCCTTCCATCATTTCAACAAAAGCGAGTTCATGCTCAGCTTCAACGGACACAATGATTCGCCCAAGTGACTCACTCCATAGTCTACAAAAGACATCGCTGCTACCAATTCCGTCAATATCGATTATTGCTCCACAGCGACCGCCTATGCACATTTCAGCCAGAGCGACTGCCAATCCGCCTTCACTGCAGTCATGTGCTGTTCGAATCAATCCGTTTTGAATCGAAGAGGATAATTTGCGGTACACTTCGAGTTGGCGCTCTGGGTCCTCCAGACGTGGCACTTGGCCGCCAATTCCTGTAGTATCTCCTCGTTCTCTGAGATGGAAAGCTACCTCTGAAGCTCCTAATTCCTCATACGTTGTTCCAACAAGGTAGATTCTTTCACCATGGCGTTTGAAGTTGGACGTAGCAGTTTTGCGAACGTCTGGTTGATTTCCAAACAGCGAAAAAAGCATGGTTGGAGGGATTGAGATTTTATTTGGCCATACGCCGTAATCGTTCTTCATTGAGTCCTTACCGGAAACACACGGAAGACGATATGCTCGACAAACCCGTTCTAACTCACGATTTGCGCGAACGAGTTGAGCAAGTTTGAACTTCCCATCCGGTGTCTTTTCGGATTCGATCGGATCCGGCCAGCAAAAGTTATCCAAACCCGCCATCTTATCGATATCAACACCAACGCAAACAGCGTTCCGTACTGCTTCGTCAATCGAGGCAGCAACCATCGCGCCTGCATCGATATCAGAATAACGAGGAGCGATTCCACAGGAAACAACAAGGCCTTGTGGGTTTCCGTGAATCGGTGCAATGAGTCCAGCATCGCCGGGACCGTCTCGTTCAACTCCGACAAATGGTTTCACAACGGTTTGAGCGATGACTTCGTGGTCGTATTGACGGACCCACGTCTCCTTGGAAGCGATGTTTGGTCGAGCCAGCATCTCGTTGAGGAGTGCATTATGATCAATATCGGATGGAGGAACGAACGTAACATGTTGAGGGGGTATCCACTCGGATTCTAATTCGAGTTGCGGGACCCCATCGTGAAGGAATTCAATGGGAAGATATGCAACCGTCTCATCTCCATGCTTGACGTGGAAATAACCGGTGTTGGTGAAGGTGGCAACCTGTGTTGCCTCAACTTCATGAAGTTCAGCAAGGGCTTCAAATGCGCTCTTATCCTTTGGTGCAA
Source organism: Euryarchaeota archaeon UBA124 (assembly GCA_002502215.1). Lineage (GTDB taxonomy): Archaea > Thermoplasmatota > Poseidoniia > Poseidoniales > Poseidoniaceae > MGIIa-L2. The sequence goes on from DAPT01000035.1 coordinate 23,949, forward strand.
CTGCTACGGTCATCCGCTCTTGGGATTCTGATACGAGAATCTCCCACGATGAGAGACCTTCTTGTTTCAGCGGAACCTTCCCAAGATCAATTTCGCACCCGTTGGTGTACTCTGCCATCTCACCAATCGATGAAGATAGGCCTCCTGCACCATTATCGGTTGTGCATGTAATCAGACATGCATCTCGAGCTTCCAGTAGCATGTCCATCATCTTCTTCTGAGTGATTGGGTCACCAATTTGGACAGCACTTGATGGAGACTCATCGGTTAACTCCAGTGACGAGAACGTCGCGCCATGAATGCCATCTGAAC
>DAPT01000103.1 GCA_002502215.1 Euryarchaeota archaeon UBA124
CAACCCTTTTTCGGTAAGAGGATGGAGATGGCCTCTGAACAATGACCCCCTCCCATCAACAAGACATGTGGCATCGGCAACATCAACTCCAGTGAAATGGTGACCTGTCCACCACAAAGCGAGTCGAGTGGTTGTACTTCATAGCCCTTCGCCCCTTTGTTGAGTCCAAAAGTGTGGACTTCAGATGTAGCTTTTCGTTCTTGAATCAGTTCCTTGCATCGGTTCAAAATTCGGTGTTCTAAACCGGCTCCACCCACAGTCCCAACCCAGTCCTGGTGGCGATTCAGAGCCAATCTTGCTCCTGTTTTACCAGGTACGCTACCTTTGGTTCCAACGACGGATGCAAGGACGACAGGAGAGTTGTTCTGCAATTGCTCCAACACCCATGCTAGAACCCTCGCCGTCATAGTCCATCCTCGTAGACCCCACACATACGATTTGCCCTAGAACCAGTCTTCCTTTGAAGCAGTGAGGAGTTCACTCAAGTCCTCTTTTGTGTCGATGTTGAGATGAAGCCATTGGAAGTCAACAGGCATCGATTTTCGATCAACCAAGGAAGAGAGCGGAACGTCGCCTTTCGCTAAATAGACTGCATTGATGTCATCTCCTACAATGAACAAAGGATGACCTCCACGTTTGTCCCAAACGGGGCATGAGCTTGTTTCCATCTGGAGGAGATTGCGGACAATTTCAACACTCCAACCAGGACGGTCGACGGGTACCAAGAGCACCTTGCGGGGCAAACGACCATTTCGCTCTAAAATGCTTGAAAGCCCGCGTTGAACGGACCCTGTTCGCCCTTTCTCAGGATCAGGGTTCAGCACGACATGCGCTGATGGGCAAAGAAGCATGAGATCTGCAAGGAGATCTGTGTTGGTAACAATCGTTACTTCAACATCGTTCAGTTGATGCAATCTGCTCATGAGGCGTTGAATCAATGGTTGGCCATGGACATCGACGAGGGCTTTTGGTTGTCCGAGCCGAGAAGAACGCCCAGCCGCTAGAAGTATCACTTCGACCCCTCCCATGAATCTTCGAGGAATGGAACGGTGTTGAGAATTTCGGTTCATAAACCGTGGGGTTTTTCGTTGATCATGTCAACCAATATGATTGATTCGCCTCATGAAAAATCGATTAAATTCCTCCAAGACGTCTGTCAGATGGATGGCCTTGAGTTACTAAAAACAAGTACAATTTACAGGATAACGGTACGGATTCGCGGGCGCTCAGGACGACATTACGAGGTAACTGCAGCACGCCCAATCGGACTGTTTAGCAAAGTTGGCTGGGAAACAAGCGTAACGGGGGCTGCTTGGAAAAACGATTTCAACTCAGAAGCCAGTCGGTCCTACACGGTGAACCTGTGCTTGAACACCCATGAGAAAAAGCGGCATCTACCAATTGGTGACCGTCTTGCTTCATTGGTGCTCAGCCTTCACAACGATGTCAAATTGGCGATGGATATACCTCTTGTTGCTCAATTTATTGTTTGTCCAAGGGATGATCTTCTTCACATTTACACATTCCAAGACGATATGATTGTAACACAAGATATGATCGACAATCACGAAGATTTTGACGAAGATTATAATGTGTATGAGGATGATGAAATCGATCGGTTTGAGGAAATCGAGCGTCCCATGGAGGAGTGGTTTGCTGATGACTCAGAGGATGCAGGGGTGCCAGATTTAGGTCAGCGAAGTTGGTCGCAAGATCTTGGTGAATTCATCATGCAGCAGTTCGAACGTTCGAAGAGTGAATCATAGGTTTTTGGTGATTTCTCGACCGATAATCATTCGCTGGACTTGACTGCTTCCCTCATAAATTTGCATGACTTTTGCAGCACGCATGAGTCGAGCCACTGGATACTCCTCGGAGTAACCGTATCCGCCGTACACCTGGACTGCATCGGTCGCTATTTGCATGGCTGCATCCGATGCAAATCGCTTTGCGTGAGCAGCGGACTCGGTGTTCTTCACACCTGCATCAGCCTCAGCAGCAGACTTCCACGTCAACATGCGACTGGCTTCGATGTTGGTTTTCATATCTGCAAGCATGAACTGTATGGCTTGGTGATTGTGCAAGGGTTTGCCAAATGAATGTCGTTCATTGCTGTATTGCAGTGCGTGTTCGTAGGCTGCACGTGACAGGCCGGTCGCGTGAGCTGCAATGTTTGGACGGCTCAAATCGAATGCATTCATTGCATTCATCCAGCCACCAGATTCGCTTTCTCCGATAAGGTGGTTTGCAGGAACTCGCACATTGTTGAAGGTGATGCTTCGTGTGTCACTGCATCGTTGCCCCATGTTGGTTTCCTTCTTTCCAAGTGAAAGTCCCTCTGTATTAGATTCAACGATGAACCCAGACATGCCTCGATAGCCTGCATCTGGGTCCGTCTTTGCGAGAACGAAGAAGAAATCAGCATAACCTGCACCTGTAATCCACATCTTTGAACCATTGATGACGTAATCATCACCATTACGAACTGCAGTTGTTTGAATCGCCGCAACATCTGATCCTGCACCAGGCTCGGTCACAGCATAGGAGGCGAGCGCCCCTTCTTCTGCTACTTTTCTTAGCCAGATGTTCTTTTGTTCTTCCGTTGCGCCTGTGATGATTGGTGCGCAGGCAAGTGCTGTCGCATAGGCTGCTGTTGCAAATCCAGGATCGCCCCATGCTAGCTCTTCATTGACGAGGACCTCTTCCATGCATCCTAGCCCTGGCCCGCCGTACTGTTCAGGGATGTGGAGATTGAGCAAACCCATCTCGTGAGCGAGTTGTATTGTTTCCTTTGGGTAAATGGATTCTTCATCCCAATGCTCTGCGTGCGGGCGAATTTCATCCAGAGCAAATTCTCGGGCAAGTTCACGCAACATTTCTTGCATCTCGTCCAACTGGAAGTCGACCATGATACGCCCAGATGGAGGTCGGCCATAAGCCTTGATTTACAATCAATTCATCGATTGAGTTGCAAAACGACGAGGAAAACAGCGTAGAACAAGACCAAACAAACACCTTCCCAGCGTTCAAACCGATACGTTCGGCGCATGAAAAACAGGGCAAGAAGAACACCTAAAACGGTTGCAGGGGCGATAAGTTCCATTGTCAATCCATTGTCTGAACTTGATATTGACAAAGGATGAATCATCGATGCAATTCCAACGGAGAGAAGCGGGTCTGTAATGTTTGAACCAATCAAGGTGCCAATCGCGACACCTTTGCTACGTTTTGCCGCCATAAGAGCGATGGTTAGTTCAGGCAACGAGGTCCCGATTCCGGAGACCGTCGTCCCGATTACAGAATGTGGGACCTCCAGACGGAGCGCAAGGTCATAGGCCTGTTCGACAAGAATGTTGGCCGCATATACAGCAAATCCTAGACCAACAAAGATCATGATGAGATAGGCTGTAGAACTCCAATTCGAGCCTCGTACCTCATATTCGCCAGCATCTTTAACCTCTTCTTGACGAATGGCTTCACGCTTGAGCAGAAGCCAAACGATGTAGGCCACGTAAAGCGAGGCAAGAATAGCCCCCTCCCATCGTTCAAGCGTATTGTTGGTCCACACAAAGAACAAGAGAAGCATTACTGCGAGAAGCATAATGACGCCATCACGGTTTAACCAAGAAGGTCGAACCTTGACAGAGCGCGTCATTACAACAATTCCTAGAATGAGTGTAATCTGTACGAGAATGGAACCGAGGATGCTACCAATTGCAAAATCAGCTGCTCCGGTTTTGCCTTGACTCGCTTCGTATGCAGCACTGCCTGATACGAGGATCTCTGGGAGTGATGTCCCGATCGAAACGATCGTTAACCCAATGACGATTTCTGCGATGCCTGCTCGCCGTGCAAGACCTTTTGCGCCTTCAATGAAGAAATCAGCACTGGTGATGAGCAATCCGAGTGATAGGAGGAGAATGAAGCTCACGACGAACATTGAATTTGACTGCCCGAGGTACTTCATCAGGACAATGGCGAGGAACAAGGCTCCCGTAATGAGCATCGCGTTAAAGTGAATGAGTTGGGGGATTCCCATCAACTCATCCTTCTGCTCCATAATATTCCCATGCGTTATGGGTTTTGATGCTTCTGCACCACTATAGAGTTAAGATGATGTTCTTTCTTGATTTCGTCGAAATCGTGTGGAAGCGAGGTGGCATCGAGGCTATTGGTACATTCACCATGGTGATGTTCGGCTGCGGTAGTGTTGCGATGGAACGAACAAATCTGGAGATTTCGCTCGCATTTGGAACAGGTGTTGCATTGGTCATTCTTGCCATCGGACGCTGGACTGGAGCACACATCAACCCTGCCGTCTCGATTGCATTCTGGTACAGAGGCGACCTCTCTTCGATGGATACAGTCGCCCATGTTCTTGGGCAACTCCTCGGAGCCCTTTGCGCAGGATTCCTTCTCAACGGAGCAGGTCCCACCATCCGAAACACAACATGGCTGAATCTTATCGGAATTGAGATTCTTATTACATTCCTTCTCATGGCCTCGATCTTAATGATCATTCGTCAGACAGAGAAATGGATTCCAATTGCTCTCGTTGTTGGGTCAAGCGTTGCAGTTCTCGCGTTCGGATTCGGAAAGTACACTGGAGCAAGTATGAATCCTGCGAGAACCTTTGGACCAAACCTTGTTTCTGGCGATATTGCAATAATTCCAATTTACTTCATTTGCACAATTTTTGGCGCTATGCTTGCCGTCGTTGTTGAGCGGTTTATTGCATCAGCTTCTGAATTACCTGAGTGACATGGTCGACCGACGGAATGGTGTAATTCTCCAACGGCGGAGAAAACGGCACAGGTGTATCTATGGCACCAACGACGACGGGTTGAGCTTCAAGTTGGTAAAACGTTGATTCGAGGATTCGGGATTGAATTGTATGACCCAATCCGCCATGCCATTGACCTTCTTGTAGGACCACAAGTCGACCGGTTTTTTGAACAGAAGCGATGCAAGATTCTGCATCGAATGGAAGAAGTGTTCGTAAATCAACGATTTCGACATCGATCTCATGCTTGGACAATTCCTCTGCGGCTTCAGCGGCGATGTGGACCATTGCACCCCACGTAACAAGCGTTACATCATCGCCTTGACGGATGATTGACGCTTTCCCAATCGAATGACGCTCACCTTTCTCGATCGATGAATGAACTGATTTTGTGTCAACTTTTTGGTTGATGTTTTGACCCCATCCAGTCTTTCCGCCTCGCAATCCATAGAGTCCAATGTGTTCAAGGAAGAGGACTGGGTCATCAAGATGCGCTGCTTCGATGAGAAGATCGTAGGCGTCTTGTGGTGTACCAGGAGCAAGAACAACCAAGCCCGGGTCGTTCGCAAACCACGATTCAATCATGTTTGCATGGAACGGGCCTGAGCGTGTTTGAGCACCAAGAGGAATCCGTATTGTCATTGGACAGTCTGCTCCCCATCGCCATCTCAGCATTGCTGCGTTGTTGACCAATGCATTGAACCCAAGCGCTGCAAATCCACCAAATTGAATCTCGACCATTGGCCGCATACCGGAAAGCGCCGTGCCAACCCCTGTGTGCACAATGATCGCTTCACAAAGTGGCATATCCACCAATTTTTCTTGATGTCCAGCATTCTTCAATGCCATGTTCATGCCAAACGCACCTGCAACTTCCATATCTTCACCGATAAAGACACAATCATCCCCGTGTAGGTTTGCGATGTCGACCATTGCTTGTTGTATCGCCCTTGCATAGGTCCATCCGCCAGATTCAACGTAATCGAGCGGTTTGATTGGAGCAATCGATGAAACGATGTTACTCGAACCAATTGCTTCAAGGTGATCGGCATGAGTTCTTGCGTCCTGAAGCGAGGTTACGCCTTTGGTAACGGTCGATGGTTCGGGCCAATCCATGGCTTCAACGGTTTGACGAGCCTCATCGACGTGCTTCTGTTCTTCAGATTCCATTGCAGCAATCTCCTCCTCGGAAACCCCAAGCGTTAACATCAATTCTCGGTGAGAAGGGAGAGGGTCCTTTTCGGCCCAATATTCGAGGAGTTCTCGGTCGACATAGCCAGGAGGCGTTCCTGTCTCGGACCCAAGATAGAGGTCGTCATGGTGATGAGCATGCCCACACCCGCGCATGGTTTCAACATGGATCATCGTCGGGCCACCGCCCTCGAGGCCAAACTCTCGAGCTGTTGCAACACTCGCATGCCATGCAGCGGGGTCCGAGCCGTCAATGGTCCATGCTGGGAATCCCATGGCAATGGCTTTGTCAGCCCACAATTCGACGCCGGACTGATGAGCAGGTGGAGTATCAAGTGCAATCTGATTGTTTTGGAGAACATAGCATATTGGCAGACCTCTCGCTCCTGCGAGATTGATTGCTTCCCAGTATTCGCCAGACGAAGAAGCTCCTTCACCAATACAGGCGACGTGGAACCTGTTCAGCGATTGTTTCCAAGCAGCGAAGGCAAGGCCTGTCATTGTCGCGCTCGCAATCGGTAGTGGAGCAGTTGGTGGAAGGACGCCAACGTGCCAAGCACCGATGTGAAGATCACGTCCTCCGGCACCTTCGTGACCTCCATTTTGGTTTGAGCCGGCTTTGCCCATCTGAGCAGCCATGACATCCACCACTGTGTCCCCCATGGCGAGTGCTAATCCTACATCGCGGATCATTGGCGCAACCAAATCGCCTTCGTATCCATTACCAGGAGTATGGGCTTTGTTTGGTTCATTGGCGCGCTTCAACGCAGTCGCAACAGCAACAACACCTTCCTGCCATGTCGATCGGAAACCCTTCCCACCAAATCGTGAGCCATCCGGTGTTTCCATCCCTGAAAAGAACACTTCCTTGAGATGCGCATCCATTGCTCGTGTGCGCGTCATGAGGCGTTGCCATTCCAGTCGATTCTCCATGCTTGTCGACATGTAGTAGGCAAGGCGGCGAAGACAGAGACGTAGATCAACAATGAGATGTGAGATACGACGCTCCATGTGCTCGTTAATGCTACGGCGAGGGATGACCTCTAAATCGAGGATTGTCGAGATTTTGTGCTCGTTTTGGGCTTCGAAACCTCGCTTGAAAGCACTCACGTATCGTTCACTGAAGGCATGCCATGCTTCACCATCAAAGGAATGTTGACCGTCAACGTGGAGGTGATCCCAGATGTTCGCAGCTAGGAATACATGTCCTTCATGACGTTCGGCGAAAAAGCGCATTACCTCTGCACGTGCTGCATCATACAGAAGCGGTTGAGTAAACGTTAGTGGTTCACTCGGCTTCCATTCAGCCCCGTGAATCACTGATTGTGCAGCTTGAGTCATAACCCGCCTCCATGTTGGCGAAGGTACCCCTTGTTTCAAGCCTATGGATTCAGAAGAATAGGAATTTCCTCAGTCTGATTCACCAATTGCTTCCTCGAGGATACGTATTGATGTGCGAGTGACAAGAACCGTCACTGCAACGGTAGCAAGGATTCCGATTAGAAGCAAAAGTAGACCTCCGCTTGACTGTGTGAAGCCAGCCATTCCTGAACGACTCAAAGCGATTGACCCCAAAGCATGTCCATAATACGCATAAATGAGACAATAAATCAGGCTCGAAAGATTTGACACCAAAAACACGCCCAAAGATACGGGCGTGGCAGACATAATGTAATTCAGCCATTCATCAGGTATGATTGGAGAAAGGCGAACAAGAACAGAAATTCTCATCCCATCTTGCTCCAAAGCTGATTCGATTTTCATCATTCGTTGATCGTTCTGAATGGCTTCATGAATGGTATTCCTGAACAACCATCTCCCTAAAACGAAAGCAATGAAACCACCTATCATTGACGCAACAAAATTGACCAAGACAGCAATCCAAAGTGGGAATATTGCTCCTGCACCAATTTTGACAAACGGCGTTGGTAGCAAAAGAACGATGGCGAAAGAGAGGGCGATTGTAAATAGAACAGGAGACCATATGCCAAAACTCTCGAACCAAACGATGATGTTGCCAGCATCTTGAATCAAGAGATATCCTGCAACCCCACAAATAATCAAGGCGAGCAAACCAAACAAAGCTCTCCATTGATAGACGCTGACTTTTTGATTCCTCATTTGCTGAAGATTTCTACGCCCGTCAATTAGATGCAACTCAGAAGGGCGAGGGAGTTTCTTCACGCAGTTCACTCCTCTTCCGATTCTGGTAATGATGAAAGAACATCTCCCAGCATCTCGGTAGCATCTTCTATCCGGGTCATGAGCGTCATATCGGCAACTGCACCTGGGCGTCCTAAATCCCACATCAATTCGTGGACCATTTCGGTTGTTAATCGAGTCATACGAAGGACTTGAGGGTCAATCTTTTCCAAATCCTCATCGAGAAGAAGAGCAACTTGATCTGGTACTTCATCGAGAATACCGTCCATTTTGGATTCGATTTCATTCGCAATGTTCGCTGCTTGTTGTTCGAGAATTGACTCCATTCCGCCCATTGAAACCGGTGTCGATTGCTCATTGAGGTCACCGAGTGATTTCTTTTTCTTCAAGTCTTCAAAGGACGGCCCACTAGCATCACCACCCTCGCTTCCGTCCGCGACCAATCGGTTTAGGGCAACGCGCAACAGGTTTGAAAGGTCAGTTGCCTCTAAATCGAGGTCAACTTCCATGCCTTCTTCACCCATCTGGACAAGGATTTCATTGATGAAAGATTCATTGATTCGATCAGGACCGACAAGGCCCTTGAGCATAGGAAGTGCCCAGCCGCCTCCACCCGCCATTACTGCAACATCAAAGGAACCCCCTCCGGATTCAAGCGTCACATCTGCAGGCGGTGGGACGAATTGTTTGCGACTGTGTTTCCACAGCTGGCCAATCAGGACTTTCATGTCAACTGGTTTTCCAATCACTTCATGGATTCCCGCTTTTGCTGCAACCAACATGAAATCAGGGGTTGTTGTTCTGGACAAAAGAACGATTCGACACTTGAAAGCAAACTCAGGGTCACCCATCAAACGTTGAGCGGCATCGATCGCATCGCCTGATTTCCACTCTCCATCAATCAAGACGACTTCAGGCATTACGGCGAGAGCAGTCCCCTCTGCTTGACGCAGTGTTCCTGCACGAGTTACTTCAAATCCTTCACGTTCAAGGGTTGATGCGAGAAGGGTTCGGCGACCCTGGTTCTCGTCAGCAACGATGACCTTCCCCATGATGACCAGGAGGAAACGAGGGCTCCGGCCCTTTGAACCTCACCCTCAAATCAGTTGCGAACAATGTCTTCTGGAGCGAATTGACTCCATGCCATGATGCCCCCGGTGAGGTTGTACATTCGACTCGCATCAATACCGGATTGATTCAGCAACATAATTGCGAGTTGTGAGCGCATACCGCTTTTGCAGAGGACGACAACATCACGGTCATCCGGAAGGTCGTTTACGGCAGAATCTGCAACCGCATGAACAACGTGTAAATCAAACGTTGAAAGGCGTGCTTGTTCGAGTTCCTCACCACTCCGAACATCGATAATAAACGGATTCCAGCCATCTCGTTGTTTCGATTTTAGGTCAGGAACGCTGATTGATTGCATCATAATTTGGCCTGACGATTGGTCTTCTTGAACTTGCTGAGGTCGCGGTGTGCAGTAGGTAGGATCATCAAACAAGCGCTTAGCATCGGATAAATCAGTGATGTTCGGTCTCGAATCAAGAGCCCCGAATTGAAGCGATTGCATGTTCATCGACTCGGCATCGTAAAGAAGCAGTCTGCCAACTAGACTAGATTCCATACCAACGATGTATTTGATGACCTCTGTGGCTTGTACACTACCAACAACACCTGGAAGGACTCCGAATACACCTGCTTCCGCACAGTTTTGCAAAGCTGATGCAGGTGGAGCCTCTGGGAACAGATCGCGATAACGCCGGTCGTGCTCGGTTGAGAAGAATGAAATTTGACCCTCAAAACGATGTATTGATCCATAAACCCAAGGGATGGAAAGAAGATGACAGGCATCATCAATGAGGTATCGTGTGGGTATGTTATCGGTCCCATCCACGACAATGTCCCATCCTGAGAGCAACGCAAGTGCATTTTCTGGGTTGAGCCGTTCATTGTGCTCAACAATGCTGAGATTTGGATCAAGTGCAAGGAGTTGTTGTTTGGCAGATTCAACCTTCAATCGACCAACGTCTTCGGTACGGTGAAGGACCTGTCGTTGGAGATTCGAAATGTCGACACGATCGTCATCAATGATTCCAATGGTACCAATGCCTGCTGCTGCGAGATAGAGCAGTACGGGACTACCAAGCCCGCCTGCACCCACAACGAAGACCTTGGCCTTCGCTAACTTCTCTTGTCCTTCGATTCCAACCTGTGGAAGGACAAGGTGACGGGCATGCCGCTCCATATCGACCATGTTGATGCGAATTGATGCTTCATCAAATAGACATCGTTGTTCAATGAACGTTTTCTTCGAGCCACTTTTCAGCATCCATCGCCGCTTGGCAGCCCATTCCTGCTGCTGTAATGGCTTGCTTGTATCGGGTATCGACAACGTCTCCAGCGGCAAACACGCCATCGACCGATGTCATCGTGTGACTCTGATGAACGATGTACCCGTTGTCGTCGGTATGGACTTGACCACCAAGGAAACTTGTAATCGGTTTGTGACCAATCGCAATAAAGGCCCCAGTAGCTGCGATTTCCTCTGTCGAGCCATCTCTTGGATCCTCGAGAATGGCTCCAGTAAGTCCCTTCTCATCGCTCAGCCATTCTTTGACTTGACGGAATGTTTTGATCTCAATCTTTGGGTGATTCGCAGCACGATCGTACATGATGGTCGATGCCCGGAAGACATCCCTTCGATGAATCAAGGTCACCTTTGATGCAAAGCGAGTAAGGAACGTCGCTTCTTCACAAGCAGAATCGCCTCCTCCAATGACAAGGACTTCTTCTTCCCGGAAGAAAGCCCCGTCACAAGTAGCACATGTCGAGATTCCTCGCCCTTTTTGCTCTGCTTCACCCGGTGCATTAAGCCAAATTGATTCAGCACCGGTACAAATGATGAGCGAATGAGCAAAGAAATCCTCGCCTTCGACGGTGACTTTGAACGGCCGAGACTGAGTGTCAACTGCCTCGACATTCTTGTCTTGAACGGTTAATCCGAATCGCTCCGCTTGTTCACGAAGTTGCATCATCATCTCTGGGCCACCGATTCCTTCTGGATAGCCAGGGAAATTCTCAATATCGCTTGTAAGCATCAGTTGACCACCCGACATATATCCAGCGAACATAAGTGGCTCCAGCATGGCCCGAGCACTGTACAGACCGGCAGTGTATCCAGCAGGTCCTGAACCGATAATGATGACATTGTGAACATCCGACATTTGACTCACTCTCCAACCAATACCCCGATGGACTTGAACATTATCCCCATGGTTTCTCGGCCGAATCCATGGACAATCACTTGCTCAAAGGGGGTAAAATCATGCCACACTTTATTGTCGAGAACTACCTGCTTAACACATGGATGTCGCATCACACTGGCTGATGGGATCTGGCGTCACAAGTGGGCGAACCAAATTCTGGGTCGCAGGAATAATGGGGGTTCTTCCAGACCTGCTCGTCTTCATTCCAAACTCCTTCTTTTTAGGTGAGCGGCCAGAGATTACCGATGAGACGGTAACGGCAGATTTTGGATGGTATGCATGGGAAGCGTACCAAGTCACCCACAGCCTGGTTTGGGTGACCATTGGATTCCTGTTTACATGGATTTTCTTTGAGAAACGTGGGGTGACAAAACGGTTGTTCACAGACCAGACGCTCTCAGCAAGAAATGCTGCAATCTGGCTTTGGCTCCCTTGGTTCATCCATATTTTCAACGACATTCCAACGCACACAGCGAGGTTCTTTCCTACACCATTTCTGGCTCCGTTTAGCGACGTTCAATTCGATGGGTATCGTTGGAGTACGCCGTGGGTTTGGTTTACCAACCTAGCGATTATTGTCGCTATCTGGTCGTATGTGTTGTACAAAAAACGAAACCAATCACTCATCGAGGAAGGGCCTTAGAGCATCCACCGCAGCTGTCGCATGAGGCCCGATTCGTGGACCGATATGTTCTGGGAGAGCACCGGGTCCAATGATTCCTAATCCGATGGGTTTGTTGTGAACCAGTTGCAACTCGAGGATTGTTTTTACAACACCCTGTCCCATGACGAGGCCATGGTCCGTCTCTCCTTTTTCGATGATGCCAAGGCAAAACGCACCATCAACGTCATCGTTCGAAAGCATTCGGTCAAGAGCCAGTGGGATCTCCATGCATCCTGGAACTCGTACAACTTCAACGATTTTGTATCCTAAGTCTTCGGCTTGGGATGTCGAAATTTTCAACATTCTCTCCATTTCTTCAAGGTGGTACATTGCACATACTGCTACGATATTCGTCATGTTTCGCTCTCCTTCATCATTCGTTCAACGGTTTCAACAATCATCATCGTTGTTGAGTCGATTTCGAGGTTGACTGCGTCACCCACCTGCTTGTCACCGATGGTGGTCAGTCGAAGGGTTTCAGGAATCAAGTGCAAATCAAATTGATCCTCTGACACATCCCCTATGGTTAAGGAAATGCCGTCAATACCAACATATCCCTTACTTACGAGGTACTTTCGGACGTCTGGAGGGGTGAGAATTGAGTATTGGGCACCATCCCCAAGGTTGTCTGCTTTACTGATGATTCCTCGCCCAATGATGTGGCCTGAAAGAAGATGGCCTCCAACCTCATCACCGTATCGCAATGAACGCTCAACGTTGACATAATGTCCTTGTTCAAGTTGACCCAAAGTGGTCTTTTCGAGGGTTTCAGGAATGACGTCAAAAGAGACAATTTCGCCTGAAAATTCCGTTGCAGTCAGACAAACGCCATCGATTGATACGCTTGCACCTATCTGCAATCCTTCAGTGGATGGAACTTGGATTCTGAAGGTTGTTATCTCGTTTCCAATTTCAATGGAAACAACGGTACCTTTGCCTTGAACGATACCAGTGAACATCAGAGATTACCTCCCTTTGCACGTTCAACAATCCTTGCGATGATTTTTCGAGTACCGTCCAAATCATCGCTCAGTCCATCGACTCGAACAACTTCAATCGAGGTAAATCCACGCTCTTCAAGAGCGGAACGAATCCTATCTTCAGCATGCTCTTGATCATAACCCAATGCAATCACTGAAGGTTCAATTTCCGGAAGAATGTCGAAGATTGGGACGTCTGGAGGATTTCCTACACAAGCGACATCAACTGGCTTCAGACCCTCAACCATTCGGCGACGTAAATCTTGATTGGTGACAGGTTCATGCTTTCGCTTACGGACTGTATCGTCGTGTGCGACAACCACAGTCAAATGGTCCCCGAGGGCTTTGGCTTGCTCAAGATAATGGAGATGCCCTGCGTGAAGGAGGTCAAAAACTCCCACTGCCATGACCTTGCGCATCGTGTTCACCCAAATTCAGCAGAGGAATCATGTTCTTGAGATTAACCATGCAGTGCTGCAATAACTTCTGCACCTTCAAGAAATGGAATCCGTCGTTCTTCGGCCCATGTTCTGGCATCTTCAACTGAGAGCGCCCCATCACCGTCTGGTTCCAGCATTTCTGCGCCGATTACGACGGGAACAAGACCAGCGAGCCTGGCGATACCAACCGCTAATTCAGTGTGACCTTGGCGTGTCAAAAGTCCACCTTGCGATTCACGACACACAGGAATGTGCCCTGGTGTGCGGAATTCTGCGCCCATTCGACGTTGCGCCTCGCTGTTTGAAAGCTCTTCATCGAACACGGTTGCCGATAGTTCTGCAAAACGACGGGTCGTTAGAGCACGGTCATGATCTGTAATTCCGGTATAGGTCTCCCGATGGTTGATTGAAAGTGTGAAGGCTGAGCGAGAGTCGTAGCGCAAGTCGTTTGTTTTTAGTTCTTCTAGAACGGGATATTTCGTCGTCAATGCATCGTGTGTGTGCAAATCTTGGAGAAATGGCATACCAAATGCTTCTCCAACATCATGCCCAATCGCTAGGAACAGAAGACCCCCACAATCCTGGCGAAGTTGTCGCATGGTTGCTGGTTGTGCGAAGGATGCCGGGAACAGCAGGTCGGTTTCGCCTTCGCGTTTGTCCGAATCAAACAGACAAACAGGGTCGCCTCGACGGAAGGCAGCAATTGCTGCTTCAACAATTTCCGACATGTCTCGTCGTTTCGTTTCACCTTCATGAACCGTCGTATTGTAGGTCATGTACAGATTTCCGGCAAACGGGTTACGGAAAGGGGTTAATGTAGGGAATGGCTTGGCTTGTACTCGCGGGGGTGGAATGATGGGTGTAAAACTTGGACCTGCAGGCGTACCTTTGTCCTGTAAAGGGCGAACAATCGTCGAAGGGATGGACGACATTATTGCCCTCGGACTTGAGACAATGGAGGCACAAACCGTCCGATTGATTCAACCCCAGCATTTTGAACAGTATTGGCAAGCTGGTGTGCTCGCAAACAAGGCTGAATTCGAGATGAACATTCACGGACCGTACTACTCAGAACTTCTCGGCAACCGTGTCGAGCGAGGTCGTTCCCTCGCAAAAATAGAGGCGACCTTGCAGGCGGCTCGAACCATCAATGCTCGCCACATCACGCTCCATACCGGCCATTACGGTGATTTTGGGCGAGGTACTGCCGCAAACGAGCAGGCTGCAAACATTTTCTCAAGCATCGTTGATCGAGTCGGCGAGATTTGGCATGATGATGAAGATGAATTTCCTGTTTTTCCTTGGATTAAGGACGGGACACCGTCGAAAATAGGAGTCGAAACATCTGGCCGTCAAGAACTGTGGGGAAGCCTCGAAGAGGTCATTGAAGTCGTGAACCACGTAGAAGGAACAATTCCTGTTCTCAACATCGCTCACATTCACGCCCGTGGGCATGGCAGGATGAAGACCTCAGAAGACTATGGTGAACTGTTCGATATGGTTCGAGAATCGATTGGGACCAAAGAATTCTACTGTCACTTCTCAGGTGTTGAACACCGAACAGGGAACGCAATGCATTACACACAAATCAAAAAGTCAGACCTGAACTTCGAACCACTGGCAGAATTTATTGTTGAAGACGGAGGTTGGTTGGATATAACCCTGATTTCAGATTCCCCACTGCTGGAACACGATGCAATGTACATGTTGCAGAACATCGACAAAGCCAAACACAAGCAACTTGAACGCAAAGCCCGAGAAGATCGACGACGAGCATTGGCAGCTCAAACCGGTACCTCCATCGAGGATCTGCAGCGCCGTGAAGAAGAAATGGCAAAGCTGCGGACGCAAAGCGAGCAAGAAGAAAAACCAGCTGAAGAGCCAAAACCTGAACCCGCCAAAGAGAAGAAGAAACCAAAGAAGGCTCCTGCTCCAAAAAAGAAAGAGAAAGAAGACGTGTTCTCCTTCGATGAAGAGGACGATGACGACTTGTTCTGATTCGGTGATTCGTTTTCTCTCTCAAATTGTGGGTTTTATTCCTCAATGTAGGCAATGCAAATAAGGGCAAAGAGTTGGAAGTATCTTCTCATGGCACACATTGCGGTGTTGGGAATGGGGAATTGGGGGACGGCAATTGCACGTCTTTGGCTGCTCGAGGGGCACCACGTCAAAGGATGGACGATTGAGCAAGAAGTCTATGAATCAATCACGATGGACGGCATCAATCGCAAGTATTTGCCTCAGCAATCTGTCGAAGGATTGGAGGCGACGATGCATCTCAATGAAGCGCTCGATGGTGTTGAAATCATCGTATTGGCTCTTCCATCGTCCGTAATCCTCGACGTCGTAGATGACATCATTCCATTCCTTCGCCCAGGTCACGTTCTGCTTGATTTGGCAAAGGGACTTGCACCGGGCAAGCGTTTGATTTCTGAAGCCATCTATGAGGCCTTAAAGAACGCAAATTGTTCTAACCCACTGGCCGTACTTACCGGCCCGACCATCGCTCCAGAGGCCGCTGGGGGTGTGATGACAACTGCCCTGGTCGCATCCGAGGATATTTCCATTGCAGAGCGCCTTGCGGACACACTCTCGACACCAACATTGCTCCTCCACGCTGCATCCGACCCTGAAGGTGCAGAACTTTGGGGCGCGTTCAAGAACGTTGTTGCCCTTGCGTGCGGCCTCGTTGATGGTTTGAAAACGATAGGAACACTGGGTGGAGACAATCTCAAAGCAGCCATTTTCAGTGCAGGATTCAAAGAAGGGTGCATTCTCCTTCCCCTTCTTGGTGCTCGAGCAGAAGTTGCCTTTGGACCAGCAGGTCTTGGCGATCTTTACGTGACTTCCACTTCACCATTTGGACGAAATCGAACCATGGGCGAAAAACTTGGAACAGGAAAGAATCTTGAAGAAGCCCTCGAAGAAATGACCATGGTCGCTGAAGGCGTACGAGCGGCTCGAATGTTCCGAGATCGAGCAATTGATCAAGGAATCGACATCCCATTTACCAAGGCACTGAACACACTTCTCGATGGAGATATCGGTGCTGAAGAGTGCTGTCGCCGCATGGTTCTCTTGGGTTAACTCCGATTGCCTCATATGGTGGAACACTCTCCTATCACCATGGCAGAAGACAATTCCACGGAATTGACCGATTTCGAGGCTGGCCTTTTGGAATGGTTGTGCGGAAAGGACTTCCACGCTGAGCCATGGTCAACAAAAAAAGCAGCAAAACAATTCTATGTTGAAGAAGAGGCAATCTACGAAGCCGTTGCTGCTCTAACACGGAAAGTCCCACAGCGCATTCAGGTCTTCTACAAGAACGGTGCATTGCACATTGCTGCAGATTGAATCATTACTTCATTGAAGGATTGCGGCTACCAAAAATTGCTTCACGAATCGCTCTTAACCAAGAAGGACGACGTACGTCCCCTTCATCAGTGACAAACGATCGTAGTATCAACGACAACATGTCGATGATTACAACCACAATGAAAATAATGATTAGTAGAGCCAAGACCTTGTCATATTGCAGGAATTTCAGGTATGTACTGATGTAATAACCAATACCTCCTGCACCGACAATTCCGATAACCGTTCCGTGCCTAACATTGTATTCAAACATAAACATTAATTGACTCAGAAGATGGTTTGCAGTCTCAGGAATAACGATTGAAGTGAACGTTGTGGCGTGCGATAGCCCCATTGCTTTGCTCACTTCGAGGGAATCACTCGGCATACCTTCGTAGGTCTCGTATTGCAGCTTACCAAGATAGCCTATCGTGTAAAAAGTCATAGCGAGAACACCGGCGAGTGGTCCAAAACCTATGACGATCACAAATATGATTGCCCATATCAACGATGGGAGACTTCGTGTTGCGGAAAGAAGGAGACGGAACGGAATTGCAATGTACATTGGCATCAGATTCCGTGCAGCGAAGGAAGACAAACATAACGCTCCAATGAATCCAAGAATGGTAGATACAAAGGCGATTTTGATTGTTTCAATCATACCGAGGTAGCCAACAGAACAGAAGAATTCGATCTCTTTTTCGCACACTGGGTAAGATTGTGCCTCAAGTACAGACCAATTTGGAGGCCACATACTCTCTGAGACGAATGTGGTTAAGTTCTCCCATCCACCCTCAAGCCGACCCCAGTCATCGACCAAATTGTTGAGTGTAATCCATGCCAGGACGAAGAGTGAGAGAATCACGAAAATGAACGGTTTTCTCATTCTTCTTCACCTACTCTTTCTCTCCATTCATCTATCGAGAAATCATAGAACTTTTCATCCTCGATTAACCAAACTCGTGTTGCGAGTAATGCCACATTCTCTTCATGGTGTTCAACCATAACCATCGACGTGCCAGCATCCAGCATCTCTTTGACTGCTGCGATTACGACGTCAACCGTGTTGTGATCCAACTCACTCAGGAACTCATCTGCGAGAAGTAAACTTGGTCGCTGTGCAAGTGCGCGTGCCGTTGCAACCCTTCGAAGTTGACCTCCAGAGAGACGCCGTACCGGTTCGGTAGTTTTCTCTTCAATGCCCAAGGCAATCAAAGCGGAGTTGACCCGTTTTTTTCTTTCCTCTGAACCACCTTGAAGCACAGGGAGGCTTGCCCGAGCACCTAGGTTGACGTTGTGGTACACACTTGCATGTCGCACCAAACCGAGCCTTTGTGGGATATACCCCAAGCCTCCCCGTCTGTCAACATGCAGCTCAACTCTACCACCAATGGGTTCGACGAGACCAGCGATTGTTCGTACGAGAGTCGTCTTCCCAACCCCTGAAGGACCGAGGACTGCGATGACTTCTCCTGCATTGATCCTGGCACTGATCTCGGAGGCAAGTACAGCATTGTATCCAATGCTGAGGTTTTCCAAAACCAAGAGCGGTCTATCTTGTCCCACGCAACCACCTTCGACAATCCCTTCTCGTTCCGTATTTCAACTAAGTGGAAGCCGCACTATTCCTGAATCTCATACTTTGTGTCAAAGTACGTGGTGATTCCGGGAATTGAACCGATGAGATTTCCGTAGATTCCCAGGTGCTCTTGTGTGTTGACTTCAACAATACCAGGTGTGTTGAGAATGTTCATCAGAATTCGATCTCCACATTCATTCATTGGTTGTTCAGTATCAACGACTTGTGTGTTCACATTCAAGCAACCAGTGTACGTCTCGCCACCCATCGAGTGATTTTCGACGTACATCTCATCATTCATTGAAAGCAAGGCATTCAGAATCGCGGTTCTGGTCTGGATATCAACACGTTCTGGGTTGTACATGACGGGGTGGGATGGAGCTGAACCATACGATGGGAGAAGAATGTATTCTTCTTCATCCAAACACCAATCCTCGTTCTCTGCAGCATCTTCATTGCCACAGTAACTTCCAATGGTTGAATCCTTGACAAATGCTACATCACCCGCTCCTTCTGACAAACATCGGACTGCACCTGAATAGGATGCGTACGGTGTTCCAGAATCAGGAATGCTCGCATCTTCGTTAAAGTAGGAGAAGATGGTTGAGCGCAAAGACTCGATATCATCCTCAGAGCCAACAACAGGTGCGTATCCTTCGGATATCAGGTAACCCATCGGAAGAAGCATGCCCGCTGACTTTAGCCATCCAGTGTGACACGAGGTCTTTCCAGCAAGAAGAGCAAATGGATCGGTCGAATCGTCACCGTCTAGGTGTGCAACAGCCATTTCAGAATCTTTCAGAACAACTGCATGTGCATTGTAATATGTGCGTCCATCGGACTTTTGGTCTGCTGCAAGTGCATCAAGACCGTATTGTTGCCAACCAACCCAAGCGGCTGCTCCGTCCATGAAGGCAATGTCCGCGTTACCAAATCGAAGCGATTCGAGAATGGCTCCTTCGGAATCAATTGGGTAAAGCTCAACGTTCATGTTGAGTTCTTCAGCAAGGTAGTCGGCAAACTTCTGAGGATTTTCATCCACATTTGTGTAATCATCTTTGACTTCAAATGCGATGGTCAAGGTTTCAAGTTCGGTTTCATCTTCATCGTTCCCAATGCATCCAGCAATGGATCCGAGAACAATCAATAGGGCTAGCAGTATCGGTTTTTTTGTCGTAATCAACATCATAATATCTCCCTTTTCGGCCCCCCTAAAACAATGAGGTATATATATTTAGGTTTCCCTAAAACTATTCGTTTAACCAAACATTCACAATGGATTCTGCATATGGGTCAGAGGTTAAACCATCATGGAAAAATGGCCGCACTACAACGATTAACTCAACCGAACCGCCCCAGCCCGACTGACCAACGACGATCACTTCGCCTACTTTCGTTCCATCTGGGTTGGTTCCGCTCGTCGTGTAACAATCGTACACCCAAACGTTGAGTTCTACATTGCCTGAACTTGGGCGGAATGTATGCGATTGTGAATCGCCTTTCTGGTCGAGGCGGAAGGCCTCGCTGTCGATTCGAATTGGAATTCGGTCATCGACCAAATCAATCGCTTGACGCATTCTCGATTCTTGTAGGCCAAGCAAAGAAGAGATCCATATTGAGGATTCGGTTTGTTGGAACGGATTTGCTTGATGTGGCGTTCGAATCGTAAGACTTTGAACAACCTCAAAGTTCGCAGGATTCTGGGTTTCAACAAAAACCCATGTGTATTGCTCACTGCTCGGCCAGGCAGGAGCGTAGGGATTCTCGGTGGCAAAGGGCTCGCCCCAGTCCTCCGGAGCGCGAGGTGAATCTAGGGGGACAAATCCGGAAACGCCGAGCATCAAGAGAACCAAACCGATGGCTACCAAACGTTGCGTTCTGTTTTCACGCCAATCCAATCGTCCTGCTGGACTCACGAACGATAAAGACAGGATGATTGGAAGGAGAAGGAACGCCCCGTATGGGACAATCAACAACAACAACAATCCAAGCATGGCGTAGGTCAGCGTCTTTTCACCAAGAAAGGTCTGAAGACGTGCCGATTCATCCTTCGTTGCAAATTTGTAGACGATGAATGCCAGAGGAATCGACGCAAGAACCAGGAGAAAGCTGAGTACATCGAACGCCAACCCCATTGTCCTTCTTTGTTGATTGACCATCATATGCGTTTGGGAAGCAACCATCGAAAACAAAGCATTTGAGGCATGGAGCGCCTAAGCCGCGTCATGGGGGACAAGGTTGCTATGCAGTTCGAGTCCATCGGATTTCGGCATAAGATTCCCAGACCGAAATGGTACAACCCCTTGAATAAGCGCAAAGGGGCTGGAATTTCCCAAGCCAATTTGTCCATCTCTGAGGGTGAAATCATCGGTCTTGTCGGGACAAATGGTGCCGGAAAAACCACTCTTTTACGAATGATCAGTGGTATTTTACCTCTTGAAGAAGGCCATGCTGTTCGAAATGGAACTCCTCTTGGAATCGAATCACTTCGTTCAATGGTCGGATTTATGCCTGAACAGGTGCGATGGTCTAGCCAACAAACCATCCGGCAAACCATGACTGAATTTTCCCGTTTGCGAGGTTGTTCCATTCAATCTGCTTTGGATGTTCTTGCCGTTGTGGGTCTCAAAAGTCGAGTTGATGCCTCCCTTGATTCCTTAAGTCAAGGAATGCGTCAGCGTCTTTCGCTGGCAGTAGCTCTCCTTGGGACGCCGGAAATTCTTGTTCTTGACGAGCCATTCAACGGAATGGATCCCGTCGCAATTGAGGCATTCAAGCGACTCTTGCGTTCGCTTGCAGACAAAGGAATCTCAATTATGATTTCAAGCCACCATTTGAGTGAACTTGACAATCTGATCGACAAAATTGCTCTTCTACACCGAGGTCAACTTCTTGCACATGGTTCAACAGAGTCGTTGCAATCTTCACTTGGCTTTGAACAAATGACCGAAATCGTGGTCGACAAAGAGATACCTGATTCATTGATTTCTTCATTGAACGTTTTGGAACACATTGTTAACGAGCACGAACATCGGTACGTCATTGAATCTGGCCATCATGATTTACTCAAAGCACTCATTGAACGTAAATTTGTCGTTTCAACCTGGCGCGTTGTACCGCCAACACTCATCGAATTACTTTGTGCAGCGACAGGATTGGATCGTGAATCAATCGGCATGGAAGTCGAGCAGAGCAGTATGATTCCACTGCGTACGATAGGGAGTGAAGAGGAATGACTCCTGCAAGGCGTATGTGGCATCTTGCCTATGCACTTGGACGAGAGCGAATGTTCTCAACCAGGATGCTGATCATGCTGCCTATACTGCTTCTCTTCATCCCAGGAATGGCCTGGGGATTTGCAGACCCAAACCTCCAATTGCCCGCTGATCAACTACCTGAAACTGCAACTGAAACCATGTTTTTGGCCAGCATTGGGATTGTGTTCGCTGGTACGATGGCTGCTGTTATCATCGCACACGATGGAATTAGTCGTGATCGAACTAGTGGCGTTCTTGAAGTGCGTCTGTCCCAACCTATGCCTCGCTGGAGGCAAGGTATTGTGCTTATCTTTGGCCATTGGAGCAGCATCGCCTTACCGGTCACTGCTCTCCTTCTTGCATCGATGTTCCTGGTTGGCTATCGAAGCGATATGTGGATTCCTCTTGGGGATGCTGTTGTCTACATCGTTGCCGCAATGCTTGTTCTGTTGTGGTACACCGTGTTTGCTCTCTTAGCATCAAGCATCGCAAGGGAGCAAGGTTCCGCCATTGCCTTTTCGATTGGACTTTGGTTCCTCTTTACCCTGCTTTGGGTTCTTTTCACAACACTGCTCGCAGCACTTAACGGGGTTGCAGTTGGTGATACGCAGGACCAAGGATACCTCATTTTTGAAGGGCGTATCGACCTTCTTTCACCGAATGGAGTGTATCATCATCTCCTTGAAACCCGTTTGGACGGTGTGGAGCGAGGTGTGTCTGCATTTGGTGCCTACGCCGCCACGATTCTTTGGACGATTGTGCCGCTATATTTCTTCCAACGTAGGCTCAATCGACTCGTTCCGTGACTGTTTGTAACCAAGCATTGATGAACGGAGTGGTTGTCGTCATAGCATGATACCCATCCTCATCATGCTGCTGTTAGCGCTTGTGAGCCCTTCGATTGAAATGTCCACTTTGGACGAAAATGAGCCGGCTCAAACCACATCAGGACGCCAGGGTAGCCTCGATGTCGATTGCAGCGGATATACGTTCGAAGACCTCTTTGAATACGATTTTGCTCTTTTTACTCTCGATGTAAACGATGATTGGGCAACGGGTGCAATGGATGCCAAAGCGTGGGTGAACGGAAGCAAATCCGCTATTGTACGCGACAACTTGGACGGTCTATTCGAAGGGGTACCAGGTGGAGACGACGATTGGATTTCAACCGACGAGCGAGAGGCAGTGCGTTCGATTGGCCCAAGATGCATTGCAGACATGGAGACGCGCCTCGGAATCCGCGAAGGTCCATCCCACAGAGGAAACGTTGACTGGAACGACCTTGAATTCGTTGAGGATGGTATTGCACTTGACGAAGTTAACCTCGTCCCAACAGGTCATGAACAAGAACGATCTTGCAGCAGCCCACTTTCGGATGCAGGTTGTAAGGAAGTTCCAGTGACGGTGACAGATGACCTCGAAATCCACCTGCTCCTTGTTGAAAACGAAAACAACAACGTACGCTTTGATCAGCTCCCGAATCAAGGGAGCTCAAACTTTACGCTCGCAATGAACATCACCAACATTACCGATGCTCAATTGGTCATGACGTTCCCTGTGCAGCAAGGGTTGCGTATCGCTGAAATGGGATTTTTTGATGATGGCGTTTTGAACGAAAATCTTGCCGCACCCACGAGTGAATTCCTCCCCGATGGGCGATTGCGAATCATTGCCGACGTAGATTATCCAATCGGCTCGTATCCAATGATTCGAAACCTGTTTGTCGATTTCACAACGATGGCTCCATTCACCAACGATGACCCTGTCTGGAGCACAACTGCACCAGCAGAGGGCACCATCATACCTGTTGGAACAACCAATGGAGAAATGCTTGCAACCGAGGAAGCAGGAATGTGGGTTATCGACGAAAGCGGTTGGAGTTTGCAATGCGAATTTACCGATGCAGGCTGGGATGTTCGAATGGATGAAAACGCTGGCCTCTACGTTATGGCGAACGGCGCATCTGCTGTCGGCCAGTGCGCCGGTGTTGACGCATTCGGTGCAGAAACTGTCGAACACAGAAACTACACCTTTGGAAAAGTCATGGACGCGAGCGCTGCACTTTCGCAAAGCGGAGATGTCATCCAATTCACACCGGTCTCGACTGGAATGGTCGCAAGCCTCACTGTGGATGCACATGCCCACCAAATGACGAAAATGGGTTCCAGCACCACTGCGGTGGCTGATACGAACGGGATGATGATCGAGTTGTCCATGTCAGGTCTTTCACCTGGAAGCGTAATGATTGCGGGTACTGCATCAGCGAATGGAATGCTTGATTACAATTTCATGCTCGACTTAGGAATCGAGAAGTTGAACAAACCTCCGTCCATCACCATCGATACGAATCTCATGGGTGAGGAAGCTGAATGGGAACTTGACGGTTTGAAATTCACGCTCAACGGAAACGTGATTGATCCTGATGGGCAAGACGTGACGATGATGTTGAGCATTTGCAATGGTCAAACATCCAACTTCGATCGTGATAACCTGGCTTGGGAAATTCAAGTTTCCATCGCAAACTGCATTCAGAGCGACGTTGAATCACCTTACTCGGTTGTCATCGTGGCAACCGATGCATCGGGCGCAACAACCAGTATTACCATCGAGGTCGATGATCCAAACGCAGGCGGTAGCGATTCAACGGGTGGTACGACCACTTCCAATACGGAAGAAGAGAGCGGAGGCATCCTGCCCGCACCAGGTATGTTTGCAACACTCATTGTAGGGCTCGTTGCTGCAGGATGGGTTTCATCACGCCGAAACTGACCAACAGACTCAAACATGGTTGGTAAACAGGAAGGGTTGAGTGACATGTTCCGAGGTACCATTGACCGTTCCAGTCATGAGGGTGGCCTTCTTGTCACATTCAATGGCTCATCACCCGCTCTTGGTTCGATTATTGTTCGAGAAGAAGACGGCCACTACATTGGAAAGATTGATGCAGTCCTCGGATCAACGGATGCGCCTCTTGCACACGTTGCTCACCTTGATCGTAACCAAGACAATACGTCATTCCTTGGCTCAACCGTCATCGTTCGTGCAAAGAAAGAACGAGAGGAGCGTCCTCGACGCGAACATCGCGATGAACGCCCGCAACGACGGGAACAGCGTTCGTTCGATCGGAGAGACAATCATAGGGGAAACGATTCCCAGAAAAGCGATTGGGTTTGTGCCTCGTGCAACAATGTCAACTTTGCCTGGAGAACGGAATGCAACAGCTGTGGCAAGTCAAAGGAAGGCAATGTCAAAGAATACAAAGCATCGTTCAGGGATGACAATCGTTCCAACAATCGTCGAGAACGCCCACGTCAAGAAAATCATGGACGAAACGACTGGGAATGCCCTTCCTGTAACAACATAAACTTCTCTTTCCGAACAGAGTGCAACCAATGCGGTAAGCCCAAACCTGGGCACACTGGCAGCCGTGGTCAATCAAGGAGCGAATCCTCTGGTCGAAACCGCAGTGGCCGTGATGGAGATCGCCGAGGCGGACGAGACGGGCGACGTAGTTTCGGTGGAGACAGAGGCGGACGTGACGGCCGACGTAGTTTCGGTGGAGGCGGACGTGACAGCCGACGTAGTTTCGGTGGAGACA
>DAPT01000130.1 GCA_002502215.1 Euryarchaeota archaeon UBA124
ACATTGGTCATCAGCATCAGCGACTCCATCACCGTCAGTGTCAGTCTCTGCAACTACTTCGCAACCAGTTGCGTCAACAGTCGTATCTATTGGTGTTGTTGGACACAGATCAACATCATCCATGACACCATCGCCATCACCGTCCAACTGATTATCAGCACAACCATCTAAATCTACATTTAATCCAAGATCGGTCTCCGGACAAAGATCATCACTGTCCAAAACAGCGTCGTTATCTGTGTCAATTTGTTCATCGATATCGGTACATCCAGCAAGGGAGGCCGTCATCATCATCAACGCAAAAAGAAGTGTTCGCAAATTCTTCATAACATACCCACGCCTCATAAAGTAAATGAATACAATGGGACCCCTTGTACTCATGTACGTGTACAACGGTACCCTATGCTAAGCGATAAGCGGTATGAGAATCCTGTTAACAGAAATTGAATTGCAACCCGCGTTTTGAGAAAACATACCAAACTGATTCTTTTACCTGATTTGGAATGCATGACTCTAATTACAATGAAAATTTGAGTGTGTTCATGCCAACAGGTACAGTAAAGTGGTTTAATCGACTGAAAGGCTTTGGATTTATCGAACAAACAGAGGGAGAAGACCTCTTCGTTCACAAGTCCCAAGTGACTGGTGAAATTCGAGATGGAGACTCAGTCGAGTTTGAGGTCGGTGAAGGACCTAAAGGCCCAAACGCAATCAATGTTCGTAAAACCGAATAACTTAGCGCACAAACCACTGATCAGCTTAATCGAATTAGAGGGCTCTGTGCGGGTTTTAGCCTAGCACTTAGCGTCCGGTTTTGAGTTTCTCTCTCCGCTTGAAATAGATATACAAATCGCGAAGGCGGCTTTTGGTCCAAGTAGAAGCAAAATAACACACTGCAAACTGTTTCTGAAACCAAATACTGTCTGGTATCGCATTTAGTAAAAAATACGCCGATTGTGGGGCTCGAACCCACGACCTTGGGATTAACAGTCCCACGCTCCACCAGCTAAGCTAAATCGGCGAGTTTGTCCACTAACATCTCCTTTATGATGGCTTCCATCAATTCAAGTCGTAGAGCAGTCTGAAATTGCTACTGTTTCAAGAATTCTTGAACTTGTAGCGACCTGGTAATCGGATATCGTAATCGAATTCTTAAGTCGTTGAATCAACTGTACATCGATGCCAAATGGACCATCCATCGTAAGAATTGCATCCCCTTCCTCGATTTTTGATCCGATGTGATGATGGATTTTGATGCCGATTCCATGGTGAATCTCTGCTCCTTGGACTGATCGTCCAGCACCGGCCTCACAGAGAACTTGACCGATTGCAAGGGCATCTAAATCTGCGATAAATCCTGATTGCTCAGCTTGCAGCGTGTATTGTTGTGGAGCACGTTGCAAAACGCTCCACGGATCATCAATCAGTTGCTGAGCAATGGAAGAATCAACACCCTGACGCTCGAGCATTGCTTTGAATTCGTCAAGGGCTGAACCGTTCAAAATGACTTCTGTAATGTCGAATCCCAGTGCATTGGCTTGCGCATGTACCAGTTCCATGGTATCATGAGGACCAGCGCCTTTCAGACAATCGATGGTTTCAACAATTTCATGACTGTTTCCAAGCATGCAGCCGATTGGATGATCCATTTGCGTAAGTTGCGCAACTACTTCGATTCCAAGTTCTGTTCCAACCCGAACCATTGATTCAGCGAGTGCTCGAGCATCCTCGGAGTGCTGCATAAATGCGGCTCTTCCAAATTTGACATCGAGGACGAGCGATTGGATTCCCTCTGCAGCCTTTTTTGAAAGAATTGATGCCGTAATCAATCCAATGCAGGGAACCGTGGCTGTTACATCTCGAATCGCATAAAGAATGGAGTCTGTTGGTGCAATTTCGGGGGTTTGTCGAGAAATGAAGCATGGGTTTTTGATCATTTCTTCAATCGTCAATCCGGTGTTAAATCCGGGTATGGATTCCAATTTGTCGATGGTTCCTCCCGTGTGTGCCAATCCCCTGCCTGCGAGCATTGGAACGATGGCACCACACGCGCGCAATGCAGGAGCGAGGATGAGGCTCATTTTGTCACCTACTCCACCGGTTGAGTGCTTGTCGACTGCATCGTCCTGTTTGGGGAGGCATTCACCTTTCTCAAGCATGGCTTTGGTGAGATAGGTTGTTTCTTGAGCATTTAGTCCGTTGATTTGACACGCCATTAGGAATGCTCCAATTTGTTCATTGGGAATCTGATGGAGATGATGGATGAACCATTCGATTTCATTCTGCTCGAGTGCATGCCCATCTCGCTTTTTTGCGAGCAATCTCGGAATGTGCATCGCAATCAATCCTCATGAACCGAAGCCAAACCAATTTCAGCAAGGCGTTGATGAAGATATTCGCCTGCTGTGATTGCAGGGAAATCTGCCAAACCACTGGTCTGTTCGATGTACTCAGGACGCGGAGAAAGATCAATTTCATTTCGTGGATGAACAAACATTGGCATTGAGAACCGCCGTTGTGTTGGATCTCCTGGATTAACGACGCGATGCGTCGTCGATTTGAACAACCCATTGGTCAGATTCTGAATCATATCACCCGAGTCGACAATGATTTGTTCATGATTTCCTTCTACATCAATCCAGGTTCCATCATGGTCCATCACTTGAAGGCCTGCAGCGGTTGCAGTCATGAGAAGTGTGATGAAATTGATGTCCTCATGAGCAGCGGAACGAACGGCTCCTTCTGGTGTCGATGAATCGAGCGGTGGATAGTGAATAATTCGCATGATTGTGTTCCCTTTACTCGCCATTTCGGGCAACCAATTCTCGTTTTTTCCGAGGTAAATACTGCAAGCTGAAAGCAGTTGATTTGAGATGGCTTCCATTTTATTGTACAACGCATCGACTTTTTGTTCAAACAATGGGGTGTGCTTGTCAGGCCAGATGTTCATTGGATACTTGATATCGGTTTCACTCCCTTGTTGACCACGTCCTGTTTGCCAGAACTCTTTCAGATCCGGTGCAGGATTGTCCTTTGCGTGCTCAACGCCAAACGCAGTGTATCCTCTTTGGTGTGAAATCTCAGGTTTAGCGTACAAGTGCTTCACTGCGTCATCGAGCATAAAAAAAGACTCAGCTTCCTCGTATGTCTCTTCGATTAAGGACAAATCAATCCCGTGGTTTGTGAGTGCAAAGAAGCCAATGTCGGCAAGCGAATCTCCGACTATTTGGATAAATGACTGGACGCGATGTTCCTCTCCCGACAGAAAATCACTGAGATCAGCGACTGGCAATGGGCGAGTCAACGAATCACCTGGAATCTCGTAGTTTTGCAATCAAGCGCAGCATTTCGAAGTACAACCAGATGACGGTGACCATGACGCCGAAGGCGCCCCACCACTCTTGTTGTTTTGGAGCACCCATGCGAACACCGGCATCGATCATCCCGAAATTCGAAATGAGCATCATCGATGCAACAACGATGATGAACACACTGATTCCAATTCCAATTGGCCCAGACGAGTGGAGGAATGGAATTGTCCAAGGGGTGAGGAAGATGAGGAATACATTGATCATGTAAACCAAGAAAATGGAACCTGCAAGCGTAAACACGATTTTGTTAAACGTTGGTGTTGGTCGAAGAATTCCAACCGAGTAAATCGTAAGCATGCATGCAACAACTGCGAAGGTAGCAAGACCGGCTTGGATTGCGATTCCTGGATACATGATCTCGAAAACCAATGTTAGCGGCCCAATAAAGAGCCCTTCAAGCGTTGCATATGCCATTACAAATCCAACCGGCTCTGCGGGTCGAGAAAACATGAGATAGATTCCCATTCCCATGGTGCCAAACATACCAAGCAACATCATCGGATAGAGAAGCCCGGGCATGATGAAGCCAAGAGCGACTGAACCAACGGCGCTTAACGTTGCAAGCCCAAAGAGAATCGCAATTTTTTGCAATGTGCCTTCAAACGTCATGCGGTCGTAACCTTGAATCGAATTCCAAAATTTCGGCTGGAAGACTGGATTCGTCGAGTTGTATGCCATGACAGTCCTTAGAGCCGGTCCTTTGTGAAGGTTACGCGAGTCATCCTTGTTCAGCGACCTGTTGTTGATAGTATTCTTCCAACTGGTCCAACGTCCAACCGTGGTCAAGATATTGCTGCAACATCGTCTCATCCCAACCCGGGAATCGCCCAAGCTCCTTTGTCAGTGGTGATGTCGTATCCTCATTTCGTCCGTCCAACACGGGTTGTTCCCATTGTGCATCGGTACCAACAACATCGTCAATGTGTTGATCGGTGACCAAATCCTTTCTGGCTTCGTTTTCCTTGCGAGATTGGACAATGCCGTACACCGCTCCGATAAGCAGAAGGAGGCCTCCAACCATCAGTAGGAGCATGAAGGTCTCTCCGAACCCTTCCTCCGCCTCTCCACTTGCATCACCTGCTTTCTGATTTCGCTGATCGGATGAACAACCTGTCACGTCGGTTGGAGTGTTTTCAGGTGTATTCGGACATTCATCATTCGAATTAAGTACGCCGTCTCCGTCATTATCGGTAGTTGGCTCGTCCGATTGGTTGTCGTTTGTATCAACAGGCTCGACACCCCCGAGGTCACAACCCAAGGCGTCCGCTTCGTTGATTCCATCTCCATCGGCATCGGCCAGATTGATTGCGTCGTGCGGCGACACATCTTCCACTGAGGGGTCGAGAGCAGTAGCTTGTGCCCAACTTACCTCGACTGCGTCGGGAATGCAATCACCATCAGTATCCGAGTTGAATGGGTGACCGCCAAGCGTGTATTCATCCAAGTTGGTAAGACCATCATTGTCGTTGTCAGCTTCGGCTTCCAAGACACCATTGTGCATCGAAACAGTTCGATTTAGCCCGAAATTGACCTCAAAAATGTCTGGCATGCCATCGTTGTCTGTGTCGGTCACATTGTCGAGTCGGTTCCAATCAGCATACCACGAGTCAATATACGGTGCTGCAACTTCGGTGGAAGTAACGATGAGACCCATCTCACGATTACGAACCATCGCTGAATCACCCCAGTTGATGCTGGAGATAAGAACGGACTCACCATCGACGATAGCGCCTTTGTTGTGGAGTTTCATGACATCATCATCTTCACTCATGATGATCGCTGAAGCGTCCCATCCATTGGTAATGTTCCAGTCGTTGTTGATGCGGTCTACAACATCTTGGATGTCTTCATCCAAATAGGCACCGTTGATGATCAAACGGATTGACACACCCTCCATCGCAGCTTCCTCGAGAGCAGAAATGACGGGATTTTCCCCCCAACCCCACTTCCAGTTAAGGTCGAGGTATTGCAAGGAGAGGAGAATTTCATCTTCAGCTGATTGAATCATTTTAGTTAATCCATCGACGCAATCATCAGGACACGTCAACAACTGTCCGCTGTATGTTCCGCTGTAGACCTGTGCTGTGGTTTGCTGGATGATTTGAGCATCAGGAATAACGTAGGAATTTGTTGGAGGAATTGTTGAAACAGGTTGCACATACAATGAACCCTCATCAAAGGCCATCTTCATTTTCACATTGTTTGCAAGTTGTTGGCTGTCGACGATGATTCCCCAATCTCTGTTGCCTCTGTCACCATCGTACGGGAGCGATGAAGGCTTCCAATTTCCAGAGCCAATCCATACCGATGCATCGTCCCGAACGGCGACTTTGGCGTGCAAGTAGAGATACGGATCATCACCGGTTCCACCGAACCAATGCACACTCAGACCCGCTTCCTTGAGGGTGTAAGCGTAGGCCTCCTGTGCTTGCTTGTCGTTGGATTTCCACCACTCCTCGGGTTCGTTGAGTACAACAACAACATCAACACCACGGTTGTGTGCATTGACCAGTGCTTGCGTCAATTCACTCGATTGCAGAATGTACAAATGGAGGTGCAGGGATGTTTGGGCCCCATCAATCCAATTCATCAAATCCATCAGCCCATGTTCTGGAGCAATGAGCGGTGTAATTGATGTTGCATCATCGAATCCCAATTCTCCGCAGAAATCACTCGCACCCAATCGTCCCCAGCGTTGGTGCCAGTCGATGGACTGATTCGTATCGGTCATCACTCCACATCCGTCGCCACGGTAGAGAATGAGATTGTCAATTCCACTTACTGGCTCTGAAAGAGAGACTCCACTCCAACCTTCGCTTTCCACGGGGCCATTTTTGTAAACAATCGTGTCGGAGACCATCCCTGTTGGGTGGATCAACTGCAATGCCATCCCGCTATCGAGAAGGTAAATTGGATTCTCCATCACCATATCCATGTCAACGATTTCACCGTCTTCGAACAATTCCAATGCTGACACATCGTTTGACAGCTTCACCGATGAGGAAGCGTTCAATTGCAAGTTCGTAATGTCGGATTCAAAGGACGTTCCATCGGAAGCAATTCTTCGTACGGACCACCCATTGAGAACAGCGTTTTCATCTCCTATATTTGTTAATTCAAAGAATTCCAGTTCCGTCGAAATCGATGAAACGCCATCCCACATGATGGAACTGAATTTGATGTCATCGAGTGAAGCCATCATTGTTGCATCTGGTTCAGGTGAACCCGGTGTTGGCCACATGAATTCGAGCCATTCGGCGTTGGTTGCATTGTACCCATAGGTTGCGCAATTCGTGCTGAGTGATGAAGCCGGAGGGGCGATGGTTAGGACAAGTTCTCCGTCTGGATTCAATAGATTCATGGTGCTGACATCTTCCAAATTTGGACCAAAGATGTCGTGTTGTAATTCCACAACAACACGGTCCATTGGAGCAAGAATTGTATCATTTGACGTCAACTCCCAAAGCATGCTAGCGTCGATGAATTGGCGTCCCATGAGTGGGTTCGAGGTGTAATCCGCACCCAATATCCAACGACTCAAATTTACAT
Source organism: Euryarchaeota archaeon UBA124 (assembly GCA_002502215.1). Classification (GTDB taxonomy): domain Archaea; phylum Thermoplasmatota; class Poseidoniia; order Poseidoniales; family Poseidoniaceae; genus MGIIa-L2. The sequence continues at coordinate 6,921 of DAPT01000130.1, forward strand.
CAGAGACACCAGTGTTGTACAACTCAATCCAATCGGCTGCAGGTTGAAACGATGGTAAATCACACGAGGTTGCGATTTCAGTTACAAGGAGGTTCTCGGAACCAGAGTAAGCCGGCCAGATCGGATTTTCCTCACCCGGACTTGACCAAGCGCTGTTGACCCAGTCATCCACTCCCCACGTGGTTGAAGAGGATGGAGCATTTGTACCAGATGGACCAGCTCCTGCATGGGTTTCGGTGTTGTTGATCAATGAGACGCCCTCAAGCGTGTGGGTCCACTGCGCCGAGTGAACTGCTTCTCCGTTTCCGTCGTACAGGAAAATCTGGTCTGGTGTTGTGTGTTTCAGATAGAACTGAGACGTTCCGTTGAGCGCAATCAGCGTTGTTTCCCCTGGCTGAAGAACAGTATCTGATTTGGCTGGCATGTTGTACTGATGCAGGATGAGTGTTCGACTCGCAGCAGAGAACCTCCAGCCAGCAACATCGACTTCGTCCGACCCCATGTTTTGGATTTCAATCCATTCACCGTTCGGATACGAGGAAGAATCGCTTCCAACAGCATCCGGCAATACCTCCGTGATTCGAACCTCACCCGTGGTCGGTGTGGGTATTGGCTCGGGTTGTCCAGGCGATGGTGCGATCGAAGGAGTCCAAGGGTCGTGATAGTTTTGTCCACGTAACAACGAGATATTTGCACCGTAATTGGTGGTGTAATGCCCCATGTCAACGATGGTCTCAGTAGCATCGCGCACAACGAGGTGATTGTGATTATCCCATAGGCGGGTTTCACTGGTGAATTCAACGAGACGTCGCTCGCCGGATTTTATGGTTGTACTTCCTTGCGAACTGTTGGCAACAATGGAACCAGGATCGAGGTACATGACGTTGCCCATACCATCAATGATTGACCATCCATTGAGGTCGACATCAACCGCACCTGTGTTGTAAAACTCGACCCACTCTCCTTCGGGTGCAGACCCTCCATCCGTTGTACTAACAGGCATCAGCTCGTTCAGTTTGACATCTCCGAGTGCCGTTATTGCATCAAGTGGGGGTGCATTCGAAGCATTCGGTGTTGGATAGGTCGAGTACTGCCACATTCCACCGCTGGGTGATGCTTCAAGTGAAAAACCGGGTTGGTTCGAATTCCACATGACCTCATCGGCAATGCTGCTGTTTGCAAGGTACAATCGCAAGGTTTCTTGCCCGTTGTTGAGAACGCCGCTGTTTGTTGAGGCGTTGACGGCTACAACTCTGGTTTCCTGTGGAAGGATAAAGAATGTTGAAGCATCTGTGCTTGCGCCAATCAGATGATTTTCATCCAACGGAATCGTGTTTCCTGCAAGGTCTTGCAACCAATACCCAACAAGGTCGATGCTGGAAGAACCGTTGTTGTAAAGTTCAACCCACTCTCCACCGGGCCAGGTATCGTTGTCGTAACTGGGCCACGGATCAGCCATAACTTCGTTGATGATGACATCGCTCTGAACGTATACAGGTCCGCCTGTACCTCCTCCTCCTGAGGGATTTGCGGATCCTGGTGTAGGATTGGAAGTAGGAATCCAGTCGTTGTAAGGGTCGGATGAATCCTCTTCGAGGCTTACTCCGCCTGAGCTTGAATTCCAAGTAGCTTCATCGACCCATCCACTGGTTGCATCGTAAAGGGTCATAAAATCATTCGAATTTGCAACATAAAAGTTGGTTGAGGCGTTTCGAGCGACAATCATGTAATCACCGGGAGCAATCGTGTAGGTTGATGCATTGTTTGCGTCAAAGCCAACAATTGAAGCGGCATTAAGCGTAAGCGTCTTTGCCGCTTTGTTCGAGAAATACCAGTTGCGAACATCGACGGAAGATGTACCCGAATTGTGCAGTTCCAACCACTCACCGTTTGGCCATGCAGCATCATCATACCCATTTGGGTCCGGCATGACTTCGTTGATGCAAATCGTACCTCCACACGGTTGACTGCGAGCAGATGTTGCTTCTACCGGGCCAACAAGGTGTGTCACGGGAACAAGAAGCATTAGGGTGATAAGAAAAATTGACTCAAATCGCATACGGCATCGACGCTTAGACCCAGCGCCTTCCCCCTCATATCTTTTGGTACGTAGAAACCTCTGAATTTCAGATGAAACCGAAGTTATCAGCCATCTGCGCAAAGGTGTAAATCATGATTGGTACGAGGATGATTCCCATACCGTGACTTCGTCGAATACCAATTCGAGGTGGCATTAGTCCGAGAATGGTGCCGACGATAAGGACACCAATGCCCACAAACCCAGTGGATAGCCACACCAGTGCAGTAACGAAAATAATGACTCCCATAACCATCGACTGCAGAGGGATTGCTGCGTGAAGCCGGAGCATACCTTTACCAACAATTTTCATGATTGGCATCGCCATAATTCCGGCTGCGAGAGTGACGGCAAGCAAACGAACGAAATCTGCCGTTGGCTGGGAAGAATTCCATGTTTCGATTGGGTACATCATCTTCAACGCAAGCGTAGCCCCAGACCGTGATCGTCCAATGATGTAGAGGAATCCAAGAACCATCACGGTGACAGCCGTGTTGACTGCGGACAAGATGGCAATCACCTCTAAATCCTGTTTTGTTTGAGGCCCTTCGTACCCCTCTTCAGCTTCTGCAACCGCAATTTCGAGAAGTTCATCGTCGCTGAGTTCGGTCAGACGCCGCGTCTCCCAGTCCATTCCATATCCTTCTTTTCCTTGGACCTTCGCAGCCACGTTGCGACCACCCATGACCAGAACAGTCGCTTGAGAAGCAGTCATTCCGGGAAGTACCCCCATGCTCGCTCCAGCCACAGCAGACCAGAAACATGGTGCGATGAGCGGCTTCGCAGGAGGGAGGTCCCAATTTTCCCTCTGCGGGGGAAGATGGCTTGTGGTTGCGTAGATATCAAGTAGATTTGCAATTCCGAACAGCCCAGCCAAACTTGGGAGCAAGAGTGAAGGTGAAGGCATTCCCACCGGGCTGTCGACAGGTAACTCGAACACGGCCCAACCGTACAGACCGGCAAGCAGGAAAAACACGGTTGCTGCGACGAATCCTGCGAAACGACTGTCGTTTCCAAGTCGTTTTCCCGTCAGTTTTTGCACCCACTTTGGCCAATCGAGTCGGGTTGTTTCGGTTGCCAGCAACAGCAGTGAAATGACCAGTAAGATGACTGGAAGCCAGTTGCGTAAACCATTGTACCAATCGAGTTCAGGTCCGAAAGCGATACGGGCAACAACAATCAGCGGCAGGGACAAGAAAAGACCCAATTGTGATCCTCGTGCAGACCAAGCGACACCTCGTGCTGCGTTTCCAGCCAACAGCATACGATGCCCGGGAAGTAAGGACAGAGCCGTATCCCCGTCCGGTGCTCCAATCAACGCAGATGGAATGTAATTCAGGAAGGTGTGGACGGTTCCGGTTGAAACGATAATTGCCGCAACTGCAGAGAGTGGAATCCCGAGTTCGAGCAACCCAGGCGAAACCGCTAGTAAAATAAGTGCAACATTGTTCACGTGAAAACCTGGAATTAAGCCGGTTAGTGACCCGAGCATTACTCCAAAAAACAGGGCACCTAGGAGCCACCACAATTCATGGAAGTATGCTTCGATCATTGCATCACCTATGATTGGTCAATGTATTCCTGACGATCGCTGATGCCATCACCATCGCTGTCTTCGCTGTTGGAGCTGGTTCCAAAAGCGGACTCAAGGGCATCGCTCAAATCATCGTTATCGTTGTCATCAACATCAGCAGCGCTCAACGTGTAAACCATGCTTACACTTTCTGCGTCTTCAACTTGAAGCAGACGACCCTCCCATGTCATCGCCGTTCCCAAATGGAGTTCGTCGAGGCCAATGCAGTTGTTTACGGCGTCCAAAAGAATCCGCTTGTCACTGCCCGGCTCGCTCAGATACCACGTCCCATTTTCTTCCATTGCAAGACCATTGATTCGCACAATCTTGTTTTTATCGTACCCCCAATCAACTGCGCCGTCGCTCCACAACAGGTTCATTGGATTTGCTTTTTGACCCTCCTCAAGATTGTGCACCAGCAATTCTGCTCGCATATTTTCGTCATCCCATGCAATGGTAACGTTTGCAACAATCGCTTGCCCAGCCTCAAGCCAACTTGAGCGAGGACCTGGAATCGTTACTGCAATACTTGTCCAACCAGGCGTGTAGCCAGAAGAATCGACAAAATAACCGGATTCATCCTCGACGCTTGGTTCCAAAGCGTATTTCATGTAAGCAGAGACCATGTAATGCTTTCCTGGTGAATCAAGCACTGCGGTTGGATTAGCACTGAGCATCAGCAACAAATCGTCGATCGATGTGGTTGCTACAAGAGAAGGATTGGATTCCCCGCTTTTGTCCAAGCACCAAGCCGACATCGCAGTATTCCAGACCAACCTACCTCGCATTTGAATGCCTTTGCCGTTCCATAAATCGATGTTCGTGATGTCCTCGTCACTAGGTAACACACAGAGCGGTGAGCCTGAAGAGCCTGATAATTCCCAAGTGTCGTTGTCGACGGATAGCGTACCAGCAACATCCACGGTTCTCCCCGAGGAGTACATCCATGTTGATTGTGAGGACCAATCGAGAAGCGGTATCTCAATCGGGTGATTTCTGTCGATTTCAATGTCGGGGCCTTGTACTCCAAGATTCCATCGAAGTTCCCGTTGTTGGTACGAAAGAACACCTTGGACCGTGACTTTCGAGCCAGCTTCGATCCACCCATCGGTGGCAGAATGGATTGTCATTCCAATTTGGTGTTCCGAGTTGCCGTAATTCGGATGATCTCCGAGTTTGGCGTTACCAAACGCAACCTCAGGTGCAATGGACTTCGAGAGGAAACCGGTTATTCGGATGACTTCACCGTCATAGGCTTGCGGATTCAAAGCCACATCGGATATTGATAATTGTGGGGAATCGGGGATGTCACTGGCTTTCCAATTCATCGCTCCAGCACCGAGTGCTTGTATCCACATACGCCCTTCGTAGTTGATGACATCTCCAATGATTGTGACATTGGTTCCAATTGGGGGCAATTCGCCTGGTCGATACCAACGCAGTTCAACAACGCCCGTTCCATCGTCGATGATTGCATCCAACCGATCATCACCAGAATTGTATGGATCTTCAACCCAAGAAATAAGCATGCCCTCGACCTTGACAACCTCATTGATGTATTCCGTAAGATCGTCAACGTCAACCACGGATGGCTCACGGACCATTGCGTACCAATTCAATGTGGCAACCAAAAACAAGGAAATTGCAAACATAACCCACAGTCGTGGGCCGTTTGTTTCCGGGTCATCGGTCGACAAACGAGCAAGGAAGCCTTTCAGACCATCTGCCATGTTTAGACCTGTAGACTGCCAATGCATATCACTTCCCATAGAGCAATTTGGAAAGAGATGCCTTGAAATGGAAGGCAGGAACAGGATTTACCATGCGAGACCGCGTCATTCGTGATGAAATCCATCGCGACGTCTTGGTTCCTGCTCATCACGCACGCATCATCGATACACACGAATTCCAGCGTCTGAGAAACGTTCAACAACTTTCGACGTGCGAGTTTGTATTCCCTTCAGCCACCCACACACGTTTCGCTCATTCACTCGGGGCATATTACCTCGCCGGGGAATTGACCTCATCGATACAAGAAGTCCAACCAGGTCTTCTTTCGGATTCCGATGCTGAACTCGTACAAATCGGAGCGCTTTTACACGACATCGGACATCCTCCGTACTCGCATTTATTGGAGACGCCAGAGGTTTTTGCTACATTTCATTCCCACGAGCACTGGGGGCGAATTCTCCTCGAAAGTGAAGAGTCCGAAATCGGACAAGTCCTTCATGACGTCCTTGGAGAGGAACGAAAACAGCGGTTGTTTGCTCTTCTTGACGGACAAAACGAGTGCAACGGCGTACCGATTGCTCCGTTTTTGAAAGAGATCATTAGCAGCCAACTGGATGTGGACCGTATGGACTATATGATTCGTGATCAGGCGAATACCGGTGCCCAGATTGGTGGTTTCGACAGTGCAAGGGTGATTCGCGCCCTCCGGGTCAACGATGATGGTCGCCTCTACGTCAAATCATGGGGTTTACCGGCGATTGAAGCATACCTGGTCACTCGATACCATATGTACAATCAAGTGTACTTCCATAAAGTCAACATGCTGACTCAATCTTATTTGGTCCGAATGCTCGTTCGAGCACGAGAACTTGCAAATCAAGGCGTTCTTGTTTTGGACGGCGAAGTCGAGCAAATGCTCCTCAATGAATCACTAACTCCCGATCAATATGCTTCGTTGCATGACTCGCACATAAAGGTGGCAATGGGGCGATTTGCAGCGCACGAAGATGAAGTTCTTTCTGGATACGCATCACGCCTTCTTGCCAGGAGAGACTACCACAAGTCACTACGCATTCCATCTCTGACAACCGAGATGTTTGACATGGTTCAAAAAGATGTTTCCGCTTTCATTGACGAGAATGGATTTGATCCAGTGCATGACCTTGTCACAGCATCGATTGGAAAGCGTGGGTATATGCCGTACGAACAAGGCATCATTCTAGAAGATGGCCGAGACGCAGCAGAACACTCTCCACTCATTCGCTCACTGACCCAATCGGAGGAACGTATCCTCGTGTTTGTACCTGAGGAAATTCGTGATGCTTGCGAGGCGATGGTTCGTTCAAAGACCAAACCCTCGCAGTCGTCGTTGGCAATGTTCGATTCGGCAAACTCATGAAGGTGCTCCACTCAGGAGTGGCAAGGGCCTGTAGCTTAGTTGGTTAGAGCACCCGGCTCATAACCGGGCGGTCAAGGGTTCAAATCCCTTCGGGCCCACTATTTTCCATCGTGGTAGGGACACTTTGCGACACAATGGTTATGAGGGTCGATAGGGTGGGTTAAGACAGTGAGCACGATGTCAACCCGAAAGAGTACCTTCACCGTTTTAGTGATTTACCTCGCATCCCTATTGCTTGTTGCTGTTCCAGCTCAAGCACAGATTCCAACAGCCGCTGTTTCCATTACGTGTCAGCCTGCTGAAATTAAAGTCGACGTAAAGCCAGGTTCCACACTCGTCGGATTCACAACATGTACCGCTTCCAACCCGACTGCTTACATCGAAAAGATTGCCCTGTCTGTTACGTCTGATGGACTAGCAGCCGCTGCACCGGGTGATATTTACGTCGGCGGTGGACAAGACGAAGACTTCCAAGTTGTCGTCCGAGCGCAACCGTTCATGACTATGCAAGCCCGCAGCCTTGTCGTCCAAGGCAGCGTGCAGGAAATCAACGGATTACCGCCAGCAAACCAAGCAACTTCCGGTGCCTCAATGATCGTTTCCATCACACAATTTGCACTTCTCCAAGTCGAAGCAGTCGAGCCTTTCGTTCAACTCATGCCAAAGACCGATAAGGACTTCGAATTCAAGGTCTACAACCTTGGAAACCAATACGACTTCATGAAGGTCGGTATTTCGGAGAGCTCCCGAGAATCTCTTGAGGAAGCTGGATTCAACATCAACATCCCAATCAGCAAGGTCAACGTTGAACCAATGGTTGCACCTGCAAAGGTCCGTATCCAGATACGAACACCGAAGACGCAAGGCTGGACCGATGCGTACCACACGCTCGATTTCTATGCTGAGTCTGACTTCTCATGCAAGAACGGTGGCTGTGATCGTGAATCTCAAATGATTACGATTTACGTCCGTGGTATCTACCTCCCAGGCTTCGAAATCATCCCGGCGCTCTCCATGGTTGCACTTGCCGCCGCAGTGGCTGGCCGGCGCTTCATTAATGCAGAAGATGAGGAAGAAGAGTGGCGAGAAGCCGCACCGGGTCTGTAACCTGAAAACACCTCGGAAATCCAACCTTCATAGGGTTGGGTTCATAACCTATCCATGCGAGGGTTCTATGAGTTGAGAACATGAGTGGACTCTTGAGTAAGGCAAATGCTGCAGAAGAAACAAAACAACCAGAACCCGTCGAACAAGAACAGAAGCAAAATTCTGGTCTCCTTGCAGCCACGGAACAACCGAGTGATGGCCCGGACGTACCGACCATCTTAACCTCGGTTGGATGGGCAGTCATCGTTGTCGGTGGGCTGCTGTCTTTGCAAGGTGGCTCGTGGGGCCTGATTGTCGTTCTTATCGTCCTCGTGATTGGAATAGGATCGCTTTACGCTGGCCAAACCATGTCGGAAGGAGGTGTTGATCCTCTCCGAATGGGTGGCGCAGCAGTTCTTGCAATCCTTCTTGCAGCTGGACCATACGGAGTATCCATGTTCATGCCAGATACTGGTTCTTTCGGAATAAGCGACCTTGATTTGAGGGAAGACTCGGACGAGATTTCCTTCCGTGTCATTGGATCGGCAAACTCAGTTGATGCAATAATTACTGCTGATGGTGTTGAAAAGTGGTCCGAATCGAAGGAACTCTCCTCTGAA
>DAPT01000091.1 GCA_002502215.1 Euryarchaeota archaeon UBA124
CCCATCAGCAATCTGCACAAGGTGCCTTGGACAAGATGATCACAGAATTGAGTTACAAGAAGTACTGATCAATTACCAACGAAGTCGCAACTGCCCGTTCACAAAGTGAGCCCTCACGTCAAGGTTTTCACCAGTTAGAGGGAGAACCCGTTCAAACGGTTGATGCCCTTCCTCTCGAACGGTGAGTTTCACATTTGTTCCCGAGTCCGCACGCTGAATGTTGATTTCAACATCGTCGGATGAAACACCCTTGAGTGGAATGATGAGGCCGTCAGGATCTCGCATTCCATGCAACTCCTGCAGGATCCAATCCAGACGCTGAGAGGGTTGAACATCAGCGAGGTGGGTTTCGGGAAGCATTCCAGCTTGGACAAGGACGTGTGTATGCATTCCACGAACTTCGTGAAGATGGTCCGCATTCTCGTGGAACTCTTGATGGAGAATTTCGGGTTTCGATGAGAGGTTATGCTCCTTTTCAGGGCCACTGTTTTCTTCCGATAACGACAGACGCTTCCACTCGCTCATATGTTCCCCTCCTGCTTGATTATGATGAACCTTCGGATTGTCGCTGAACCCTTGAAAAGAATCGTCGTGCAAAGGATTTCGTGGTTTCAGGCTCGGATGTGGTATTCATCCGAGTGTCTCTCGGATAGCATTCGATGTAGGTGCGGTCGGTATTGCGTTTGTCGAGAAGGAGAATCAGTGCACGGTCAGCAATGCTACGAATTGGCCGCCCCATGGCCTGTAGAATCGAGTTGATGGCAGGTTGCGTCGATGCATAACGCCATGCATTTGCACGACCAAATCGTTCCTCAATGTAGGTTCGCAGTGCTTTTTGATGAATTGATGGAGGTGGATTCGGAATTCCGATGCATGCAACAGCATCCAGTAAACCATTGTGGTAATCGATACCTTCCGACAAACGACCACCAAAGACTCCGGACAAGAGAATACGTCGTCCTGCTTGTTTGGCATCCTCGAGCACATCCAGTAATTGGTCAACATCTTGTTTTGACCACGTTCGATCTTCCATACGTACAACAACACCATCAAATTGTCCTTCTCCTATGTATTCGTTCAGCATTGAGTAAGAGGGCGTGAATACTGCAACATGACCAGGCGAGGAATCACAGAGCGCTTGGATGTGTGCTCGAATTCGTTGGGTATTTTGATAGGATCGGTCTTGGTAACGGGTTGTGACATCACTTGCCACAACAATCGGGCGGCGTTGACTTGCGAAAGGTGAATCGTATTGCCGGCTGGTTGTTTTAGCCTGACCAATTCCCAGTAGATCGGCGTACATCTTTGGAGGATAAAGCGTGCCTGACATTAGAATGCTCCCAGCGCACTTTTTGAGAACGGGGCCTGAGACCAATCCAGGATCAAGAAGATGCGACGTAATTCGTCCTTCTTTCCCTTTTGCATCATGAACATAAACGAGGGCAGTGCCTTCACCGAATCGCAACATGTCTTCGATTAAGTGTCCTATTCGGTGTGCATCAATGTCGATGTTTAGGTTTTCTTCATCGGCATCAACTTTGATTTCCACTTCAAGGAGAACATCGCGTAGAATTTTCAACCGGTCAAGACCTTCACCAGGCGATTCGATAACTGCTGATTGTTGCTGGAGTTGTTGCTGTCCGACCTTACCTTCAACCTCATCGCATGATGCGAGGAAGATGTTTCGCAGACGTTCAACTTGTACCCGGCGTTCGTCAAACTCAGCGGGTTCGGACAGAAGGTCTCTGAACAAATCACTCATACGTGTGCGACATGCCTTCATAACACTAAGCGCCCATGAATTAAGGGATGATTGGAGGACCAATCCATCCGTTCCAAGCGACGAAGCCGCTTCTGCAATCGTTTCTGTGTATTCTTCAAGATCGATTGTCGCATTGCGGATGACTGTAGGTGTGAATCGACGTTCCATCCCCATTCGAATTCTGTCTGGAAGATTGTGTGCTTCGTCCACAATCACAATCAAATCGGATAAATCAACCTCCATCGCATTAAGAGAAGCTTCCCGAACAGCATCAACAAACAGGTGATTGTAATCCCCAACAAAAACATCGGCGGAAGAAACAGCTTCTCTTGCTGCTTTCCAAGGGCATGTTAGCGTCGGAACACCATGCTCTGAATGGGTTTGGGTCATCTGAACCAATTCATCAACGTGGAGGGGGTCTGAGAGAATCCTTTGGCGAAGACCAGGTGCTTGGGTAAGGTATGGTTTGCAACTCCGAGTCGAACGTGCTTGATTGCAAAGCAAAGAAAACAGTGGAGGGGTTTCTTTGGCAAACGGTTGGACACACATGTTCGATTGACCGACCATGTCCACAAGCCTCACCTTTTCCTGCGGTGGTCGTCGTGCGTTTATTCTACGTACGGTGTCGACAACAATTTTGTGTTGGCTCTGCCGAGAAGTAAGGAAAAAAATGGTGCGTGGTCCGTTCGCAGTCCGAACAGCATCGATGGCAGCAGCGAGAGCTGCAGCAGTTTTTCCGATACCGGTTGGAGCAGCAGCGAGGTGATGTCCACCTGCTTGCAGAGCTGCGAGGCAATCATGAATCATCTCGAGTTGTCCGGGACGAGCTTTTTCATGAGCAAGATAGCGAATCTCTTCTGAGGAAACGGAGGATTCCTCGCCTGACATACTGAGAGAACAATGACGACCCCTCTAAAGGATTCTTGTCGAAAGCATTCGCTCATTGTTATCGAGTGTGCCGTGGAGTGGGGGCCGCGGCACGTGTGGGGTTTCCACCGTCAAGAGACAGGTGTGGAATCAGAGTCCCCCCGTCCGTCATCCGGGGGGCTGTGGGGGTTGTGGTGTTGGGGTCCACATTGGTCACGTAGTGCACGACGGGCACGAATCCGCAAGGTTGCTAAGCCGTGCAAGTTGGACCGATCTTGCACCGCATTGAAGGTGGCCTCTGGAAGCGTTTTGTCTTCGTTTGGCCAAATCATCCCATCCCCTCTCTGCTCTCACCGCTTTTTCATTCGTGGTATTCCTTGCTTGCTTGAGTTGCGTCAACTGCGTTGGCGACAACATCATCGAGTTCATTCTGGATTCCCTTGGCTTCTGCCAATTTCTTTTGAGTGTAAAGGACCAATCCCTCGGAGGCGGCTTGTTCGTGAGACACGCCATACAATTCGTACAAAGAGGCAAGATGTCGCTCCATTTGGCGGCCAATGGGTACACGCACGCTTTTCATTCCAGGTAGCTTTGCTTGCCCATGAAGGAGTTGTTGTATTGCAAGTCGTATGACGTCGGATCGGTTTTTGATGCCGTCCTGTCCAACGAGCATGTCCAGCTCTTGCAGGGTATCAGCATCGAGTCGAATCGAAGTGAGTGTGCTTTGGTTGCTCATCGGAGGTCCTCCTTGTAGTAGGGTTAGCACTCCAGCCTATAAATGTATCACAAACGTAGTACATAACGTAATACAACAAAGAACTCTAATATCATAGCCTCTGTGAGCCGTTTATGCTCCAAGACACGGCCGCAAACCGACTCTACCTGCAATTGGTCGAGACCGCTCTCGAAGATTCAATTGTCACCGATGATGAGGCCGCAATTCTGAGAATTCTTGCTGCTACACTTGGTGTTCAACCAAGCGATACTGCGCTCTGTCTTTCGATCGCCCGTGGAGAAGAGTTGAACCCATTCGATGAAATGGGTGATGTTGAACTACCCATGGGCACAGTTTCAACGTACCAATCTGCATTAATTGCAGCCCTTGACGATGAGGTGATCAGCGAAGACGAATGGGCGCTGCTCGATCACCTTCGCCGATTACTGTCGATTCAGCCTGATCAGCATGCGATGATTGAGGAAGCAATTCATGCAATGGCAGACGTCGATGCTGAGGGTCAGCGACGTATTCAGCGACTTGAACGATTCATGACTGTCTGTCCTCTATGACCTGTTTGAAACGACCTCTGGGCTACCTATTCAATGACAACCATTAGAAACACTTTGAGGGTCGAGAGGCTCAAGGTGGAAACCTCTTATGCAAATAGTCAAAGATATCTACGATGCAGTTGTCGCCCGCGATCCCGAACAAACCGAATTTCACCAGGCTGTGTGGGAAGTCCTCGAGAGTTTAGGCCCTGCATTGGAGCGCCACCCGGAGTACGTTGACATGGCCAAGCGCGTCGTTGAACCCGAGCGCCTCATCCATTTTCGAGTCCCTTGGGTTGACGACAACGGAAACGAACATGTTAACCGAGGTTTTCGAGTACAATTCAACGGTGCTATAGGACCGTACAAAGGTGGACTCCGATTTCACCCATCCGTTAATACCTCGATTCTGAAGTTCCTTGCGTTTGAGCAGATTTTCAAGAACAGCCTCACAGGCCTTCCAATGGGCGGCGGAAAAGGTGGCTCAGACTTCAATCCAAAAGGCAAGAGTGATGCTGAAGTCATGCGTTTCTGCCAATCGTTCATGATGGAGCTGTGGCGCCATATCGGACAGGATTGTGACGTCCCTGCTGGTGACATTGGTGTTGGTGGTCGAGAAATTGGCTACATGTACGGAATGTACCGCAAACTCCGCAACGAGTTCCAAGCTGGAGTTCTCACTGGAAAGGGACTCTCTTACGGTGGTTCCTTGATTCGACCCGAGGCAACGGGATACGGCCTTGTTTACTTTGCACGAGAAATGCTCGCAGCACAAGGTAAGTCCTTCGAAGGGGCACTTGTTTCGATATCAGGCTCTGGAAACGTTGCTCAATACGCTTGTGAAAAAGTCCTCGACCTTGGCGGTAAACCAATTACAATGTCGGACTCAAGTGGATTTATACACGATCCTGCTGGTATCGACCGGGAAAAGCTTGCGTGGATTATGGATTTGAAGAACAATCGACGTGGACGAATTTCTGAGTATGCATCGCATTTCGATGGAGTCGTCTTCACTGCATCCGCCCCAGAACCAACACCAAACGGTCTTTGGGGAGTAAACGCCGATGTCGCTCTTCCTTGCGCAACACAAAACGAACTGAACGGTGCAGAAGCACAAATGCTCGTTGACAACAACGTCATCGCAGTTGCAGAAGGCGCAAACATGCCGTGCACCCCCGAAGCAGTGGAAGTCTTCCAAAAGAACGGTATTCTTTTTGCTCCAGGCAAGGCCAGCAACGCCGGTGGTGTAGCCACCTCTGGGCTTGAGATGAGCCAAAACTCGCTTCGTCTTTCTTGGACTCGTGAAGAGGTCGATGAGCGACTTGATGCCATCATGGTCGGAATTCACAAGGCAGCATATGAGACTGCGAAAGAATACGGACGTGATGGAGATTACGTCTTTGGTGCAAACGTTGCTGGCTTCCTCAAAATCGCTGAGGCCATGCTTGCACAGGGTGTTGTTTGAGGCATAACGTCGAAATCAAACGCCCTCATTTGAATCGTTATCGAACGTTGAATTCGATTTAACCATGTCCAATTCGGTAAGAAACAAGACCGATTTTCTCTTCAGGTGACCGATTCGCCAGGACCGAGTGTTAACGCTCGTAATTCTTGCGTGGTATGTCCTCCGAAGGGCAGGAAGATGGTGTAATAAGCCACGATTCCTTGATCATGGATGAATTTTGGACCGCACTCATCGCTGTTAGGGTTCGCATCGGTCCCACCATCGACTCCGATAAAATACCGCTTGCCGGAGACCAAAGAATCCGGTTCCTCGATTTGTCCACCGACTTCCCAAATTGCAACGTTTGGAACTGGGCCTGAACCCCAACTACCGAGGTCTCCAGTTTTCCTGTGCAACGTTTCGGTATTGTCTACACACCACAGCACGAAACCAACGTCTTCAACTTCGACTTCTTTGCCAAGGCTTTGGTACTCAATCATGAACAAATAATCGTCGTATGCATCCGCAACCCAAGCGCCAACAAAGACGACTTGAGTATGGGCTTCTTTGGAGGTTGTTGCAACAATTGATTCTGTATTTTCTGCAATCACTTCGAGTTGATAGATCATCACGGATGCTGATGAAATGATTGCGATCATCACCCCTACGAAAACAATCATTGCTCCTAGCCCAACTTGTCCAAAGGTGTCTTGTTCTTCCATTGTATCAGCCCAATAAGTCATAACCTGGGCCGGCATCATTGCCCAAGTAAAAATCGATTTCTGCTGTCCTGCCGTTTTCAATCGCAAGGACAAGTGTTCCTCTATAATCCAATTTCAAATCATACTCGCCATTGCCATTTGGACTGGTCATGTCAAGGATGATGTGGTAGTATGTGCCTTGTTCAAATTCATCAATGGCATTTTGGTCTGAGCCACTCCCAGTGAGCGTTGTTGCAAGTTCAAAGTTTCCTGAAGAGTAATCCAACTTGTTTTCTGTTGCTGTTCCTCCTGTATTACCGTCATCACCCATCACCACCCACTTGACCGATGAATCCTCGATTGAATCCGAGGCAAATGGGAACTTGAAAACGAGATACAATCGATCGTTGGTGTTGTCAACCGTATCGAGTGAATCGACCTCAAATGTGAGCACGTATGGGATTGCATCCAGTGTCTCTGACTGGTTAATGCTTTGAGATCTGGACTCCATGAACGCCTGCTCAATCATCATCAGTGCCATTCCAGCAATAATGGCTGAAAACAAAATAATCATGATCATACTGATCATGGCGCTTAATGCGAATTCAGCACATCGATCATGCTGAAGTTCCCCTTCCATGTTAAGAATCAGAATGTTGAGAACCTAAATGCTTGCCTGTGTTTATCCAACCTTACTGCGGTTGTTCGTATGCAACCCACTGATTCGCCTGCGGGTCGAGATAGAACAGGGAGCCATCGTCTTGGCGTAACCATCGGACACCGTTTTCTTCCCATTCCTGATTGGCAGGTGCAGGTTCAGTACTATCTGTTGATTGTTGCTCAAGCATTTGGGTCTCCATTTGTCCCTCAACCGCAGGGTTTTGTGAGAATGGGCTGACTCCTTCAACACCCATCATGTTGTTCCTACGCATCGTGCCAAGACCGGCAAGTGCGCCAAGCACAAGAATCGCTACGAGTGTGTAAATTAAGAAGCCACTACCACCGCTTTCAGCCTCAGCCATGGTTTGTGAAGGATCGTCAGGATATGCATCCTGTTTGTTGGGTACGCCATCTCCATCAGAGTCTTCCCATTCCTCAGAATCAAGTGGGAATGCATCGATAAGATCATTGTAACCATCTTGGTCAGAATCGTATTGTTCGAGGGCGCAACCGTCGTCATCGGCTATGCTGGTCGCGTTCGTCTCAGGACAATCATCACGATTGTCCAACACACCATCGTTATCCGAGTCCCGTTGACTTGAAACACAACCATCTGTATCGAGCGAAGGATCTGGGTTCGTCATCGGACAGAGGTCATTGGCATTGCTGATGGTGTCGCCATCATCATCCAGTTGACTTGCTGAACAACCTTCTGCGTCTGGAGCTTCACCAACAGGCGTAGCAGGACATACGTCTTCATCGTTGAAAATGAGGTCGTTGTCATCGTCCAATTGCGACGAACTGCAGCCGTTCTCATCGACCAAAGCGAGGGGAGCCGTTCCTGCGCATGTGTCAACCTCGTCGGATACGCCATCGTTGTCACTGTCTTTTTGACTCTCTGCGCATCCTACTTCATCGACGGTTTTTCCTTCTGGTGTGTTGAAGCATAGGTCGTCGCTATCGGCAACTTGGTCGTTGTCTTGGTCTCGTTCCTCAGCCGAACATCCGAAGATGTTTGCAGCGCTGCCAACAGGCGTGGTAGGACATTGGTCAATGTCATCAGGAATACCGTCTGCATCGCTGTCTTTCTCAGAATCTGCACATCCATTTGAATCAACGGTCGAACCAAGCGGAGTCGCTTTGCAATCGTCATAAGCATCTTTTACACCGTCCAAATCGCCGTCAAGTTCGGTGTTTGAACATCCGTTGAAATCGACGGACTCTCCAGTGGGTGTATTTGGACAAACATCGAGGTCATTGCTTACCCCGTCTCCATCACCATCAAGCTGATTATCAGCGCATCCAGTCGAATCTACTGTTTGACCAAATTGAGTGTTCGGGCACAGATCTGGGTTGTTCCCGTTGGCGTTGTCACCGTACCCATCACCGTCATCATCGCTCCACTGTGTGCTGTCGTTCGGGAACTTGTCAGCGTTTGTTCCTCCTTGATTGTCACCGTATCCATCACCGTCGGTATCGGCCCATTGAGAACCATCCGTGGGGAAAGCATCAGGATCGTTTCCTGCCTGATTGTCACCGTATCCATCGAAATCCTGGTCAGCCCATTGCGTTCCATCGGTTGGGAAGCGATCTCCGTTGTTGCCATTGCGGTTGTCACCGTATCCATCGCCATCGGAATCTGCCCACTGTGTAGCATCGGTCGGGAATGCATCTGGATTCGTTCCATTCGGGTTATCGCCGAATCCATCGCCATCGGAATCTGCCCACTGTGTCCCGTCAGTAGGGAATGCATCACCGTTGGTACCCGTCGAATTATCTCCAAAGCCATCACCATCAGAATCAGCCCATTGCGAAGGATCATTCACCCACAAATCAGGGTTGTTTCCGCCTGCGTTGTCACCGTACCCATCACCGTCTGCATCGTTCCATTGCGTAGCATCTGTAGGGAATGCATCAGGATAGGATCCATTTGCATTATCTCCGTATCCATCTCCGTCTTGGTCGGACCACTGCGTACCATCACTTGGGAAGGCATCGGAATTGTTTCCATTCAGATTGTCTCCGTAACCATCGCCATCCTGGTCGGACCATTGGGATGAATCGTTCACGAAGTCATCCAAATCATCGTTGACACCATCACCGTCGGTGTCTCGTTGATTGGCCGCACAACCGTATTGGTCAACCATGGCTCCTGCTGGACTGGAAGGGCATAGATCCAATTCATTTGCAACACCGTCGAAATCTGAATCGAAGATGAGCGAAAAGCACAGAATGTCTCCAATGCGCTGTGTTCCATCCGCCTCATACAGTTCTGCAAAGGCACAATATGTTCCAGATGTTGTTGGGGTTGTGTAGTTCCATGTCCCAAGACTCATTCCTTGGTAGGTAGCAGTTACCGTTGTTAGCGGCGATTGCGCAACGGTTGCATTCCCCGAGTCGAGAATCTTGATTCGATAGTCGTATGTGTCACCAACGACGAGATCGAGTCCACGTATGGTTACGTCGTTTGTTGTTGCGTTCACACTCGAGGATGCGCTGCTGATAACAATGGAAGGAAGTTGCGGAATGAAGAAGTCATCACCAAATGCACTGAAATTTTCATTGTTCTCGAGATTGATGACCGTTCCATTCAAACTCAATACACCGACAAAACCATGGATGTTCGATGTGGTTGGTCCAGCCCAGGTGATGTTGTAGTCTCGGGTTTCACTTTGGGCTGTAAAGGTGTACACCTGTTCATCGATAACGGACACGTTCAATCCAGCAACAACACTGTTGTTGTTTGCATAGTAAGCTGTCAAAAAGTTACTTTCATCGTACACCATCCACGTGAGATTGTACGAGGTTCCAATGCTCAGATTGGTGAGATTAATTTCTCCGGTTGTTGATGATGTTGCCTCGATGGCCAGCATATCGATATTCAGTTGATCAGATCCTGTAGCGATGAGATTTCCACTTGCATCGTAGAGGAGGGTGACAATCTCAACGGTGGATTGATTTCGCTCGTATGTGTAGTTGATACCATAGCCGTAGGTTGAGGAATTTGAGGAATTGAATGTACCGTTGCCCAGACTGTACGATGTGGAGGTATTGCCAATCATATTCTGCGTAAGTACGGTCGTGTGGTTGTAGGTTGTATTGGATTGCAATCCGGCAAACGAAACGCTTGCATTTGTGCTGTTGATGATGTTAACATACACCAATTCGAGGCTTTGACTACCCCCTGGGTTATCCGTTTCAATCGTGATGTTGTATGTAATCGGATTAACGGTACCAGTGAACATGAAAGGGTAGACATTCACGTAGGACGTGATGTTTTGCGTTGCTAGTACAGACAAGTATTCGTTGTCTGTGGTTGATGAACCAAAATCAAGTATTGCGCCTGTTGAATCATCCCAATCAACGTCGACGTCTTGAATAGCGTCAGAAAATGTCACATTGACGTAGTAGGTTACGCCCGTTACCAATTGTATTTCGAAGTAGTCGAGATCGCTTGAGTTGTGCAACGAGAGGTCGGTGCATGTCACAGGTAAATTACTCGCCTGAGTTGCTGTTGCAGGAGCGTCGTTTACCTCAAGAACATCTGAAACGATGGAACCTGTTGCGTTGGTGCCACCACCCAAGCAAGGATTTGGAATTCCGGATGTTGAATTGTTTCGTGCTGCTGGGCTACTCGCCTCAACCTTTTCTTCGGTAATCAACATCGATGGTGTTGACATTGAAAGGGATAATGAGCACAACATGAGTGTGGTAAAAATCACCAAAACTTTCTGAGAAATGGCCTTCTGTTCTCCGGACATATATGCAACAAGGCTTGGTTGCTTATGTATGTCACCCTTAAATCGCAGTTGGGGCTACGTGGCCGTCTTTTTTGTCATCAGGCTTTCGAACTCGAGACCAGACACCGTTCATCAGTTCTTCATGATGTTTCTGACAATAATGGAACCGGCGGTACGCTTCTCGGAACGAATAGGCCTTCTTGCCTGTGGCTACGAGGTATCCTTCAGGGGAAAGTCGGGAAATGATAACCCCAACTTCACCACATCCGGGAAAATCGCATGCCGGACCGTCGCTCATATCAAGACCTCTCTTCCATACCTCTTGAACTGTTGCCCTTCAATCGTCATCATCGGTTGGTTTTGGTTCAATAACAACCAGTGGAACGTTTGCTTCAATCGCCTGTCCTTCTTCGCAAGCTACGTTGATCACTGTCCCATCAACGGGAGCCTGAATCTCATTTTGCATTTTCATTGCTTCAAGGATAAGAATGACTTGACCTTCTTGTACGATGTCACCTTCCTTAACTTCAACGGTTACAACCTTTCCAGGGATGCTGGCCGAGACTGTTCCAGATTTCTTCTTCTTGGCACCCCCTCCCCGACGGGCTCGAGGCGCTGCTTGCGCATTTGGAACTTCGACGGTAAAGGTCTGACCTTCGACGGTTGCTTCGTACGTTCCATCATCGTTGAGGTTGACTTCAACTTCCAGTTCTTCACCGTTGACTTTGACTGTTCGCTTCACTGTCATCGTATCATCTCCAAGGACTTCTGTTGCTCCTGTGATTCATGAGTGAAGAACGCCCCATGTTTATTCTTCGATGATCTTGTGACCATGCCTCGCCGCGTTGTCGTCCTCGTTGTGATGCATCATCTGCGCTTTCTAGAAGACTGAGAACCGCCGCTATTGCAGCCATTCTCCGGGTCGCTTCATCCGCCATTTCAATTCCTCACAACGGGATGTTTCCGTGCTTCTTTGCAGGACGTATCTCTTCTTTTTCCAACAGCATCAACAAGGCACGAGAAAGACGGGACCGTGTTTCACTTGGTTCGATGACATCGTCGATGTAACCCATCGCTGCTGCTTTGTATGGATTTGCAAATGTGTCCGTAAAGTCCGCAACCAGTCTTTCCCGTTCTTGCTCTTGATTGCGTGCATTCTTAATTCGCCGCCTGTGGATAATTTCCACAGCACCGTCGGCTCCCATAACAGCAAGTTCTGCACTTGGCCAAGCAACGTTGTAGTCGCCTCGTATGTGCTTTGATGACATAACATCGTAAGCTCCTCCGTAGGCTTTGCGCAGAATAACGGTCAGTTTAGGCACCGTCGCTTCTGCGTATGCATAGAGCAATTTTGCACCGTGACGAATGATTCCACCCCACTCTTGATTGGTCCCTGGAAGGAAACCTGGTACATCCTCGAAGGTGAGAATTGGAATGTTAAATGCATCACAGAACCGGACGAAGCGGGCAGCCTTGTCGCTTGCATCGATGTCAAGGCAACCTGCCAACACTTTGGGTTGGTTGGCTACAACACCTACCGTATGCCCAGCAAGGTGGCCAAACCCACAAACAATGTTCATTGCATAATCGGCTTGAACTTCCAAAAAGCCACCATCGTCGAGAACTTCTCGAACGACGTCGGTGACATCGTACGGTTTGTTGGTATCCTCGGGAATCATATTGTCCAAGGCATCACAGATTCGATCAGGGCTATCGGAGGTTTTGCGAACAGGAGCTCTGTCCATGTTGTTCGAAGGGAACATATCGCAAAGGTCTCGTGCAAGTTGGATTGCAGCGTCATCGCTGTCGGCTGTGAAGTGCGAGACGCCCGACTTTGAAGCATGCGTCATCGCACCACCGAGATCTTCAAAGGAAACAACTTCATTGGTCACTGTTTTGATGACTTCTGGACCTGTGATGAACATGTGTGCTGTTTTGTCGACCATAATGACGAAATCAGTAATGGCAGGACTGTACACTGCACCACCTGCGCAGGGCCCCATTATCACGCTGATTTGCGGTACAACCCCAGATGCTCGAACATTGCGAAAGAAAATTTCTGCATAGGAACCCAAAGATGCAACACCTTCCTGAATTCGTGCCCCACCTGAATCGTTCAAACCGATTACAGGCCGTCCGGTTTTCAAGGCCATGTCAAGAACCTTGCAAATCTTGAGTCCATGCATTTCTCCTAGTGAGCCGCCATAAACAGTGAAATCTTGAGCGAAAGCAAAGACTTCTCGACCGTTGATTTTCCCGTGACCTGTAACAACACCGTCACCAGGGATGACGTTCTTATCCATGTCGAAGTCCCGACAACGGTGCTCAACAAGTGCATCGATTTCTTGGAAGGTGCCCTCATCAAGCAATATTTCGAGGCGTTCACGAGCGGTCATTTTCCCGCGATTATGCTGTGCATCGATTCGTGTTTGGCCCCCTCCAGCTTCACTTCGAGCCTTTCGAGCGCGTAGGTCATTGAGACGTTGTTCTGTGGACGACACACTTCTCACCGATACACGGTTGGGCATAACGCCCTTATTCGTTGCCCTTCACAAAATCCGAATGCATCGACCTTAGGACGCTCGGGTTCGAACCATTTCCCAATCATCTTTGCCGATGGGAGGCTCATTCCAATCTGGGTCCCCTGGAAGAACCAAACCACTCCCAATCGAGGCCATTTCAGTCGCTATTGACCGGTGCGAGTGGATGAGTGAATCCCATTCGATTTGGCCACTGCGTAATTTGAACCACAAGCGGAGATTTTTCCAAGATTTGCTTAATCGCTGGTACAACTTTAGATGCAACCTGGCAGAAACTGGCCACCAAAGCAAAAGGATAGCCGATACCAACGGCCACGGAATTGCTGCAAGCACGGGCAAAATCATTCCAGGGAGTTTGAAATCCTGGAGAGGCGAGGATACAGAGGCAATAAACCATCCAAGTGAGACAGCACAAAACAGCCACCAAATCGGATACAACCCAATGGAATAGAGCAGTTTCATGGAGCCGATTCCGGCTTTATTTTCTTCTTTGCGTGCCTTCCTGGCGACGAACATACGGACGAACAGATAGGGCGCACCTGTTGCGATCATTGCAGACCAAGTGACGAAACCAAGCATCCATGACGCCGACCAAACCCAAAACGCGAAATTTTTGACGAAGGCTTTCTTTGAGATCTTTTTTTCACGGTCTTGTAATTCCCACGAGCGGAGTTGGATTCGTTCCATTTCTTCGTGATGGGATTTGAATTTGGTTTCGATCTCTTCCGTGCGCTGCGGGTCATGGACCGAGAAATATTGCCAAGCCGCCCGAACACGCCGAGAACCCATTACGGCTTCGTTGTAGCCAATTTTGGAAACATTCTCTCCACTGCGAATGGTATGAATCATCCTTCTCGCACGCCAAACAAGTTCCCTGTCTTCCCATGACTCTTGTGCGTGACTGATGCGATTGATTTCTGTTTGCAGCGTTGAGGTGACTTGACGGCACCATGCTCTGTCATGAGCGACATCTCCGTGTTCGACGAGTTCTTCTTGCGTCGGTTTGGGAGCTCCTTCCCTGTTTGGCATAGGTGGTGTCTCAACGGCACGGTTGATCTGCATACTCACGCGTTCACGAAACCTATGCTGATCGCTGTAATGAAGTCCTATTGGTACGATGTTGGGGGCGGGTTTACCGCCCTTGTTTGCTCTGCGATGTGCTTCGAGCAGTATCCGTGCCGCTCCTGTTTTCAATTCGACAGCGTAAGCCTCTGTGTGACTCATACCTTCTGGAAAGATGACGATTCGCTCACCGTTGGCAACGAGTTCTGCTAATGTATCGACAAGTTTGGAATTGGCTTTCTTTCGTTCCTCTGGAGACGCATCCGAATCCTGTGAGCGCTGAACTGGCTGGACATTTATCCACTTCATAATCCGTGATAAGATGGGTATGTTGAACAGCGTCGACTTTGCAGTAAAGGTCAATCCACCCGGCAAGGCTGCCATCATTAGCATTGGATCTATCAATCCTCCAGGATGCCATGCCGTGTAAATAATTCCTCCTTCCTCCGGAAGCGTGTCGACATCTACGGTTGAAATCTCTCGAAACCATGTTTCCATGATTGCTCGGTTGACTCTTCGCACACGCAAATATCCTTTGCTGGGTTGCAGATGAAGCGGGTCGCTATCCCAAGGCATGGTTCCGGACGGTAGAACTGACATTTGATATCATCCCCGAATTGTTGAGCATTGTATGAATTCCAACGACTCTTTCATAACCATCAGTCGATTCCTCCGAACATGGACCAGCCACTGCGTATCGTAATCGCAAAACCCGGCCTCGATGGACATGACAGGGGTGCGAAGGTTGTGGCCCGTGCTCTTCGTGATGCTGGTCATGAAGTCATTTACACCGGTTTGCGCCGGACACCGGAACAAATCATCGAGACGGTTCGAGATGAGGATGCAATTTTGCTTGGCATTTCTTCACTCTCAGGAGCGCATGGTCATCTTTTCCCTCGTATTTGTGAAACGCTCAGAGAACATAACATGGGCGATGTCATCGTATTTGGTGGAGGAATCATTCCCGAGGATGATTGGCCACCGTTGTTTGCAGCGGGCGTACGTGCCCTCTTTGGTCCCGGAACAACATCCGAAGAAATGGTTGAATTCATCGCCACTGCTGTCCAGCGGGATGATGCTGGCGTGGGTCACGGCGCAGGATGGCATTGGAATCCATCTGAATGAAGGTGAGCCCTTGGACAATCGAATCGATGCTGCAAAAGAAGGTGACAGGCGAGCACTTGCTCGCCTCCTTACTTCGATTGAGAACGGTGAACTTCGGTTCTCTGAGCCCCAATCTGATGGTTCTGATTGGAAGATTCTGGCATTGACTGGACCTCCTGGAGTCGGAAAATCGTGCCTTCTTGACCGGATGTTGCACGAGTGGGTCGACCATGGGCTTCGCATTGCAGT
The DNA here is from genome assembly GCA_002502215.1 of Euryarchaeota archaeon UBA124. GTDB lineage: Archaea > Thermoplasmatota > Poseidoniia > Poseidoniales > Poseidoniaceae > MGIIa-L2. The sequence goes on from DAPT01000091.1 coordinate 15,396, forward strand.
CCTTGCAGTTGACCCCTCATCCCCCCGTTCTGGTGGAGCGCTTCTTGGCGATCGTGTTCGAATGAGTGTCGTTGATGACGACATCAAAAAGAAATCTGTTTACCTTCGTTCTGTGGCGACTCGAAAAACCAGCGGCTCGGTACCTCTTGTTGTCCGAGATATGGCATTTTGTCTCCTTCAGGTCGGCTGGGACAAAGTCATCATTGAGACCGTTGGTGCGGGCCAGTCCGAGGTTCGATGTGCTGCCGTTGCAGATCGAATCGTGTTGGTTGAAGGGCCAGCACGCGGCGACGGTGTACAAGCAGAAAAAGCAGGTTTACTGGAGCTTGCAGATGCAGTCATTGTCAACAAATCCGATCTCGACGGTGCTCAGCGTCATGCGAATGAGTTACGAGAATCCTTGCACCTAGGGCACGAGGATGCACCGAATGTCCATTTGGTCAGCGCACTGTATGGTGACGGTGTCGCAGAGGCATCATCCATGCTGCTGACGCTCGAGCAATCGATGCGTGCTGGGCGTGCACGCTGGCGTGAACGACTCTTGTCGCATCATGAGCGGCGTCTACTCGAACATCCTGAATTTGATTCCCTTCTCACGAAAATCGAGGAAGGTTTCATTTCATTTGAAGATGCATACGCTCAATTGAGGGACGGAAATGAGTGATCAGGTCGAATTGACGAATCCGGTTGAACTTTCGGTTGGCGGAATGTCGGGACACGTGCTAAGGCGAGCGATTCATCTTGGCATGTCCTTCATACCATTTTTGTACTTTGAGATTGGCAACGAAGTCGCTGATGCCATTTCGCTCACGCTTGAGCAAATCGTTTCTGCCGTCATCATCATCGCTGTTTTTGCAGAGGCCGTACGCCTGCGCATAGGTTGGACAATCGTTGGTCAGCGCTCCTATGAAGCAAAACAAGTTTCTGCACTTGCTTGGGGTGCACTAGGGGTCGGAATGGTTCTCCTTTTGGCACCCGATCCAGCCTACGCCTATCCATTAATTCTCAGCCTTTCCTTGGGGGATCCGCTCCTCGGTGAACTACGTCGAAACGAGGTCTCAACCAACACCGTAATTTTGGCTGGAGCAGTTGGCATAGCCCTTATTTGGGCTTCATGCGCTTATTTTGTAGACACGCCTTGGTTCTTCGTTGCGTTGATGGGCCCAATTTGTGTTGCCTCAGAGTGGCCTCGCCTCCGTTACATCGATGACAACGCTACAATGCTCTTGATTCCCTTAGCAGTGATTCTCGTGGTTGACCCATTTTTGGGTATTATGTGAGACCATTTCGCCGCCATATTTTAGAATCGTGACCTGCTGGGTTGACTGTTGGTAACCATGTACGGCGATGACGATTCCAAAGAGCCACCTCAGACAGTGTACTACACCTTTTTTGGAATTGCGGTCATCTTGATGGTAGTCACTGCCTTCAGGTATCCGCTTTGGTGATTTCAAGCAAAAGCAATTCTATTTAGGCAGGGGCCTAAACTTTGGATTATGTGTGGCCTCTCAGGTATGCTTGGAGCTCCTGAGCCAAGCATCGTCAGAAAGATGATTCAGTTACAGAATCATCGAGGACCAGATGGGTCAGGCATATGGCAAGACGAATCGATATGTCTTGGACATGCTCGTCTCGCAATCGTCGATTTGGAGGGAAGTCCTCAACCAATTCAGTCGCAAGAGGGAAACGTCCTCATTGCGAATGGGGAGATCTATAATTTTGAATCCCTGCGTTCTTCGATGGACGATTATTCATGGAGAACGTTTGGTGACAGTGAGACAATTCTTGCACTTTACGAGAAGTCGATTCGTTCCGATCAAAAAGCCAGTGCAAAAGACCATGGTGACTGGATTAAACAGTTGGACGGTATGTTTGCCTTCGCTCTTTGGGACGCGGACAACAATCAATTAATCTTCGCGAGGGATGAGATGGGAATTAAGCCCCTCGTCCGTTCACTTGTCGGATCATCCTTGGTTTTTTCAAGCGAAGTCAAAGGACTCCGTGCCCACCCCGAGTTTGAACCACAACTCGATGAGCAAGCACTCATGGCGCGTCTTGTTTGGGAGTATCCCCTCGATGCTACAACTCTGTTTCTCGATGTCCATCAGGTTCGTCCAGGCTGCGTAGAGGTGTGGTCTCTTGAAGAGGGACAACCCGTACTCACCGATTCATATCGGTTTTCAAAACCCAAGATGACGCCCTCCGGACAATACGATGAAACCCTCGGTGCTCAAAGTCTTCTTGATGGTTTCATCGACAGCGTAGGTCAGCGTCTGATGGCCGATGTCCCCGTTGGAATTGTTCTTTCAGGAGGTCTTGACTCATCGCTTGTTGCTGCGGTAGCGAATGATGCAGCCCAGCGATACAATCGGCCAACACCAGAATGCTGGACAGTTGCAGAGAGCGAAGACAACCCCGATTGGGTTGCTGCAGAACTTGTAGCATCCTCCTTGGACCTGAACCACCATCAATCAATTATGGAGGAAGATTCCTTCGGTAAGCATTTACCTTCCTTGTCATGGCATGGTGAAGATCTCGACGTATCCGTTTTGTTTTTCCAACCATTGTTCAAAACCATGTCACAGTCTGTACGCGTCGGCTTATGTGGCCAAGGGGCGGACGAAATTCACGCCGGTTATCCACGCTATGTTCATTTGAATGAACACAAAAAAGAACTTGAGAATCGATTGACAATGTTGAATCATCCGTTTGCACAACAATTTGCGAAGGCTGAACTTGATGTTCATGATGAGCGATGGTGGGTTGGTGATCACCGTCCTGAAGCGCATTTGGCGTCGTTGCAAGATACGTTGCAGTTTGAGCTTGATCACGGCCAACTCAGCAATTTCCAACTCCGTCTGGTAGATCGTCACTCAATGGCTCATTCATTGGAAGTTCGAGTCCCCTTCCTGGGGCGTTCGCATCGTAAAGACGCGCTCCAACTTCCGATGAACCAACGCTTGCCTACGAACGGTTTGGAAAAGAAAGCACTCCGAAAAGCAGCCTCGCTTACTTCACTTCCAAGCAGTGTGGTTACACGAAAGAAACTTCCTGCAGGCACTGCAACCTCGCCAACGCTCCTGAACAGTTGCTTGCAGGAATATTCAGCACAGATTGAAGAGATATCGTCACGATGGGCTTTCTGCGAACCTCTTCTTCGCCACCAACCTGAAATTGCATTGGGCCTTGGTCTGTTTGAGTCGCTTCATCTCATCGGTTACGACAAGCCTCAACATCATCGCTCGATTGATGAACTACTTGCGGAGGTAATCTGATGACGTTTGTCCATGATTTGAGCGGTATCCTCGATGAGAAGCGAGATGAAATCATTGCTTGGATGAACAAAAAACGATCGGAAATCGATGTTCCAATCTACGGAAGTGTCGACATTCGTGATGCAGGTTGGAAAGTCGCTGTTGTCGATGCGAACCAATTTCCTGCAGGATTTAACAACACCTCTGAATCGGATATACCTAACCTTACAGAACGAATAGCTGCACACATTGAACGCCACCAACCCGGCTGCAAATGGGTCCACATTTATCCAGAGTCGCACACTCGAAACCAAGGCTATGTCGAGAATTTGCGAACGCTTTGCCAACTGATTGAACGAGCGGGTTATCGATGCACTGTTGGTAACCCTGAACTCGATGGTCTCGATTCGCTCAATGGAATCCATGGTCCGCTACCGCTTGACCAGGTTGATGTCGTTGAGGGTATTCTTCTCGTTCAAGGTGAACAACCTGATTTCATCCTATTAAACAATGATCTCACAGACGGAGATTTGGAGGGATTAACTGCAAAACGGGTGCTCCCTAGTCCTCAGATGGGATGGCATCGAAGGAAAAAATCTCAGCATTTTGATTATCTTCGCCCTCTTGTTGAAGAAATCAGTGAAATAATTGGTATTGATCCGTGGCATCTCATATGCGACTCTTTTGTATCGGAAGAGAAATGTTTGGAGAAGGAAACGTGTCGGATTCAACTTGCTAGCGACGTCGATGTTTTCCTTGCAATGCTTGAGGCGCGATATGCTGCATTAGGAATCGATCGAAAACCGGTTGCATACATCAAAAACAACCGTGGAACCTACGGATTAGGCATCATGATTGTAACATCAGGTGAACAGTTACTCAATCTCTCGAACCGGAAGATGAAGAAACTCATGTATGGAAAAGGGAGTTCGGATTCGGAAGATTTCTTGATTCAGGAAGGGGTACCAACCCTCATGAAAACAGATTCTGGTTCTCCCGTTGAACCCGTTGTCTACCTTGTTGACGGCGATGCCTCTTCATGGTTCTACAGAATTAACCCAAGAAAGGACGAGATGGGCAATCTCAATTCACCAAGTGCTCAATTCATCACCTCAGAAGAAGATCCTTCCTTCATGACGCATGCACATAATTGGCATGCCTTGTTGTCAGAATTGTCGATGTTGGCAATGGGGCTTGAGTCTGCTGCTTTGTGAAACCCCGAAGTGGTTCATTTAAACATTGAACCCTTAGCGAACACATGCGTCGTGAGGTACTGTATGTCCTAACGATTGCAATTGGCCTCCTCCTCTCAGCAACCTATGCACAATGGCCTGTAGACATTTGGTGCATTGGTATTTTTTCGTACATCTTTTGGGTTACGGACAGAAAAGAACGCATCGAAATGTTGGCGGTATTGGCCTTTGCAACACCAATGGAACTCTTCTTTAGTGAGGTTTGGCTAATCTATGAATACCAACGTGGTTTCATGCCGTTGTTTGTTCCTGTAGGTCACTACTTTTTGTTCGATCTCGGACGTCGGGTTGCAAAGGGTCTACCTGAAGGCTCACCAATGCCTCTCATTCTCCTACTTGTTCCTTTGGTCATCTATGGTGCGATTCAAGGGACCGATACTTCAGCGGTTTTCCTCATCGCTCTAACGGTTGGGTTCACCAAGTATGGTCCAGAACCACGACTCTATGCATCGATGGTTTGGCTCGCTTTGTTCATGGAATTATGGGGGACGTATCTTGGAAACTGGGAATGGGCTGCCAACGTTCCATGGACTGGATTAACGGCTTGGAATCCACCTCTTCTTGTTGGTGCATTCTATTGTTTTGGAGACTTACTTGTTAATTTGAGCGTTGCCAAGTTTGAAGGGCAACCCATGGCTGAGGTGGACCATGACGTCCTCGGATGAGCTGAAACGTCGCCGCGACGAAGAGGCGAAGCGTATCCGCACAAGTCTGAATCGCCAGCGTGGTGTTCAACACGCTTCGCTCAAAGGCGGAGAATCCGCAGTGGCCTTCGTGAAAGAAGAGTTGTGCATTGGCTGTGACCAGTGTACCATCGTTTGCGACGATGATGCCATTGAAATTTACAAGGTTGCCATGCGCAGCCCACTGATCAATGTTGAAAGCAATCAAAAAGCGAAAATAATCCGTGATGCATGCACAGGATGTCGACTCTGCGTTCTTGCGTGTCCAACCGACGCAATCAGCATGATTGACCGATGAGGTGATTGAATTGTCAAAGAAAGGTAAACAACCAACTGCACAACGATTTGGTGGAGAATTTGGGCCCTACCGAAAGGAAGGAACAACCGGCGTATCGCTTGGTACATTCAAGACACTTGTATGGACTTCCAACATCGGCGGTCTTATTCTCTGTGTGATTGGACTTGAACTTCTTTTCGTTCAACAAGAATTCATGTGGGGCCTCATCAGTCTCATCGGTGGTGTGCTCATCGCTCTTTTCCCATCAAACTACGAGATCGTCGGTATGGAAGAAGAAGCCCCACCACAAGAGTGAGTTCAAGCTTCGACTTCTGTTTGAGCAGGTGCTGATAGTTCACTCTTCTTCGCATTGACTTCACGAGCGAGGAAGGAAACAACGTCGAGAATCTCGATGTCTTCGTAGCGCTCATCGCCTTCGAACTTGAGACATTCAAAGTGAGAAACACACTTCGGGCAAGACGTAAGCATCGTATCTGCTCCAGTCGACTTGATCTCTTCCATTCGTGCGACACGGAGTGCTCGGGCGTTCTCGTTGCAAGACATCATGCTCGATACACCACAGCACATTGCATCCTCACCGTGGTGTTCCATCTCAACAAGATCGACACCCTCAACAGCGTTGATGAGTTCACGTGGTTCATCGTAGATGCCCATTTGTCGGCCAAGACGACATGGGTCGTGGTATGTGACCGTGGTAGCATCGGTTGACAGTTGCATGTCAAAGCCGTTCTCGATGAGATATTCGGTCGTGTGCATGACCTTTACGCCATCGAGTTCATAATCACGTGCAAACGTTCTGAAACACTCTGCACAGGATGAAACCAGCGTGTCAATGCCGGATGCTTCGATTTTCTTCTGATTGTATGCCTTGAGTTTGTCAAAGACTTCGGTAAGTCCTTGCCACTTTTGGTCGTGGCCACAGCACTTGAGGAAGTCACGTCCAAGATAGGAAACATCGTGACCCATCTCTTCGAAGAGTGTAAAGGCAGCAGTGGTCGAATCTCCAAGGTTCATGTCACCTTCGTTGACGTGGGAGAAGACCATTTCTTGATCGAGGTAGTCGACGCATCCAGGGTAATAACCGACGTTTGAGGAGATTGGGTATTCTTCGACAGGAATGAAGTCTTCGTTTGAGGCTTCTTCTGCTTCAGCTGCGAGAACTGCTTGGAGGACTGTGTGAGGAATCTCTGCTGTAGGTCCGCCAACGATGAGACTTCGGCGAATATCGACATAAGAATCGTAGTTAACCAATTGAGGACATGCGTTGGTGCATGCTGTACAGGTCAAACAGGAGTACAACGGAACACCATCGTCTTCGTTGTTCCAGGAGTTGTAGATGATGTTGAGTTTGTCTCCGCCGTTGAAGAGTCGCACTGGGCATGCATCATCGCAAAGGTCACAGCCGTAACACTTGTTCATCTCAAACTCATACCCACGAGCCATGGATCGCAACAAGACGATAACAACCGCACCAAAGGTCAGACACGGTATGAACATGGCGTAGGTCAGTTTAGCATCGAGTGACTTCGGATTGACGTGATAGGATGGGTTCTCTGTGACACTGTAGTCTCCACCGCTGTTTGTAACCATGGCCATCACTGTGGCGTTGGTCAAATCAACAACCTTTCCGGAGTGGACGCCTGAGTTATCGTCCCACAAAAGGAGTGGTTGGAACGTGCGAACTGCAAACGTTGTTTCTGTCGTTATGGAGGCGTTTTGGGCCAGTGCACCGGTTGGGACGAGCGTGAATTCGTAGTTGTAGTTGCCAGGAAGGAGATTGAGTTCTGCTCCTTCACAGCCTGTGAACGATGCCAGTACCTTGCCTGAACTATCGGTTACGCTCATGGTGCTGGAAAGCATCGTCGCTGTGTTGACGCCATCGATTTTTCGCTCGCTGGCTCGGTACTCGCATGTGACATCGGTTGGAAGTGCTTCGTCCGTGTATTCACCGGAAACGGTGAAGGATCCAGAATCACTGTACCCATCTTCACCGGAAATGGTAACGGTTGTACCTGCAGCGTTGCTCCCCTGTGCAGGGTCTTGGTGATTGTTTGCGTCGCTGAAATCGATGATTTGCTCTCGAGCAGGTTGGAATATCTGCCAATCCAGCCATGCTGCAGCGGGTACGATTCCGTCCGTGTAGCCCCGATCGTCCGTGAATTCGTTCGTGTCATGAACATGAACATCAGCAGGCTGCGTACGCATTGCTTCAAGTTCTGGGTAGTAATCGTGCGTGAGCCCTTTGATGGTCAAGAGTCCGCCTGCTTCCCAGAATCCGTTATCGTATGTTTCGAAGGTTGCAACGGAAGCTCCTGCTGAAATCACGAGAGCTCCCACGATGAGGCGCTTGCCGTGTTCGGGTGTAAACCCAGAGCCCCATGCTTTGACGAGTATGTTCCGGCCAACGAAGTAGATGACAATCCATAACAGCATGCCCGTCAAAATCCACGGCACAGCATTGAAAATCTCTGCAATCCATGGAGACCTCGTTCCACACAACAGATCGCCGTGCGAATCAAGTTTACAATAATCCGACCGATTCTTCCCGTACAATTCAAGGAAGATGTTGATCGAAAAGACTGAGATGAACCAGATGTGGGCGAGGTAAACAGCACCTGCTGCCGCAAACCACGGGTCTTCAACAGGTCGCTTCTCTCGGCCTCCGAGGAACGGTGGAAGCGCAAGGATGCCGACTGGAATGCCGGTCAGTGCAGCGCCCCACCATGCAGCGTTCCAAGCGAAGACTGGTTGTCCGACAATGTCACCAATGAAACCAGTAGGGACGGTGAATTGCGGTAGATATTCTCCCCATCGTAGGTATCCATAGGAAAACAGTACGTACCAATCAGGGAAAACGAACCCTGCTTGCGCATACGGATCTGCCGCACCGTGCAATGGAGGTGGAATTAGCCATGCGTAGAAGAGCAGGACAGCAGCCATAAAGGCAAAGAGAATGGTGTCTCGAAGAACCTCATGTGGCCAAAATCCGTGCCCCATTCGTGTTCGCTTACGTTTTTCACCAGCTTCCTGAAGTTTTGCTTTTTCATCCATGTACGAGGTTGCAAC
>DAPT01000024.1:0-258 GCA_002502215.1 Euryarchaeota archaeon UBA124
TCAATTCGCAGACTACATTTTCCCGGCATACGATCAAATCGTAAACGAAATTGCCAAACTTCGTCATCGTTCTGGCGGTGAGTTTTCTTCACCTGTAACGATCCGAACACCGGCAGGTGGAGGAATCAAAGGCGGACATCATCACTCACAGTCACCCGAGGCTCAATTTACGCATACTCCTGGTCTCAAAGTCGTCTACTGTTCAACTCCATACAACGCAAAGGGCTTATTGCTTTCTTCCATTGAGAGCAATGACCC
>DAPT01000024.1:579-25525 GCA_002502215.1 Euryarchaeota archaeon UBA124
TGACCCCGTTATTTTCTTTGAACCCAAGCGATGTTATCGTGGGCCTTTTTACGGTGACCCTCATAATGTACCAACATGGAACGGTCATCCGGATGCAGATGTTCCCGAGAATCACTACACCGTACCTCTTGAACAAGCACGAATCGTTAGGGAGGGTTCAGCATGCACCGTCATCGCTTACGGTACGATGGTTCACGTCGCAGAACAAGCCATCAAAAATTCAGAAATCGATTGTGAATTGATCGATTTGCAGACACTTGTGCCTTGGGACAGAGATACAGTTGTCAACTCCGTAAAGAAAACCGGTCGATGTGTGATTGTCCATGAAGCGCCGAAGACAAGTGGATTTGGCGCAGAAATGAGTGCGTCGGTTCAAGAGCGCTGCTTCTACCACCTCGAAGCTCCAATTCAACGTGTCACAGGTTGGGACACACCGTTCCCTCATACAACGGAATGGGATTACATGCCGAGTCCTCAGCGAATCGCTGAAGCAATTAAGAAAACACAGGAGGAATAAACATGGGAACATTTGCATTCAAATTACCAGATATCGGAGAAGGCGTCGTCGAAGGTGAAGTCGTCGAGTGGATGGTTGCAGTCGGTGACGTTGTCAAAGAAGATGACCCCATTCTCTCAGTGATGACCGATAAGGCAACCGTTGAGATTCCCGCACCATGTGACGGGACGGTCACGAAAATTATTGGCGATGCTGGCGATATTCTTCCTGTTGGAGTCGTGTGCATTGAATTCGAAGTCGATGGAGATGGAAATGCATCAGCAAGTGAACCAGAACCTGAACCTGCAGTTGAGGAAAAACCTGAACCTGTTGCTGAACCTGAACCCGCTCCAGAACCAGCGGCTCCGTCTGAATCTGTTTCTACACCTGTTGCTGCAGCAGGGCCGGCAGTTGAGCGTGCCCCTGGCACCAAACCACTCGCAAGTCCAGCAGTTCGACAACGCGCTCGTGCCGCTGGTGTGGATCTCTACCATGTGGCAGGATCTGGACCAGCAGGACGTATTTCCCATGCAGACCTTGATGTTCACCTCAGTGGAGGAGCGACTCGCGCTTCAGCATCGATGCCGATGGGAAGCACTGCGAAGGTAGCCAAAACTGGCACTGAAGAAATCAAGGTCATTGGACTGCGGCGTAAGATTGCAGATTCAATGATGGCGTCTTACAGCACAATTCCTCACTTCTCCTACTTTGAGGAGGTCGATGTTACCGAACTCGAATCGCTTCGACAACACCTCAATGCCACTCGACCAGAAGGAGCGCCAAAACTTACCTACCTGCCGTTTATCATGCTTGCACTCGTTAAAGGGCTGGGCCAACGGCCGGAATGCAACGCTCTGTTCGATGACGATGCTGGTGTTGTCACTCGCCACGAAGCAATCCATTTGGGAATTGCTACACAAACGGACCGTGGACTCTACGTGCCGGTTGTAAAACACGTCGAGGCCATGGATGTCTGGACCGCTGCAGCTGAGATGGGGCGCGTTACTCAAGCGACTCGGGAAGGTAAGGCTGGTGTCGACGAACTTTCTGGTTCCACATTCACCATAACGAGTCTTGGCCGAATGGGTGGCCTAGGCGCAACTCCAATCATCAACAAGCCAGAAGTCGGAATTCTTGGCGTTCACAATGCAAAAGACCGGGCCGTCGTTGTCGATGGACGTGTTGAAGTCCGTCGAATCATGAACCTCTCGTCTTCATGGGACCATCGCGTTGTTGATGGACACGATGGTGCGAGTCTGGTTCAATTGCTTAAATCGATGCTGGAGCACCCAGCAACCATCTTCATGTGAGGCAATGAAATGAAAACTCGAAATTGTAAAGTATTGGTTATTGGCGCTGGACCTGGCGGCTATGTTGCCGCTATTCGAGCTGGTCAACTTGGGATGGACACCGTTATCGTTGAAGGTCAACGTGCTGGCGGCACATGCCTGATTCGCGGATGCATTCCCTCCAAAGCATTGATTCATGCTGCCCACACATTTCACAAACTTGCAGGACATGCGAAGAAGGGCGGGCACATGGGCATCAGTATTCCAGGGCCTGCCGAACTCAAAATGGAAGGCACCATCGCATGGAAGGACGCAATCGTTGATCGACTCAACAAAGGTGTTGAAGCTCTTCTGAAAAATGCGGGCGTGGAACTTGTTCATGGTTGGGCCGAATTCCAAGATGCGAAAACCGTCAAGATTGGTAAGGGCAAAGATGCATTGCTTATTCAAGCGGAAAATGTCATTCTCGCAAATGGATCGATCCCCATTGAACTCCCGTTTATGAAATACGGTGAACATGTTCTCTCATCCAAAGAAGCGCTTTCTTTGCAGGAATTACCAAAACGCATCGCTGTCGTTGGAGGTGGCTACATTGGGCTCGAACTTGGCATTACCTACCGAATGCTCGGAAGCGAGGTGACAATCATCGAGGCGATGGATTCGATTCTGCCGATTTTCGATAAAGAACTGCGTCGACCGTTGGAGATTGCTATTAAGAAACAAAAAATATCCGTGAACACAAACGTTTTCGCAAAAGGCATTGAAGAGAACAAAGACGGTAGCGTTGATCTACTCTTCACGCCAAAGGATGCAAAGGAAGGAACAGAACCAGAACGGCTCACCGTGGATAAGGTCCTTGTCACCGTCGGACGACGGCCGATGAGCGCTGCACTTGCACCGACTGGAGTTACTCTCGATGAGCGCGGCTTCGTTAAGGTCAACAACAAGTGTGAGACCAACATGAAAGGCGTTTATGCAATCGGGGACGTTTGTGATTTAGGCGAAATGCTCGCCCACGTTGCATCGTTCCAAGGTGAAATGGTTGCTGAGATTCTTGCTGGTGAAAACCGAGTCTACGAACCTGCGGCTGTTCCTGCAATCGTCTTCACCGAACCTGAAGTTGTTGCTGTAGGTCTTTCTCCCGATGAAGCAAAAGCAGCAGGGCATCCGATCATCACTGGCAAGTTCCCACTTGCAGCAAATGGACGTGCTCTTACTCAAGAAGCAGAAAAAACCGCTGGTTTCGTTCGCGTAACAGCACGAGAAGACGATCATCGGATTCTTGGTATTCAAGCGGTTGGAACCCATATCAGTGAACTTGTTGGAGAATGGACGCTGGCTATAGAAATGGGGGCGCTTCTCGAAGATATTGCTCAAACAATACACGCTCACCCAACCATGACCGAGATGACTCACGAAGGTGTGCTCGCTACGCTTGGTCATGCAATTCACTCGATGTGAACTGTGTTATTACCAAACATGAACTGAATGACGGGAACACATCTGGATAGAATCGTTAACAAACTGTTGTATACTCATGTTTTGTGTGTCAACCAAGGAGGATTTGGGAATGTCTGACTTATTGGTAAAAATTGAGGCTCTTGCCACTGGCATGCCTTCTGATCCCAAACATGTAGGCAAAGAGAAAATGGGTGGGAAAATTTGCCTGCTCTCCCTCAAATTTGATTCGAGCAACATCGATGTCGCTAAACGCCTTACAACCGAAGGACTGCGTCTGTCTGAGCGAGTTTCATTTATCCAAAACCTGAGCAAATACCTCGATGCTGAAGTGTTTGAGTTCTCAACATGCAACCGAGTACTCTATGCAGGCTTCGATATCGATCCTGAGACACTCGCTTCAGGGATTTCGAAAACAACCGGTCTGGAAGACATCCCATTCCAAGCAATGACTGGATCGGATGCTTGGAGGCATCTTGTAAAAATTTGCTGTGGATTGGATTCCTTCATCGTCGGTGAACTGCAGGTCATGTCCCAACTCCGTTCATCAATAAACATCCACAGGGAAAACAATCTTATTCAAACATTTAACCTTGCTTTTTTTGAACACGTAATTTCAGCCACTCGCATCATACGCAAGGAGCTTGGCTACACAAGTTCCACCGAATCGATGCTCAATCTTGCCACAGCCTCGCTTGAGGCCATTCTATCCGAAAAAGGTGATGTTTCGTCCGTTGTTTTGGGTTTTGGAGAAATGGGAGTCAAGGCTGTCGAAACACTTCAAGACCTAGGCCAGACAAACATCGTTGTCGTTTCCAGAAACCCACAGGAATCTGCGAACCGGAATCGAGCCTTGGCAGAGCGTTGCAAGATGATATCCTACTCCGACTTCGATGCCAAAATCGAAGCAGACATCGTCATCTCAACCATGCGCTGCTCTTCACCAGAATACACCGAAGCCAAACCCTTACCAATCATTGGTGAGACTGCAATCCTTGACTTCTCATGGCCCCCATCCATTGAACAAAATGGTATTTCAAAAGATCAAAACTTGCTTGGAATGGAACACTGGATTCAAGTTGCCCGGAACATCGATCCGACGGAATACAAAATTCTCATGGGCAAAGGAGACGAACTCATCGAAAACATTCAGAATCGTTACATGGAAGCGTTGACGAACAAAAATGAAGGACGATTCCGAGCCTTTATCTACGGACAAATGGAAGAATTGTCTACGTCCTGGGAAACCTCCTCATCCACCCTCGAAAAGGAAATACCGCAACTCGGAGCATTTGCCCGGGAAATAGCGACGTGGATATGTCAGCAAAACAGTTCCTTCTACCTTTCAGAATTGATGGATTATGTTAACAGCACAAGCCGCAGTTTAAACAGCAACCTGTTGGCAGAAGTATCGCAAGATGTCGAAACATCCATTCGTGCATTAACAGCAGTCGGTTAAATCTGGAGGAGACATGCCGATTCGAATTGGAACCCGCTCATCCAACCTCGCAATGTGGCAAGCAAGGTCCGTAGCTTCGGCTCTCAATGAGGCTGGAGTTGCGACGGAAATCATTCAATTCAAGTCCATGGGTGACCGAAGTTTAGGAGGGAATTTGTCCTCAACTGTGGGCCAATTTATCCATCTCATCGATGAACAATTGATGAATGGCCAAGTCGATATCGCCGTTCACTCAAGCAAAGATGTCCCCATTGATTCCAGCGAATTGATCAGCAACCTGGCTTACATGAAACGTGGTGCAACGGCTGATCTCATCTTGTTTAAACGCAAGAAAGAAGACCCATCTTTGTACGATGTTTTGGATGATGAGGCAGCCAAATCCTTAACCGATGTACTCGATAAAATCGAGAAGGGCTCAACCTTTGGAACGGTCTCGGGACGACGCCAATCCCTTCTCTTAAGCCAGCGCCCGGATCTCATACCGCTGTCGGTCCGTGGACACGTTGAAACGAGGATTGAGCGCCTAATTGAGGGGCGTGTTGATGCCTTAGTTTTGGCAGAGACCGGCATTCAACGACTACGAACAACCGGCGTCCTCGATGGGCGGAAGAACCTTCTCACCGCTTATCGGATACGTTCTGATGACTGGCCAACCGCTCCTGGACAAGGCGCGGTTTGCATCCACTGCAAGGCAGATCGATACCAGGAACTGAGCAATTTAAGGACAATCCTCAACCATGCACCCACTGAATCGGACGTGATTCGAGAGCGAACCATACTCGACATGGCAGGAGGGGGTTGTTTGTATCCCGCCGGAATCGAAGTACACGGTGACGACCTCACGGTACGTATTTCTCCACAAAACTGGAGAGTAACGTTTTGCGAAGGGCGAGAATATCCTATTTTTTCCTACAATGGTGCCTTTGACAATTTCGAGCTGCAACTGCCTCAAGACAAACCACCCATTGCAAAGGAAGCAATCGAGGGACCAAAATTCATCTCAACCCTCAACTCAGACCGCATTTCCATGGTCTTAGCGAACGAAGGTATCGCAATGACCAACCTCTCTGTCATCGATCTACAACCAAATCTCGATGCATGGCCTCAAGATTTCTTGAAGCAGTACAAATCAAAACGGGATTGGCCATATCTCGTCCTCACATCGCCGTTTTCAGCAAGATGCGCCGTTCTCGCAGCAGAATCAAATCCAGATATTGCCCGAATCAAATGGGTTGCAATTGGAGAGGGAACCGCACGGGCATGTTTTCGACGTGGCGTTACGGTTGCAATATGTGCCAAGGCCAGGAATTCAAAGGAATTTTTAGACTACATTTGTTCGAACATCGGTACAAAAACGAAGTTGCTTATCCCACGTTCCAGCGTTGCTCCAACCGAATTTGTGCTCCAACTCTCGGATGCCGGCTATCATGTGGTTGATTGGATTGGGTATGAAAACAAGGCAAAAAATGTTGAGCCAGCACCTGTCGCAAACGATGACGTTCTCGTGATTTCTTCTTCCTCTTCGGCCATATCTTGGGCGGAAAACGGCCTTAAGACTCCAAATGAGATTATTTGTATGGGGAACAACACCGCAGACACAATCCTGTCGCTGGAACACTTCAAAAATTGCAATGTTTCTGTCCTCGAGGGTCCAACAACAGAATATCTAACCAAATGGTGGAATCAGAACAGGAGGGGCAGAGATGAAGACGAGACCAAGAATCAATCGTTGGACTGAAGCTCGTAGAGAACTTCTGTTTGGTGACTTCTCATTGAAGTCGCTGGTTCAACCGCATTTTGTCGTTCAAGGTTCACGTGTTGACAACCCTGTTCATGGAATGGAGGGTATTCATCAACAGTCGGTTGATGTGTTGATCGAAACGATTCGCAACGATGCGGACCATGGTATTCATGCTGTCATGTTGTTCGGTGTTATCGATCACTCGGAGAAGGATGAACAGGCGACGAAAGCATCCGATTCAACATCGCATTTGCACCAAGCAATCAAACAAATCAAGGATGCATTTGGAGACTTAATCGTCATCATGACGGATGTTTGCTTGTGCACGGCTACCGATCATGGCCACTGCGGTTTGGTCGAACATGGCCATATTGTCAACGATGCATCGGTTGAACGATTGTGCGAGATTGCAGTCTCACACGCTGAAGCGGGTGCAGACTTTGTTTGTGCCTCGGACATGATGGATGGACGAGTTTCAGCGATTCGCCATGCCCTCGAGAAAGCAAACCATACCAGTACTGGAGTCCTTTCGTACTCTGTAAAATACGCTTCCTCATTCTACGGGCCGTTTCGTCATTCTGCTGACTCAAGTCCAGAATTTGGCGATCGTTCCACACACCAAATGAACATCAACTCAGGGTACGGTGAAGCCGTTCTTGAAGCAAAACTGGATGAGTCTGAAGGCGCTGATATCATCATGGTCAAACCAGGCTTGCCTTACCTTGATGTTCTGCGTCAAGTCGCTAATTCAGTTCACAGGCCGGTTGCTGTTTACAACGTCAGTGGAGAGTACGCTATGGTCATGAACAGTGCAAAAGACCCCGAATCTCGAAAAAATATGGTCTGTGAAATAATGACATCATTCAAGAGAGCGGGTGCTGACGTCGTGGTAACCTACCACGCACGCGAGATCGCACAAAACGCTTGGATGCTGTGAGATGAGAACATGGATCGAACGAAATCTGACAACATGCACAGTGTCGCAATCGAACATCTTGTCGGAGGCGTGAATTCGCCTGTCCGAGCGTTCAAATCTGTCCATGGGAACCCAATCTACTTCGATAAGGCGTCTGGCGCCCATGTCACAGACATTGATGGGAACGTGCTTGTTGATTTTGTCCAATCATGGGGACCTTTGATTCATGGACATTCGCACCCAGAAATAATTGGGGCAGTCCACGAAAAGATGCTCAATGGAACCTCATTTGGTGCACCACACCTCGGCGAAATCGAATTAGCAAAAAAGGTCAAAAATCGATTTAAACACATGGACAAGGTCCGCTTCGTTTCATCTGGAACGGAAGCTGTGATGAGTGCTGTTCGCCTCGCAAGAGGCTACACAGGACGTGACCTGTTGGTCAAGTTTGAGGGGTGCTATCATGGGCACGTCGACTCACTTATGGTCTCCTCCGGTAGCGGTCTTGCAACCTTTGGAATTGCCAGCAGTCCGGGCATTCCAAACGACACCGTTGCTACAACACTGATCTGTCCCCTCGATGACATCGAGGCTGTGGAATTTTTGTTCCGAGAACACGGTGACGAAATCGCCGCAATCATCATCGAACCGCTCCCAGCAAACAATGGCCTTCTCATCCAGCGCAGTGAGTTCCTTTCTCGACTCCGCTCTCTTTGCGATGATCACGACTCATTGCTGATTTTTGATGAAGTTATCAGTGGATTTCGATTCAAGCACGGAAGTTATTCCGATATTTGTGGCGTAACCCCGGACATTACTGCTCTTGGCAAGGTTATCGGAGGCGGTCTCCCTGTTGGAGCATATGGTGCGCGAGATGAAATCATGCAAAAGTTGTCACCACTCGGACCCGTTTACCAGGCGGGTACGCTCTCTGGAAACCCGCTTGCCATGGCTGCGGGTGCAAAGACACTTGACCTCCTCGATGAGCAAGCATATGATTACTTGGAAGAACTAGGGGCGTTCATGGAGGAACGAGTCGGTTCCGTTTTGGAGAAGCACGGCTATCCAATGCGATTGGTCCGTATGGAAAGCTTGTTTTGGTTTTCACCGGGTGATGCAGACCCAGCAATCCGTGCTGACCACATCCCAAAAGACGCCGGATCATTGTATGCCGATGTACATCGTGAGTTGCTTGACCGTGGCTACATGCTTGCACCATCTGCATACGAGATTGGGTTCCTGTCAACGTCACACGATGAATCGCACATCCTCGGATTTGTCGAAGCCCTCGATGACTCCCTGTCAAATTTGGATTGGTCATGATGAATGGCAAGCAACGAATTGTTTCGGCTCTCAATCTGGAACCAGTCGACCGCACGCCTGTGTGGTTCATGCGCCAAGCTGGCCGCCACCTTCCAGAGTACAGAGCGCTTGCGGCTGAACATTCCTTCTGGGAACGATGCATGGACATTGATCTTTGCACAACCATTACCATGCAACCAATTCATCGCTACAAAACGATTGATGCTGCCATCATTTTTAGTGACATACTCACACCTCTACCTGCTCTTGGGTACGAAGTTGAATACGGAGGAGGAATTCGAATCGACCCGTTCACGTTCGAAGACGTTGATGATTGGTCAAAATTTTCTGCTCGCAAACATGCACCCTGGGCAGCAGACGGTTTGCGAGCCATTGGGGAAGAGAACGCTGAGATTGCACGCTTAGGGTTTGTAGGCTGTCCATGGACCACTTCGATGTACCTCATGGCAGGCGGAACAGGGGACAAGGAATTCCATTCGACTCGAGCCAAGGTGTACTCAAACCCAGAAGAGGCGATGAGGGTCTTGTTTTCAGTTGCAGATGCTGTTGGAGATTTGCTTGCAGACCAAGTTAATCATGGCGGTGCAGATGCAGTGCAGATGTTCGATACATGGGCAGGACTTCTTTCTGACAGCGATTATCGCACGTACGCAAAACCTGCAACGAAGCGAGCAATCGAAGTGTTTCGAAGCAAAGCAAATCGTCATGTCCCATTGATTCACTACGCCAAAGGTAGTGCCCATTTGCATCATGAGATTCGAACACTCGATGTCAATGCAATCTCGTTGGATTGGAGAGATGATTTGCACGCAAACCGAACGCAATACGGCAGTGAATTTGCTTTCCAAGGCAACCTCGATCCTTCGAGAATGCACGGTTCTCCAGAAGCGGCGCAGGAGGCTGCCAAAAGGGTCTTGACCAGCGCTGGAGAGAAGCCTGGTCACATCTTCAATCTCGGGCACGGGTTCTCTCCTGGTGCACGAGTCGAATGTGTTGAAGCTGTTCTTCGTACAATTACAGGTGATTGAGTTGCGCGAACAAATGGTCGAGATGGTTCATCTCTTGCAAGACCGTATTTGCGAGGCAATCTCAGACATTGACGAGACCAATTATCGGGAAGATGAATGGACTCGAGAAGAGGGAGGCGGTGGCCGAAGTCGGGTTTTCTCAGAGGGCAAAGTCTTCGAAAAAGCTGGCGTTAATGTCAGCGTTGTTTACGGAACGCTGCGTCCAGAAGCTGCTGAAAAAATGGGCGGTGGCCATCAACTCGAAGGAAACGATTTGGATTTTTTTGCCACAGGAATCAGTCTAGTTCTCCATCCAAACAATCCAATGGCCCCTACAGTTCACGCCAATTATCGGTATTTTGAGCGTGGCTCAGGAGAAATTGAGGGAAGTTGGTGGTTTGGCGGCGGAGCTGATTTGACGCCTTCTTATCTCTTTGAGGAGGATGCAATTCATTTTCACAAGGTCCACAAAGAAGCATGCGATCGTCATTCAATAGCAGACTACAGGCATTTCAAGGAATGGTGTGATTCCTATTTCCATATTCCACATCGGAACGAGGGTCGTGGTGTAGGTGGAATCTTCTTTGACGATATGCACGGTTCAACCAAATTGGAATGCTTCGAATTTGTAGAGGATTGTGCAAACCAATTTCTCGCTGCATATCTACCAATCCTCGAACGGCGGAAAGATTTGCCTTACACATCGAATCAAAAGGCATGGCAGCAAATGCGACGTGGGCGTTATGTCGAATTCAATCTCGTTTACGATCGTGGGACAAAGTTTGGACTAACTACCAACGGCCGGATTGAGAGCATCCTGATGTCCTTGCCATTGACCGCAAGGTGGGAATACTGCCATGAAGTTGAGGTTGGTACTGAAGAAGAACGATTGCTCAAAGTCCTTCAAGAACCCGTTAACTGGCTGGGTGTGTGATTCATTGTTCACCGTTGAGGATTGGGTACGTTACGGCGACGAACTCCGACGACCCCTCCTTGTTACGCCAAAATTATCGCAATCAACCAAACTGTGCATCGTCGGAGGTGGCCTTTCTGGCCTGTCGATTGCGTACCGAATCGCAACCAAAAGGCCGGACATTGAAATCGAGATATTGGAGCGAACAGAGCGATGCGGTGGAACGGTTGAAACATGGTCTGAAGGCGAGTGGTTGTGCGATGTTGCAGTCAATGCAGCAAGACCGCATCCTTCGTTTTGGCGACTTGCGAAAGACCTCGGGCTTGAGAATGTTTTTTCTGAATCCAATCCAAAAGCGACCTCTCGTTGGCTGTTTCTGAACAAGAAAAAGTCAAGACTTTCGCTTCTGACTGCCCTCAAAATGGGGCCTCTTCGATTGCTTCGTTCAGTACGCTCGTCAAGAAGTGGGGGCAAGTCCATTGCTGAAATCATTCCAAACCAGTCTGTTGCTGATGCGATGACACTTGGAATTGTGAACGATGTCTCACGCAATGTTGACGCTGATTTTCTGATGCCTTCAATGACAAGATTCGGTGAAAATCCACCGATTAAATGGTCGAAAATCAAGAAAATGATGAAACAATCATACCCACTCTTTGCACCCCGAAAAGGTTCGATTGCGTCATTCGCGGGTGGTATGCAAACACTGATTGATGCACTAGTCGCTCAACTCGGTCAACTTAGGAATGTACAAATCCACTATCAGCAGCAGTTCGATAACCCTGAACAAGTCGCCCTTGAACAAAATCTACCAATTCACTCGATCATTTGGTGTGCGCCCCTTGACAGGACAGCAGAGAATCAAACTGAATTGGATGTTTACGCCGTTGGTTATGCTTCAAAGGACATTACTACTGTTCCAATTGGTTATGGGACTCTTATTCCAGATGATGAAATCCCGGTAAGTGGCATTCTTCATGAAAGCGATGTTCATACGACTTCAAGAGCACCTGCGAACCACAGATTGTTCAGAATTATGGCACCACGCAGTCGAGGGGGAGATGAGATTGCAGTTCGCAACAGTCTCAAACGGATTCTATCTGCCAAAGAACCCATTTTATTCAAAAAGATTGGACATCGTAGTATACCAAGTTACAATCCAGGATATATGTCAACATTTGATGACAATCACCGAAGTTATACACGAGCGGGTTGGTTTTTCAGTGGCGTTTCAGTAACGCACGTCGTTGCAGAAGCAGAGCGGATCGCTGACCAGTTCTAGGCGATGTTTAGGTCAAGACGTTTTTTCACCAGCGATTCTAGGCCGTCAATCCACTGATCGTTGTCATTCAAACATTTCACAACAGTAAGTTCTTCTCCACCCATCTCGATGAAATCCTCACGCAGTTCAATATCCAACTCTTCCAATGTTTCTAGCCCATCTGCGAGGAATGCGGGTGCAACAACAACGATCTTTTTGATGCCTCGATTGACGAGCTCCTTCACCTTGTTCGTCGTCGACGGTTCAAGCCACTTCACGGGCCCAAGTCGACTTTGGTAACTCATGGACCATTGATCCGTTTGCAGACCAAGTTTTTCAACAACTGATGAGGTTGTTTCGCTGCAATGCCGTCCGTAGCATAGTGCGTTCGCATCGCAAGCAATCTCACAGCAGTTTTCCACCTTTTGACAATGCTTTTTCGATGAATCAATTCGCTTGACGTGCGAAATTGGTAAGCCATGATATGAAAACAGAAGGTGTGTATCAGCACCCAAGTGTGGGCGTATCGACTCGGCCAATGGAACAATGAACTCATCCTCTGTTTCAAAATGCCCAAATTCGATAATGTCTGGAGTCCAGCCCATTTCGTTGAGGTGCTTGTAGGCATGTTTGACCGACGACTCGGTCGTTGCTTGTGCATAGTGTGGGAACAACGGGGCCAGCAGCAGGCGGGTTACGCCTTGGTTTCGAAGGCTCTCGAGTGCTGAACGGATACTTGGGTTCCCGTATCGCATACCAACGATGCACGGAGAGTCCTCCATCCGAATCTGTAGCTTGTCACATATTCGCTGTGTGTACACGCGCAGTGGAGAGCCTCCATCCATCCAAATGCTGTCGTAACGTGGTGCAATCTTTTTTGGTCTGGTGCGAAGAATTATCCCGCGAACGAGTAGATGACGCAGAGGTGCAGGAATATCAATGACGTCAGGATCGAGAAGAAACTCTCTGAGATAGGTCTTCACAGAGTCAACGGTTGGCTCATCAGGTGTCCCAACGTTCATGAGTAGAATACCATCACGGCTCATGGATTGTTGTCCAATCTTCTCAATGTAAAGTTATGTTTGCCAGTAATGGTCGAACCGAACATCTATTCGCGCATTCAACCAGTGTACGTGGCTTCATGCACCACAACTTAGACAATCGTCAGGACTGTCAAGACTGCAGGCGATTTCTTCCATGGTTGTGAGTTCTGCACGTTCTGCAAGACCGTTGACGGTTGGATCGTTCTTTGCTTTGCTTTCAACAGTGAATTGGATTGCATCGGCAGCAGCCTTGGTTCGCAAATAGTACATACCTGTCTTGAGTCCTGACTTCCACCCGTAGAAATGCATCGAACTTACCTTAGCAGCGTTTGCATCGATCATGTGTATGTTCATCGACTGACTCTGGTCAATGTAAGCACCACGATCAGCAGCCATGTCAAGGACGTGGCGTTGCTTGATTTCCCAAGTTGTCTTGTACAGTTCTTTGATGGAATCTGGTATGCTAGCAATGGCTTGAATAGAGCCCTTATGTCGCAAGATTTCGTCTTTCAACTCCATGCTCCAGAGTCCTGACGAAATGAGATCGTTGACCAGGTGCTTGTTGAGAACAATAAATTCCCCAGAGAGTGTTCTTCGAACGTAAAGGTTCGATGTGAATGCTTCGAAGCATTCGTTGTTGCCGAGAATTTGGGATGTCGAAGCGGTTGGCATTGGGGCTACGAGGAGCGAATTACGCATTCCCTTCTCCATGATCTCAGCTTTCAAAGAGTCCCAGTCCCAACGACCTGAATGCTCATTCATACCCCAAAGGTCGAATTGCAAAATGCCTTGAGACGCAGGGGAACCTTCGAAGGTCGAATATGCTCCATCAACAACGGCTGCATCTTTGGATGCAGTGCACGCAGCGAAATAGATGGTTTCGAAAATTTCCTTGTTCAGTGCACGCGCCTCCGGGCTTTCAAAGGCCATGCCAAGCATTGCAAAAGTGTCGGCAAGTCCCTGAACACCAAGACCGATTGGCCGGTGACGCATGTTCGAGTTTCGCGCTTCCTCTACAGGGTAGTAGTTAACATCGATTACACGGTTGAGGTTACCTGTGGCGTGGTAGGTGACGTCGAACAAGAGATCGTGGTTAAACGAACCGTTTTCAACATACTTTGGAAGAGCGATTGAAGCGAGATTGCAAACTGCAACTTCGTCTTCAGAGGTGTATTCCATGATTTCAGTGCAAAGGTTGGACGAACGAATGGTTCCCAAATTCTTTTGATTGGACTTAAGATTCGCTGCGTCCTTGTAGAGCATGTACGGAGTTCCTGTTTCAATTTGCGCTTCGACCACTTTGTCCCAAACCTCTCGGGCGGGGACGGTCTTACGGGCCAAGCCTTGAGATTCGTACGATTCGTAGAGTTGTTTGAACTCTTCACCGTATGCATCCTGTAAGCCAGGGCACTCGTTTGGACAGAAGAAAGACCAGTCTGCGTTGGCTTCGACGCGCTGCATGAATAAGTCAGGTGTCCAAAGGGCATAGAACAAGTCTCGAGCGCGCATTTCCTCCTTACCGTGGTTCTTTCGAAGGTCGAGGAATTCGATCAAATCTGGGTGCCATGGTTCGAGATAGATCGCAATCGAACCCTTGCGCTTACCGCCACCTTGGTCAACGTACCGAGCTGTATCGTTGAAAACACGTAGCATTGGAACGATTCCGTTTGAGGTCCCGTTGGTCCCTTTGATGTAGGAGCCTTTGGCGCGGATGTGATGAATGGAAAGACCGATTCCACCGGCAGACTTTGAAATTAAAGCGCATTGCTTGAGTGTATCATAAATGCCGTGAAGTGAATCATCTTGCATGGTTAGAAGGAAACAAGAGGACATCTGTGGCATTGGAGTTCCGGAGTTGAACAGTGTAGGGGTTGCGTGAGTGAAGTACCCGTTTGACATCAAATCATAGGTTCGTAGGGCTTTCTCAATGTCACCATGGTGGATACCGACTGCAACACGCATGAGCATGTGTTGTGGTCGCTCAGCAATCTCTCCATCAAGACGAAGAAGATAGGAACGCTCAAGGGTCTTAAATCCGAAATAATCGTAGTTGAAGTCGCGTTCATAATCGATGTGGTTGTTCAAAACTTCAGCGTTGGCCATGATGACATCATAGACTTCTTCTGAGATGAGTGGAGCGTGTTTCTTTGATTCAGGATCAATGTATTCTCGCAAGTCTGTGATTACATCGGTGAAAACACCCTTGGTTGAACGGTGGAGGTCGTCGACACTAATGCGAGCGGCGAGCTTACTGTAATCAGGGTGATGAGAAACCAATGAGGCAGCGGTTTCTGCAGCGAGTTGATCGAGTTCTCGAGTTGTTACGCCGTCGTAGAGACCTTCGATGGTGAGTTTGGTTAGAGTTGTAGGGTCAACCCAATTTGGGTCAAGTCCCTCAGCCAGACGTCGTAGTTTGTCCAAAATCGCATCGAATCGTACATCTTCTCTCTCCCCTTTTCTGTTTACAACTTGCATGGTCATTTTGCCTCATCTCCTGCTCGTTTCGGTGCGTGCGTATCTCCCTTTGTTCGCGGTCGGTTCAAAAGTCTTCGTCCATGGAAAACCGCTGTTGGACACTTCCGAGGGAGGCGCCGTCCATGACACCGGATTTTTGGTATTCTCCAACTCGCTTCTCAAAGAAGTTGGTCTTACCTTGCATGGAAATCATCTCCATCCATGGGAACGGGTTTGCTACATCGTAGAGTTTAGATGCACCAAAAGAAACGAGCAACCGATCTGCAACGAACTGGATATATTGTTTCATGAGATCACCGTTCATTCCAATGAGATTGACAGGCAATGCACTTGTCACGAATTCAATCTCGATTTCAACTGCCTCTGCAATGATGCGATGAATGATGTTCTCAGGTGTTGGCTTTTGCAACTTGCTGTGCAACATGCATGCAAAGTCGCAATGCAATCCTTCGTCTCTGCTGATGAGCTCGTTTGAGAAGGTTAGCCCAGGCATGATTCCTCTCTTCTTCAACCAGAAAATGGCGCAAAAGGATCCCGAAAAGAAAATACCTTCTACAGCTGCGAACGCTACCAAGCGTTCTGAGAAAGAACCTCGCTTGGAGGAAAGCCATTTGAGTGCCCAATTACCCTTTTTGTTGACAGATGGTACTGTTTCGAGTGCCTTGAAGAGGTGATTTTTCTCATCGGTATCTTTGATGTATGTGTCGATAAGAAGGGAGTATGTCTCCGCATGAATGTTTTCCATCATAATCTGGAATCCGTAGAAACATCTTGCCTCAGCCCATTGGACTTCATTTGCAAAGTTAACTACCAAATTCTCGTTGACAATACCATCGCTCGCTGCGAAGAACGCAAGCACGTGCTTCAGGAAATGCTTTTCTTCGGGCTTTAGATTTTCCCAGTCTTTCATGTCCTCAGCAAGATCTATCTCTTCTGCTGTCCAAAAGGAGGCAGCGTGTTGTTTGTACATTTCCCATACATCAGCGTGCTCAATAGGGAACAGAACGAATCTGTCGTCCGACTCTTGAAGCATCGGTTCAATGTGCTCTCGAGATAAATCAATCTCGATTCCGTCGTCGTTTCGATTGTGTTCGATTACCATGTTATCACCATCTGCCAGCGCGCTGGAGTTTGTTCTCCGTCCGAGATGGCACATAAATATGCGCATGCTTGTCACACATAAACTCGTGTTTTGAATGGTAGAAGAAAAAGGGGACTGCGCCGATAAATGCATTTCTCCAACCGATTTCTATAAGAACCGTATTTTGAGATGAAAAGAGTGAAATTTTCCGGCCGAATTATACCTTTATTTCCACTGGAACGATATCAAAGACTCCTTGAACCACCGAGAAGAGGCAATACCATGCGAAACGAAATTCGTGTAAAATTCGCCAAGTTGGATGAGAAGGCACAACTTCCAACCCAAGGAAGCGCACAAGCAGCAGGCTGGGATTTGTACGCACTTAGGGAGACCGTTGTCCTCAAAGGAGCATCTGTGATGATTCCAACTGGGCTTGCTTGCGCCATCCCTGAGGGATGGGAAGGACAGATTCGCTGTCGCTCATCCCTTGGTAAAAAAGGAATGATTCTACCGAACGGCGTCGGAACCATCGATTCCGACTATCGTGGAGAGCTTAAGGTACTGGCAACGTGGATTGGCCAGGGAGATTCATTTACAGTGGGTAAAGGGGAACGCATTGCACAGATGTTGTTCGCTCCCGTCCCTTTGGTCAACATTGAGGAAGTGGCGATGAACGAATTGGACTCGACCGAACGTGGAGAAGGCGGATTTGGATCATCGGGAAAATACTGAGGAGAGAGTATGCGACCTGTCGACGTTCGTAACCTAGGTGTTGTGGAGTACACAGACGCCTTGGAAATGATGTCAACGTTACAGCAACAACGTATCGACGATGAGATTCCAGATACCATACTCATCCTTGAACATCCAGAAGTTGTTACTGTCGGGCCACGTGCCCGCAACGACGGGATTGCACCTCCACTAGATTATCCGAGTCATCCTGTTGATCGAGGAGGAGGACTGACGTGGCACGGGCCTGGACAACTTGTCGTCTATCCAATTGTACACTGGAACAGAGAGGATGAGAAATCCGTTGCTGAAATAATCTCCAAAATTGAATCTTGGGTTATCGCAGCCCTAGAGACGCTTGGAGTTAGAGGATACAGAGATGAGCGTATGCAGGGGGTTTGGGTTGACAACAAAAAAATCTGCAGCATTGGGCTGTCATTCCTGAGATGGGTGAGTCGCCATGGGTTTACCATCAATTATGATACGCCCCCCGGCCGGGTTGAAAACCTTGCAGGATGTGGCTTATCCGAAGCGACAACAACATCTCTCTCCAGACTCGAATATACCATAGGGCGTGACGCGCTGGTTGAAGCATTACTGCAAATGATGGCTACTTTTCTCGACAGGACCTGAGGCTGGGGAAACAAACAAGTGCATATATGAGAATGTGCGGATTTGTATGCATGGGAGAGGTCGTCCTAGGCATTTCGGGTGCGAGTGGAGCCATTTACGGCGTTCGCCTAGCACAAGCACTTAACGAAATTGGTGTAGGTATCCGCCTCGTTGTAAGCGACTCCGGGCGCATCACACTCAAGCACGAGTGCGATATGACCCCGGAAGCTCTCGCAGAAGAGACGGGGGCAATCTTGGAAGAGCAGGCAAACATTGGTGCGAAATCTGCATCAGGATCTGCACCCATCGATGCCGTTGTTATTTGCCCATGCTCTGGAACGACGCTTGGCAAACTTGCAGCAGGTATTGGAGACAATCTCATCACACGCTCTGCAATTGTTGCCTTGAAAGAACGGCGCAACCTCATTATCGTACCTCGAGAGGCACCTTATGCCACTGTCCACTTGGAAAACATGGCAAAATTATCAGGATGGGGTACAGTGGTCATCCCCGCCTCCCCTGGTTTTTACAATCATCCAAAATCAATCGATGATATGGTTGATTTCGTGATTGCTCGAGTTCTCGACCAGATAGGTCTTCAACACTCCATCGGCAAGCGTTGGACTGGCGATGAAATCGACGAATGAGATGCATTTGTCCAACGGGTTCAAATGAGGAAACATGCTCATACCTCCTATGAGCGAAGATACGTCATTTGATTCAATGACCGTTGCTCAGCTGAAAGTTCTGTTAGAGGAAAAAGGACTTTCCAAATCCGGAAAGAAATCCGAACTCATCGAGCGGTTGAATTCCAACGTTGCCCAGAACACAATCGAACTCTCCTCATCCGTTTGGACTCGAACGGTCATTGGCCAGTTCAACCTTGCTCAAACGGTTGGCTCAGTCGCTGCGGCCTTGTTGCTTGTATTGGTGTTGTTCAACCCCTCAATTTTGGGCTTTGGGGAGGATGAGCCCGTATACGAACCGATTGGTTTCGATGCCTCTCAAACGAGATGGTATGCGCAAGAACTTGTCAATCTTGGCCACCCTGAATGGGAAGGACGAATGTCAGGTAGTGCTGAAGAAGCCGCTGGCGCACAAATGATTCTTGATAACCTCACTGAAATGGGATATTCACCTCAGTTGAATACCTATCCAGTCCCAATGTTTGCGATCAACAGCGCACCGATTATTGCCATGTGTCAGCCACCAGCTGGAGGTATCTTTGGTGGCCCTGTCACAGGTGCTTCTTGCAACAGCGGGGTCGGCGCACAAATTACAACCTTCGAACATCGCACTGATTTCGTATTGCAGGGCTATTCAGGGTCTGCAGACATACAATTTGGTCAAGAAATGGAATTGATTGATCTCGATGATGGAACCGTGGACTCTCTATGGAGCGAGGCATCCGGAAAAGTTGGTATTGTTCGTGGAGGAAACAGCATCGATGGCAATACAGGCATCTACATCAAAGCCGCTGAGTTTGGTCTTGCTGCAATCCTGCGGATTAACAATCAATCAAACTGCGGGCAGATAGAATCGGATGACTGTGTTCCAATCTTCAAATCCATTCGAGTGGACGATATGAAGGCGGCGAACAGTGGTTCGATTCCAGAAAACATTCCGTTCATTGCTGTCTCAAACAACACAGGAAACCAAATGTTGGAATTGGCATCACAAGGAGCATTTCTTCGCTTGTTCTCAGACGTTGACAATGCGGGTGATATCGCCGTGAGTGTCCCCTGTGGTACGCTCTACGGGAAAAGTGAGGACTTGATTATCGTTGGAGCCCATCACGACACGGTGTATCACGCACAAGGAGCCGTAGACGATACATCTGGAACCGCCACGGTTCTAGAGATGGCTCGCCAGATTGCAATCGTTGCAAATGAAAGTGGAACGCCTGAATACACCATCAGATTCTGCACTTGGGGTGGAGAGGAGGAAGGACTGTGGGGAAGCAAAGCATACGTTGGGGCGAATGCAAATGATCTTGCGAGAAACCTTCGCCTTTACATCAACCTTGATATGAACCATGTAGATATCGACATCGCAAATCGCGGGAATTCGCTGCGATTCTTTTCAAATTCTGCTCAGGACATCAATGCGATGGAAGACGTTCTTGAGGTTCTTGAAAAAGAACGCCCCGATTTGTTCCCAAAGTATACCGTCTCAACAGATCTTCTCGCAGGAGAGAGGGGCGAACCGGACGGCATGCCGTACAACTCAGATCACGCACCCTTCGTTTACGACCTCCCTGATGGAGTGACGGGTAACGCCTTGGTTTGCTATGGCTCTGGCTCGTACGAGTACCACACCTATGCTGATACGATGGACCGATTCAACGAAGAGTCACTTGGAGTATCAGTTATCGCCTACGGGACGTACATTCGACACCTTGCTTGGCCCGTCTTTGGCTGAGCGTTGAGTTCAAGAAGGCAGTACTGTTGGCAAGGTCATGGTAAAACCGAGCGCACATGCTTCGCATATTCTAGTCACCTCAAAATCCGAGGCGGTGCAAATTTCTGAAAAGATTGGAAAACTCAAGGACTTCCAAAAATTTGCTCGGAAAAAGTCCACGTGCCCGTCCTCTCAACGAGGTGGCGATCTTGGATGGTTTCGAAAAGGAAACATGGTTAGAGAATTCGAGGAAGCGGTTTGGAGTACACCCCTAAAGACAGTATCTACCCCGGTCAAGACCCAATTTGGGTACCATCTCATTTGGGTTCATGAACGCGACGAGGAGTGAAATGGATGACCATTTCCGTCGGCTTGGACGATTACCTCGTTCACGGTATTCATGGCTACTTTGACTATGAGCACTCAAAATCTCAGCCTTTCAATGTCTCAGTCCGTGTTGATTTATCCAGCACAGTTGAAGAGGGAGAACTTGCGAGTACACTCGATTATGCTCAATTGCAAGGTGCCATAGATTCCGTAATTTTGGATTCCTCACCGATACGCTTGCTTGAGTCGATGGCCAAACAGATTTCGGAATACATTCAACAATCGAAAAACGTCGAGAAAGTCTTTGTTCGAATCGAAAAGCCTGACGCTCCACTACCACATCCTGGTGGACTGCCGTACATTGAGTACACATGGAATCGTTAGATTACGCTCTTGCAAATGGGAGGTTTCAAAGGCCTTGGGCCTCAAGAAGTACCATGGATTCCTCCGGCCGGGTGTACGTACCG
The DNA here is from genome assembly GCA_002502215.1 of Euryarchaeota archaeon UBA124. Classification (GTDB taxonomy): domain Archaea; phylum Thermoplasmatota; class Poseidoniia; order Poseidoniales; family Poseidoniaceae; genus MGIIa-L2. The sequence goes on from DAPT01000024.1 coordinate 21,577, forward strand.
TCCGTTCTTGAAGCAGGTGGAAACGCAATAGGCATGGGTTGTTTTAGTACGGAACAAATCGCATGGGAAGTGCTGAAAACGTTTCTTGGAAAAAGTGAGCAAATGAATCTTGAACAAGCGACAATTGTTGCTTGGGATGTTGATGTTGTTGGTGAAAGTGGTATGACCGTGTTGACCAAACTTGAAGGGAAAATCTGCCCCGTATGCCAGCGAAGAACATTTTGGGTTGACTTAGAACATTTGTCCGCCTTGTGTTATGGATCGCAATGTTCAGCTTGGATTGAGCAAAGTACGGTCGATCCCGAAATCATTGATTGCGGTTGGCCACCACTCCGCTTCCTCAAACAAGTCAAAGAAATCGAGGAAGCCTACAATGAGTTACGCACTATCGGAGCAGATGTCCTCGCATCAATCGATGAGCATTCCGATACCGTCACGCAAGCATTGTACGATTCAACCAATCAAGTAACTGAATGATTACATCTCTTCAATTGGATTAATTCCCAATCCTTCCAATCCAGAGAACATCAAGCGTCGAGCCATCTCGCTTATTGCGAAGGCGAACCCATCGACTCGACCATCTCGCACAACCGGGCAGTCTCGATAAAATCCATTGTATGCGTTTGCAAGTTCGAGCATATGCAGAGCAAACAGATGCGCTTTTTGCTCACGCACCGAACGCTCCAGTACATCGTTGTGTGTGCACATTAACCGAAGCAATTCTGTCAGACCTTCAGGCATTGATTCAACTGCTGGACATTGAATGCTGGACTTCTCAAGCGTTTGTGCACGCTTGGCAATGGAGCATGCACGCGTGTGAGCATACATGATGAATGGAGCAGACCCTGCTTCAAACGCCAATGCTTCCTCCCAACGGAAGGTAAATCCCTTTTCAGGACTGACTTTAATGATGTTAAATCGAACTGCAGCAGTGCCAACAGCTTCTGCAATTGAAGCAACCTTCTCATCATCGTACTCCGGGCGCAATTCTCGAACAACCTCACTCGCTTGGGCTTGTGCCTCCTCGAGAAGATCATCCATGAAAACGACGTTCCCTTGCCGAGTACTCATTTTTCCTTCTGGCAGTTTGATAAAGGAATAAAACAGGACTTCAGGACGTCGATGATCAAGTTCTTCCAGAGTGAGTCCGACTTGTTTTGCCTGCAATTTGTGGTCCTCACCGAGCACGTTCACAAGACGGTTGGATTCTCCCCATTTCCAAATGTGATATGCAACATCACGAGTGGCATAAAGGCTCGAGCCATCTCCTCTTCTATAGAAGAATTCAGTCTTCCCTTTCAACCCTCTTTGCCCAAGATCGAGGTAACCCGCCCCGTTGTCTGCGGTACCAGCGATGTCCAGCGCATCCAACGTTCGCATCAATTGTGCAACAGTCCCATCAACAACAAACGTCGATTCTTTTGTGAACGTATCGTACGAAATTCCAAGCCTGGAGAGTGTTGCTAACATCCCCTCAAGAACCGGCGTGTATGCAGACTCAAACGAATTGAGGACTTCGACGTCACCGTGTTCACTGGCATGGACGAGACTACCGATTTCACGTTCGATCTCAGCCTTTCGGTTTTCCTCTGCATCTTTCCGAAGGATTTGGGCTGCTTGGTACCAACGAACCCTCTGATGATCGGCCTTATCTTTCCACCGTTCCGTTGGAGGCTCGCGCTCAGAAAGGAGTTGGTTGACATCTTGCTCACTTAGGTTTGCAAGCGCCCATGCAAGAACGCCAACTTGTTTCCCCATGTCATCAACGTAATATTCAGCTCGAACATCATCACCATGAAGGCGATGCAAACGAACAAGCGTATCTCCAAGGATTGCGTTGCGAGCTCGCCCAACATGGAACGGTCCATTTGGGTTGGCTGAGGTATGTTCAATGAGGACTTTTTCGCCGGTCGAACCTGTGTTTTTGAGAGCGGAACCTACCTTGATTTGTTGTGAAAGTATGGCTTTAGCCAACCATTCCGGATGGGCTTTAAAGTTCAGATAGCCGTTTACGGAAGCGACACTGAGAACGGAATCGAGGGTAGGGAAAGATTCTGCGAGCTCATCAGATATCGCCTGTGGAGCCGTCTTTAATGTCGATGCAAAAGCAAAGCAAGGCAGTGTTAAATCGCCTTGGCTTGCTTCCCTGCTTGGCTGGAGCATGGATTCCCACATCGCTTTTTCAACACCTTTCGCTGAAAGAAGTTGTTCAAGATGGGGCGAAACCATGTCCTTGAGTAATTTCAATTCATCACCTCACATCATTGGGTAACGAAGGATTGCAGCAAGGCCACCGAATCCATGTGCAAGTTGAGCTCCTTCTTCTGTATCGATTGAGATGAACGAAATTTCGCTGTTCGATTTAGCAGCCATATCACTGAGCACATTGATCAAAGAAGTATTGGACAGTTCCTTGTGTGAGTTGTTGCCTACTTTACAGGAAGGGCATTCAGGCAACTCTTCAGTTCGTGTCAGCGAAGCAGTCCAAGTGTGTCCACATGCCCCACACTCGATTTCAACGGAATTCTTTCGCATACTCTCCGATATCAGAAGCGTATCGACAGCCCCTTGATCAAGTGCCTTGCGCAGCATCATTTCACCGTACGTAGCCCGTGGTTGTGGTTTGATCAACTCAGCCAAAAATCGATTCATAATTTGACGCTCTGCATCCAATTCAATTTCACCCATCAATGACCCTGCGTTATCAACAAGTTCTCGGACACCTGATTCGTTTGAATAGCCAACATCAAAGTGTGTCTTTGCAATCTTCTTCGCAATTTCATGATGGAAGTACTCATTGCGTACGACGTAATCTTTGGTTGCCCCAGGCCCACCGATTATGATCGCCTGAATGTTTTCGAGATGAGGCAGCCAATAGGAGCATGCATGCTCTGTGGCCCGCTTGAAGAAATTATGAGCCGCTTCCTCAATCAATCGTTCGAAACGCTGAGCTGACTGACCACCTTGACGGTGCTTCCCCATGATATTCGATACCAGATGTTCTTGTACATGGATACGCTTCCCAGATGCGATGCCGTATGCTGCCTCTGAACGGTCTATGACGAACAGTCCGTAAGAACGCTTGTCGACGAGCATATCCTCGAGTTGCGTCAACTCAAAACTTGAATCACAACGGTAACGGAAGGACAGCAATTCCTGGGGAGGGTCATCAATAACAACGGTCGTTTGTCGGGTTTTGTTGTTTCCAACGATGACTGCCCCAGTAAAGAGGGCAATCCCACGTTCTCCGGCATTCTTGAAACGGGAAAGGGACGATATTGCTGACTCGATCGCCCCTTGGACGTTCTTTTTTGTCGACTTTGATTTTATGTTCGCTGCTTGACCGTGTTCGTTTTGCAGGAGAGAGCGAGCATCACTGATTTGTCGGTCCGGAGGAATGATCACAGTTACGAGTTCCGTGCCAAAACCTTTCATTTCTCGCAAGTCTTCTAGAGCAAGTTTGAGACGTAGCCGACGTGTTGCGAGTTCACCATCATCGGACACTTCTAGACCCCCTGTCCTTTGGGGTCGAACCAAGGGTTTTCAACCCTCGCCTTGGATTTGATAGGACAAGCCATAAGAAACGCCTTGCCGAGGCGTTTCTATGGTCGCACCTGCCATCATTGCACTCGGAGGTTCACTTCTTTACGGCGACCATGATGTAAAAACATGGCTTGGCCAACTGCGTCAAACAATTGTTCACTTCGAAGGTAACGGACGCAAAATCGGCCTCGTCGTTGGCGGAGGAAAGCCTGCTCGAGAAGGAATACAATTAGCAGAAAATCTCATTTCAGATCGCTACAAACTCGACGAAATTGGGATTGCAGCAACCCGTCTTAATGCAACGATGTTGCAAACCATGTTGGCTGAAATTGGCTGCAATGTAGCAAACGTGGTTCCGACCACAACAGATCAAGCGGCTGAACTGTTCGAAGCATACGATATCGTT
>DAPT01000014.1 GCA_002502215.1 Euryarchaeota archaeon UBA124
CCAAGATTGCATCACTACGCGACCATGCTCGTCCGTGGGGAGTCCACCGATTGTATGAGTTGGAACTGGCGCGACTTCGATGGTTTGGCGATGCATGTCAATACTTGTGCGTTGTTTGATGTTGTCAAACAAAACAGTCCACCAATCTGCGTTTTCTCCAAGATTTCGGGCATCAAGCACTGTTGTTCCGGCTTCATGCATCTTTGAGCAGATTTCAGATGTCGGTGTACTTGATGTCGTTTCGAGTGCCGTACCCGAGGGTGTGTGAAGTGTCGCTCCATCGGAGAGAATGGATTGTGATATGACGAGGTTGGTCCCGACAATGCCGAGTGGCGCTTCAGCGATGAATTCCATGTTTCGTAGTGGAGCTCCTGCACGGTAGGCAAGGTCCATGCCTAAAGAGGTAGAGCCATTGGTAAACGCGCCCTCGAAGCCCCCGTCGGCAATGATGAGAGCTTTGCACTGAATTGAAAGGATTCTGCCGTTGAGCATATCAACAGCAATCAGTCCGTTGACAGAATAATCAGTGTGAATCAACTCGAGTGGAACTTGGTCGCCGCGACGAGTGACGCCGTGCTTCATGCACTGCTCTTCGAGCACTTGTTGAATTTCTCTTGTTGTCGCATCGCCTGCATTGCAAAGCCGGGGTTTTGAGTGACCTGATGCGTAGTGTCCTTTGACAATTCCTTTTGCGTCGCGTCGGAAATTCACGCCTCTGCGTTCAAGAAGGTCGACAATTCGGAGCGCCTTTGTTGTATGAGCAGCAACAATATCTTGATCGGAAAGGAAAGCGCCCCCCTTGATGGTGTCTTCTCGATGACCTCGATTGCTTTCTTCTTGAATGTGGCACGCAATTCCATCGAGCGCCTCTGCTCCAGCGTCGCCAAGTCCTGTTGAACTCATTATGAGAACGCTAGCACCATCCTTCGATGCTTGAGCTGCAGCAGAAAGTGCTGCAGGACCGTCTCCTAGAATCACGACATCCCATGCTTCCATACCAACACCCCGATGATGTCACCGAGGCAAACCCCCGCAATAAGCAAAGCGCTTGGTCCGTTAGCGAATGTCAACTCGTTGTGGCTGGTAAATCGAGTTCAGAAAACCTGCGAACGCGTAGCAGTTGGCGTATGCGCTCAATCCTTTGTCGGCTCTCTTTGGGCAATACATTCGTTCGAACAATTCGAGAACCGAGGACGATTCCTTCATCATCACGTAGCGTAATCTGAACTTGAGCATCGCCCTGGAAACCACGATCCCATGCTACGTTAATCCACAAAACCACGGTTCGCTCGAGGTAACGAGGAAGCCAACTCAAAACATCATCTTCTGATGCACTTGTAAGTTCAATTGCTTTCAATGGCGGGGGGCAGGGGGCCAATTCGAAACGGTGGTCGATGGATTGAGGTTCACCCCCAGGAACCTGCACTTCGACGCGAACGTGCGTTGCATCGAAGGTCTGATTGTTGAGTGCGATGAAGAGGCTCCCAGAGCCATCGTAACAGGTCGAATCAAGCGATATATCCATCCGCCAGGGTGAGAGAAGTATCTCTGGTGCACCTGAGAGGAAATCATTCTGAAGTCGTTCGAAAAGCCGAAATGCCCCGGGTTGCCAGGCACGAGCATGCTCGAGGGCACGTTGAAGGGTTCTCCAATTGAACAACTCCTCCTGTGAAAGCAGGACTCTTTGAATTGCATTCGGTGGCATGAAGTCGCGAAGCGAATTAAAGACAGTAGCTTCGTCAATAATGTTGCTTGCATTGAGATGAAGGAGGAAGAGAAGCCGTTCCCTTGCTTGGGTTGGATCTGTCCCCGGTAGTATCGCCTCATGGAACCGCTGCTCCCATTCGGACCATTCAATAAGTGAATCTGGGTCGAGATGCGATTGAAGCAATTGCCCGAGTGGCGAACCTAGCTGCGTTGGGTGATGCGTTGGAGCATAGTGAATCAAGAGAGGCATTGAGTCTGCTTGCAGGCGAATGTAGTACGTTGTCAAAATGGAATGAATGCTCAGTCCAATACCTGCTGTCATAGAGGTGAGAAGCAACAGGTTCCATGCTACTGATCTGGGGGTTATGAGCATCGATAAACAAAGGAGCGTCAAGGAGGTTGTTGCAAGGAATGCGCTAATGTTGTTCTGTCGGCGTCCATCTCTGAGGCCTTCAAGGACGCGATCCATGCCAGGTTGCGCCCTTAATGTGTGGCGTTTTCCATCACCAAAGCCACCCTGCTCACGTAGCGATATTTTTGCTTCAACAGCAGACCACGTGGCTTCACTACCAGCGATCGGAGGTACAAAGGCGGCCAGAGCAGGTACAAGCCAAATAGCGAGTATAAACAACGGTGAGGTGAATGGAAGAATGGAGGGGTCGACAACCAGCAAAACTGCAGTCGTTGCGATACCGAAACCAACTACGTTTCGAAAAGCGAGGAAGAATGAATTGTTGGCAATCTGACCGCTTTTCATGCGGAACCGCTCGCTCCTCTCCCACGCTTCTCTGGTCCGCTCTAGTGGATCTTCATTCCTAGCAAATCCATGACCATAGGGGTCTGGCAAGGACTTGATGGTCCGTCTAGTACGAGCGACGATGGATTCTTCTTCGGGCTCCATCTCAATCAACACTTCTACATGCAGCATACATATGTCTTCTTCGATGCTTTCGCAATGAAAGGCATACGTTTGGCGGGCGTGGCAGGATTCGAACCCGCGATCTTCGGCTTAGGAGGCCGATGCATTATCCAGCTGTGCTACACGCCCAGCGTTGCCAAAACGCTCCCTTTGATGGAGGTTACTGTTGCTGAATTGAAGCAAATTCATGCAGCATCTTCTCGACTTGTATGCGCCCTTGTGACGAACGGCGAAGCCGAACATCGCAATCAGAGAGTGCTGCCAAGGCCGAGGTGAGTTGTTTCTCTGGGAGATTTAGTCGCCCGCCTGTCAACACTTGATGTACTTGCTCAATTACGTCCTCGGCCTCCAGACTTTGCTGAGAAATTATGTCATCATAAATTCCCAGTGCGCCTTTCAGTTTTCGTGTGTTCTTGTAACCATCTTTTTCCCATCGCCATTCAACAACCTGGCCTCGCAGAGCAGCCTCAATCATGCGTTGGACTTCATTTGTTGAAATCATTGTTAACAGGCGATGGAGATTTTCTCGATCTCCTAGTAGCTCACGTAATGCGAGTACCTCGGTTGTGAACAGTGCTTTTCGTAAGTTGCCATCCGAGATATGAGCGATATCGCCAAGAATCCCGCGCACTGGTTCAATGTCTTCCATACCACATATCTGAGTAAGCCTGTGCTCAATTTTCTTCCGGGGGACACCGGTCAACCGGATGTGTTGGGTTCGGCTACGGAGTGCATCGATTATTCGCGATGGTGTCTGCGCGGTGAATATGAATCGCGACGTATGGCTTGTCGCCTCCATCATGCGACGGAGGAGAGGCTGGCGTTTGTGCCCGAGATGGTCTGCATCTTCAATAACGATGATTCGAGAGATATGAACATCGTTCTGGCTTCCACGCTGAGATTCATGCCCCGCTGGGGCGACATCATCGGCAGAGACCTGTGAGAAAGTGGAGTCGAACGCATCAAGCGAAGTGCGGCTTGCAAGGGTATCGCTTGAGTCTTTGCCGCCTGGACGTAGAAACGATTCAAAAGCTGCCATCGCACCTGCAGTTTTTGCTAGGTCTTTTGCTTGAAGGACGTGGGTCGTCGAGCGCCACGATGGTCCGAGAACTTGCCGAACGATGAGATGCCAAGTAGCCGTCTTACCAGAACCCGGAGGGCCGGAGATGAGGAGATGCGGTGGATTTGCTTGGAGTGCGACGCGTTCAATCGTGTCAATGACAGACTCATCGAGTGCAAGTTCAGAAAAACGACGAGGAGGGTATGTCTCAAGCCAACTCGCCATGTGCATCATTCAGCGGCATAGGTCTTTGACCATTTGCGTGGGCTCAAACTGCCTTGAGCGTCTTCTTCTTTCGGTCTCCGCTGCTTCTGCGAAGCTTCATGAAAATCTTGCAACCGCAATGGCTGCAGTGAATTCCGTTTCGCTCACGATCAAAGCTTTCGTGAGTGCCGCAGAGCGCACACTTGTAGTCTACAAGTTCCGACATAGCCAGACCGACTTACCCATTGGTTTTGAATCTGTCCGTCAGAATCTGATATCAGAAGCCGCCAACAAGTGGTCTTGTCGGGTCATGAGCTCTTGCTCGTGACCTGCTTCTCTGGCTACGTGAACTGTGAATTTCTTATCCGACATTGTTGTTCCTCGCAACCTTTGAATCTCCAGAGTATATGAACGCGCGATATTCGGCATGTTCAAGGATGTTCTCGGAACAAGAGAATCCATGGGCGAAGATACACCTCTAGTCATTGACGTTGTTGACAATGGTGGGCAATGGACTCATCGTGAATGGAGGATGTTGAAGTATCTTAAAGTCGATACACAAATCATCCCAAACGACACCCCCGTCAGTCAACTTCGAGCGTTGGATGGGCTCATCCTTTCAGGAGGTGCTGCTCGAATCGGTCTATCAGGGGAGTTGGGGAATTGTGCCGAATTCCTCGAACTCGATATTCCAATTCTCGGAATTTGCGCAGGCCATCAATTTATGGCTCGATTTTACGGAGGTGACGCTCGTGAGTCGCCGATTCCTGAATTCGGAGCGATGGATATTGAACTCCACGATGGCGGTGGTAAAATCTTCGCTGGGACATCGGAAAAACAAACCGTTTGGGAGTCACACAACGACGAAGTTCATCTCGTACCCGAGGGCTTCTTTGTTACCGCAAGCAGCCCGTCTTGCAGCATCCAAGGCATGGAAAATATTGCAGGGGATCGTTTTGGTTTGCAATTCCATCCAGAGGTCAACGACTCAGAATTTGGAAAAGAGATGTTCGAAAACTTCGTCGAAGTCTGTCGTCAGGCACGGGATGCCTAAATCTTGAGGTTCGCTTGGCGAGCGAGTAGTAGCACTTGCATCGAATGTTCAAGCATGGCTGCATTCGCCATCGCCTGATCGAGGTTGGCTCCGACAGCGTATGCTCCATGGCCTCGAACGACAACGCAGCGCATACCGCCCTGCTGCAGCGCTTCAGCAACTTGGCGAAGGAATTCTTCTTGCGCATCATCGTCCGGATCTACGATGACAACTTTGCCAATCTGTTCTTTCCCGAGAACATCGATTGGTTGGACGAGGATCAAGTCCTTTTCACAACTCGCAGCCGTCGTGTACGGACCCTGCATGTGAATGCAGGCTGCTGGCCCTCCTGTAACAAGAGCAACAGATGCGAGAAGAACCTCGTGAACTTTCCAATCGCCGATGGAGCCGCGCGGTGGATTTCCACCGAGACGCCCTCCCACAATACCGCGTTCATCCAAACGAGACAGCGTTGTCGAGTGGCGAGTGCTGATCATCAGACCAGGTTCGTCAGGGTGGAGCATCGATATTGCGCCCATGGTGCCTTTGACCAGCGATTCTCTACTGAGTTGACGCCCCATTCGAGCGAAATCCGCGACGATGTGCGGGGGAACAACGATGTTGTCGAGAACGACCGGTGGCATCGGTGTTTCTTCGATCTCTTCGATGACTTCGGCTGCACCAACGAGACTTCCACGGAGGCGTTCAATTTCAGCTGTGAGGCGAGCGATTTCCATTTCCCTTTCCGCATCGATTGGAGAATCTTCCTCAGTGGCTTCTTTTGGTTCAGCCTCGGCAACTTCCGCTTCTGAGGGAATTGTACCTTCTTGTGGTACTTTGGCTTCCATGGGTTCGGACGCTTCTGGTTCCTCGGCGGGTGATTCTTCAATTACCGCTTTTTCAGGTACGGCTTCTGATTCCTCCGGAGCCGGTTCACTTTCAATTTCGGATGATTTTTCACTGACTATCGTCTCTTCTTTTTCTGATTCTTCTGGCTCCGGCTCTCCTTCCTCAGGAAGCGCGTCGGATTGTTCGGGTTCAATTGGAGAGGGCTCGTCCGGTGATTCGATTTCTGGGGCAGGCTCCTCTTCTTCTCCCTGAGGTTCAGATGGGGGGCCTGATGGAGGTCTCCCCGGCGGTCCGCCAGGGGGCCCCTTTGGAGGTCCCTTTGGAGGTCCCTTTGGAGGTCCCTTTGGAGGTCCGCTAGGGGGCCCAGAGGGTGGCTTCGTAGAACTTTCTGGAGGTGGCCCAGTTGGACCGGGAGGCGGCCCTGATGGTCCTGAGTCTGATGGCGGAGTTTCAATACCTTCCATGGCACCAAATGCACCATCAAGCATTGAGCCCAAGGCGGCTTCTTCTGCTTTTTCTCGTGCTTGTTCTGCAGAGGTTTTCTTTGCCGCCATGGTCGTCCCTGACTATGCGATACCTCGCGGCTTAAATAGCGGTTCCGTTACGGCAAGATGCCTACGGCCCGCTTGGTGTAGAGGTTATCATGCAGGATTGTCATTCCTGCGACCCGGGTTCAATTCCCGGAGCGGGCGCCTGATTCATTTCTCTGATGAATCGTAACTGTACCACACACTCTGCACCACACTTTGATCCCATCAATGCGTGGAGTTGCTCCTGCGATGTCGATGCTAGCTCCGCATTGGCACTGGACAACATTGCGCATGATACACCCAAACATCGGACGTTCATCAAATCAGCGCTTGTTTTCTTTCGATAAAACCAATTCATACCTGAACATAGCTTTTGCAGTTGAAAATCCCTTCACTTCCTCAATATGATGCTCAATCATTGTCCTTCCTGTCGGTTCAATGATGGTTTGCAGTTGCCCGAATATATTCGCTTGCTTTTCTTGTATGGTCCATCCGCAAATGAGCGAGATCTCATGCGACAAGAGAGGGTGCAAATGTGTGAGATGAGCAATGCCGTCGTGAGGTAGATTTACCAAAAGCACATCCGCACAGCCTTGCATTTCAGGCCTCGCATCGACGAGATTTCTCGCATCCATGCAATCGATCACATAGGTTCCATCGATCTTTCGATTCCGTTGGAACCGTTCCATATTCAGTTTGAGAAGGTTGACTGCATCGGGATTCATGTCGTTCAGATATGCTGTGGAAATGAGTCCGGGCGCAGTATACGACAACGCCATTGAGGGGCCAACGCCAGCATAGGGATCGACAACGATGAGTGGCCGGTTTTTGCGCTCAGCAAAGGACGAAATCGCTTCAAACGATTTCATTCGTTGAGTGCTTAGACGACCAGAAAAGTATGCCACTGCCGGATCGATGGCAAATTCGTGTCCGTGCTCACGGTACACAGTCTGCGTCGAAGTGTTGTTGTCACGTGATCCGAGGACACGTAAATTTCGGACTCTGAATTCACCTTCGACTCCATTGTCGTGACAGACGATTCGTACGGACGGAAATTGCTTCAGCATGGCGGCAGCTATCTCGTCTTCAATTTCAATCATCTCGTCGGGAATTTTGATCAGCAAAACGTCACCTTGTGTTTCAAATGCCTGTGGAAATTGGTCATCGAATGCGACACGAATCTCATTGGGAATATGTTCATAGTAGTACCGGGTCTTCTGTATATCCGAATCAAGTTCAATCACCAGATTGCCTTCCCAAGCAGTATGACTTTTATCCGGAGCTTGTTCATTTAGAGGAATCGCGCTCTCGCCTTCTACCTGTTGAACACGATGGCCTGTCTCGTACCAGCCATTTGATTTACAGTGCCGAATCCAATGCGATGTCTGAGCACTCGGCACCCTCAAATGACGCATGGTTCTCGGACAACCATCGCAAGTATGAGGTTTGAGGATGGAAAATGGCAACGAAACCGGCTTTTCCCTCGTTGGAATCGGTCCAGGAAAAGTCGAGTCCATGACCATCGAAGCGATTGAGGCTGCAAAGAATTCCGATGTTCGCCTTTACGAGGCATACACTGCACTATGGCCTGAATCAGAACTGAAAAAATTGGAAGCAATGGTTGGCCCGATTGAGAGGATCATGAGGCCCGCAGTGGAACGGCCCGAGGAGCTTTTCCAGCGAGCACAAACAACGTCCATTGCAATCTTGGTTGTTGGGGATCCCATGCAAGCGACCACACACATTGATTTCCAACTTCGAGCCGAAAAACAAGGGCTTCTTTGCCGTGTCATTCACGGTATTTCTGTGACAACACTTGTCCCAGGCTCGACCGGACTATCAGATTACAAATTTGGGCGGTCGACGACACTCACATATCCTTACGGTGATTGGGTTGTCACCTCTCCCCTGGAAGTGATGTTAAGAAATCAGATGCAGGGTCTGCACACCTTGGTCTTGTTTGACCTCGACCCAACGGGAGCAGGGACAGGAGACCAGCGTCCAATGCAACCCTCTGATGCACTTGCAAGCATTGAGAAAATGGCTGCGAAACTACGTGATTCGGTTGTTGATGATGCAATGAAGACTCAAGCACAGTTCATTCTCGATTCAATGTGTGTTCTTTGCAGTGATTTGGGAACAGACGACGCATTGATGAAGACGACAACAATTCGAAACTTGGGTGAACTCTCAGGCGGGAGATTGAATTGCATGGTCTTCTTAGCCAGCATATCTGAGATGGAGCAGGAAGCCATCAACCGTTGGAAGTGACAAAATGGACACTGGGATTCTTCTTTCGTTCTTGCTTTTTCTCGGCTTTTTTGCCGGTGTTGGATTGGCGAGTATGCGCGTCAAACAAGATACGACAGATGATTATCTCGTTGCCGGCCGAGGAATGCATCCTGCTCTCGCAGCCCTTTCTGCCGTAAGCACGTGGAATTCTGGTTACATGTTCATCGGTTTCATTGGGTTCATCTACCTAATGGGATATTCTGCTATCTGGATTGGTGTCATATCCACCATCGGGCAATTGGTCGCATGGGCTTGGTTGTACAAGTTCATCCAAAAGGAAGGAAATGAGCGTGGACTTCGCTCCCTTTCCTCACTGGTCGCTGAGAAAGCGGGGGCGCCCGAGGCAAAATTAGCTGCTGTTCTTTCGGTGTTTTTCTTGTCAATTTATGCTGCTGCCCAACTGACGGCTGGCGGAAAAGCCCTTTTCGTTATGCTGGGATGGCCTGAATTGGTTGGTATCCTGATTGGATTCGTTCTTGTTGTCGCTTACTGCTATGCAGGCGGTATTCGGGCCTCGATTTGGACCGACGCTGCACAATCCTGTGTCATGATCGTCGGTTCAGTCATCCTGTGCTGGGTTGCTCTTGGCAACGTTGGAGGCTTTTCTGGAATGCACAGTGAACTGGAGTCCCAGAGCACAACACTCGTCAATTTCCTTCCAACCGATATTTCCCTGGGAATCTCGCTTTACCTATTGGCGTTCTTCTTAGGAGGGCTCGGTGTTGCAGGGCAACCACAAGTCGTATCTCGGGTGATGACCCTCAACTCCGATAAAGACAGAAAGCAAGCCATGATTTGGTTCTTCGTCTGGCAAACGCCGTTTATTGCATTGATGTTCATCGTCGGCCTGGCCAGTCGAGTCTTGTTTACGGAAGGTGATTTTGATGCAGAACTTGGACTACCAGCACTTGCAATGGACACACTTCCTGCGTTTGGAGTTGGAATGATTCTTGCGTCAATCTTTGCTGCTACAATGTCAACGGCAGATAGCCAAGTTCTTGCCTGTACTGCAGCGATAACGGATGACATCAAGCCAGAATGGCGAGAAGATCACAAGACAACGAAAATCGTCACATTGTACGTTGCAGCTGCTGCAACAATGATTTCTATTGCAGGACTTTATGTTCCCGGAGGCGACTCCGTATTCGCTCTAGTGGTTCTTGCCGTGTACGGTCTGGGAGGTATCTTTGTTCCTCTACTCATCATTCGTTGGATGGGATACAAGCCCGATACATTCCATTCGATTGTCATGATGATATCTGCTTTCTTTGGAGTCATTGTCTGGACCCTCCTCGGGCTTGGTGACGATGTCTTCCCTTCTGTTCCGGGGGTCGGATCTGCATTCATTGCTCACTTGATTATGTGCGCTGTTCGGGATGATTCGGCTTCAAATCCACTGGGTCGATTTGAGATTTCGCCGGAACGGAGAAACCAGTTCGCTACTATTGGTGTTATCGCACTGTGTTTCCTTGGTGTTGCTGAAGGAGCATATGCAGTATATGGGCCGGATTCAAGTGAAAATTCAGATGCTAACGTGGTTGCAATGTATCAAATTGATGGGAATTTCAGTTTTGTAGAAATCGGGTCGGGTACAGAGGTAATTACTGATAGTGCTCAAATCTCAGCGTCCAGTGATGCTGTTGATGTTTCCGGTCTCAACGTAGTTGGGTTCCGTATTGCAACAAGTCACACTGATAACGAGCAGGCGTGCAATTTCTTAGCCAATACTGAGGATGATGAGGTCGGCTATGAGGGAGGAATTCAGGATTTTAACGTCACAGAATCAGGGATACAAGAGAATCTCGAGTCCGAATTATACTTCATCAATCAAAGCCTCGTCGGTACTACGACCAACAGTTCGTCATCTGAAATAGACGCATCACTTGCAGGCGGCGATTCGGGTATTGGAACCTACGAGTTCACAATCAGCGTTGTGGTCAACAGTGGAGGTTCTC
>DAPT01000096.1:0-16795 GCA_002502215.1 Euryarchaeota archaeon UBA124
GCAGACCCAGGTGTTGATGCATTGTGGCAGAAGCTCTCGTCTTTGGTCGGATTTGAGGCCCGAGCGCCGATGGAAATCGTTGGTGAGCGAAAAGGTGTCATTCCACCGGAACGTGTCCATTACCTCTCTGATATTGCTGCAACCATTCGAACCTATCATGAAGAAAACACAGCCATTGCTCAGAAACTTCGGTTGTGCCAACATCTTGAATCCGCAAAACAACACGTTCCATCCATTGCCAAGGATGTGGACAATCAAATCTCAGAACTCCTCGAAGAGATTGAAACGGCTCGTGAAGATCTTGCAAACTATCGAACCTTGGCTGATGAGTACCGAAGTGGAGAATATACCTACCACGTTCGAGGCAAGCCGTTCTCGGTTCAAACGACAACAGAGTCCCTTGCTCACTCGAATATTTCTCGTGTAGCACTACCGACGTTTGCTGATGACGGTGAACTGTTTGAATGGCTGAGCAAAGAAAACGCTCCTGGTCATTTCCCATACACTGCAGGTGTGTTCCCATTCAAGCGAACCGACGAGTTGAGCGCTCGAATGTTTGCTGGTGAAGGTGAACCCGAACGAACCAACCGACGATTCCACTACCTCAGTCAAGGACAAGACTACGTTCGATTGTCAACTGCATTCGACTCTGTCACGCTCTATGGTCGGGACCCTGCACTGCGCCCAGATATCTGGGGCAAGGTCGGAAACTCTGGCGTGAGTATTGCAACCTGTGATGATGCCAAGCGACTCTACTCGGGATTCGATCTCTGTGATCCCAACACATCTGTTTCAATGACCATCAATGGTCCAGCACCGATCTTGCTAGCTTTCTTCCTCAATGCTGCCATCGACCAGCAAGTCGAGAGGTACCTCGAAGAACAAGGCAAGGCTATCGAACCACTCGATGTTGCATATCGCGGAGAGTTGCCAGAAGGTCACAATGGATTCGGTCTTGGCACTGTAGGAAGACGTGGCGATGAAATGGTCGATGCAGAAACGTATGCTGAAATCAAGGCAAAAACACTCTCAACGGTACGTGGAACAGTACAAGCAGACATCCTCAAGGAGGACCAAGCACAGAACACGTGTATCTTCTCGACTCCGTTTGCACTCAAACTCATGGGTGATGTTCAGCAATACTACATCGACCACAACGTTCGCAACCACTACTCCGTTTCCATCAGTGGATATCATATCGCAGAAGCAGGTGCAAATCCAATTACACAACTCGCTCTTACGCTCGCAAATGGTTTCACGTACGTCGAATACTATCGAAGTCGAGGCATGGACATCGACAAGTTTGCACCAAACCTCTCCTTCTTCTTCAGCAATGGATTGGATCCTGAATACACCGTTATTGGTCGTGTTGCTCGACGTATCTGGGCAGTAGCCATGCGTGACTTGTATGGAGCCAACGAGCGCTCTCAGAAACTGAAATATCACATCCAAACCTCTGGACGTTCGCTCCACGCCCAAGAGATTGACTTCAACGACATTCGTACAACCTTGCAAGCACTGCTCGCTATCCAAGACAATGCCAACTCATTGCACACCAACGCTTACGACGAAGCCATCACAACGCCGACCGAAGAATCCGTACGACGTGCATTGGCCATCCAGCTCATTGTCAACAAAGAATCAGGATGGACCAAGACCGAGAATCCACTACAAGGTGCATTCATCGTTGATGAACTCACCAATCTCGTTGAAGCAGCTGTTCTTGAAGAATTCGAAGCTATCTCTCGACGTGGGGGTGTTCTTGGTGCAATGGAGACCATGTACCAACGTGGAAAGATTCAGGATGAGTCGATGTATTACGAGCATCTCAAACATGATGGAACACTTCCAATCATCGGTGTCAATACCTTCCAAAATCCAAACGCACAAGTCTTCGATGAATCAAGTGCAGATGATTTTGAAATGGAATTGGCACGAGCAACTCCTGAAGAAAAGCAAGCCTGTCTTGAGCGAACCGAAGATCGTCAAACCAAGGAAGGCGATGCTACAACAGCCGCTCTCGCTCAACTTCAAGAAGTTGCACGAACAGGTGGAAACGTCTTCGAAGAGCTCATGGAGACGGTCAAGGTTGCGAGCCTAGGACAAATCACTGATGCATTGTTCCGTGTTGGTGGGCAATACAGAAGAAATATGTAAAGTATCCATCAAAGCACAAGGTGTTGATATTTTTTGAAAGGATTATCTTGCTACTGGCTGAAATAATTGATTCTGAAACATCGAAAAAGGTCCAGAAATCGACACATTTGACCCACAAACAAAGCGAAGACAATATATCCTCATTGGTAATTGGCAACCGGAGAGGGATCTCTTCTCTTGTGAAAATCATGGGATGCAAATTGGACCTTCCTTTGGGCCCATCCTTTAGGGATGCACACATCGAAGCGGACTTGCAAGCAAGACTGGATGAAGGCCGTAATGTTTGGGCCATCGGTGATGTTCACGGACACCTTGGAACGTTTCGGGCACTTATGCATCGGTTGAAATTGAATCCAGAAGACCGAGTTGTCTGCCTCGGAGATATGATCGATCGTGGACCAGATTCTGCTGGCGTAATCGATTTCATACGAACGCATCCGCAAATCATCTGTTTGAAAGGAAACCATGAGTTGATGGCCATTTCATCACTACAGGACGACGGGAGTGTTGAATTGTGGCAACCTTGGCTGGTTCGTGGAGGAAGATCAACCTGGGGTTCTTACATTGTCCGAGCTGAAGGTGACCTTTACGATGCAAAGAAACAATTCGCAAGCGATCTTATGTGGATGGACAACCTTCCGAATCACATCGTACTCGATGATTTACGTTTGGTCCATGCAGGTTACGATCCCCGCATGCCTCTGGATTTGCAAGGAGACAAAGAACTCCTTTGGATTCGAAAACGGTTCTACACCCATGCTTATGCGGTTGATCCTGACCGAACTGTCGTATTTGGGCATTCTACCACAACAAAAGTAGGCCCGAATCCAGGCTATGTTGCAGAAAGCGATGTTCGCCTGAGCAATGGACGACCAGCTTGGATTGCAATGGATGTGGGCGCCTACAATCACGTCGCACCAGGACTTGCTGCTATCCATCTCAAGTCGCTTCAAGTCGTCAAGCAGGCAACCCTTCGCTCGGAGCGATGGTTCGATGTTCCTGATTGTCGAGAGGCGATGATTGGCGCACATTTCGGATTGGATATACTCCGGTCTTCACACCGAAGAGAAGCAGTTTCTGCTCTTCGAGCAAAACGTAAACTCAAGATGGCAGGTGTCGTTTTGCAGGAAGATTTAGACGATTATGACATGGATTCGATGCCACGCCATGTCATCTTTTCATCAACCGAAACAAAGCAATCGAACAATCGGATTTGGCATGGTCCCGGAACGGACCCCTCCGAGCAACATCTTCGACTCCCAGGGCCGACAGGATTCAGGATATACCGCCGAGATGTCAACGATTCTACTCTGACCCAACACACGTCCATGAAATTGAAGAGAATTCGAGGATAATGCTGTTTTCCGGTAAAAATTCATCTTGTTTAGACATATTAGCGAAAGATTCATAACCGTTGATGTTGATTTCCCTACATGGCAGAAAAGGAGCAAAATAGCCAGTCGAACGAGGCTTTCCTTCGGGCAATTCTCAAAACCGTACACAGTCGTAGATACACGTCACTTTATGCTGAAGCGACAGCGAAGGCAAATGCTGAACTTGATCCTTGGAAAGGTGGATACACATTCTTCTTGCTATGAAAGCACTCAAGAGGAATGATTCAGCCCCATCACCATGGACCTCGCATGGGAAGCGATTCTCGCTGCAAGCACGGTCTTTTTCCTCGGAGCGATTTCCCCTGGCCCAAGCCTCTTGATGGTGATTCGTAACACCATCGTTGGTGGACGCAGACGAGGCGTTCTTTGTGCTGTGGGTCACGGGATTGGATTTGGTCTCTATGCGGGCGTTGCAATCTTCGGATTGATTGTTCTTCTCGAAGAGGCTCCTCAAGTCTTTCTTGGCCTGCAGTGGATTGGAATCGTACTCCTTCTTTGGTACGGTTGGTTGATGTGGATGCATGTCGATGATACGCAGATAGGGTCTCTTGAAGGAGAAGCAAAAGGCTTCTTGGAAGGATTTTCAATCGCCTTTTTCAACCCAAAAATTGCTCTTTTTCTCGTAGCGGTGCTTGCTCAAGTTCTTGAGTCCGGAATGAGTCTTGAAACGAAGTTGATTATCGGATTCATTGGTATGGCAATCGACATGACGTGGTATATTCTGGTAGCGGTGTTTTTGACTGGAACACCGCTGTTGGATTGGTTACGCTCAAACGGTTCTGTGGTGAACAGGATAACTGCTCTCGTTCTCTGGGGTTTTGCGTCGACGGTGATGCTTGGGATTCTCTCTGGTTAACGTTGGCACCTCGGACAGAGAAATGTCGAACGCCCTGATTGCGTGATCCGCTCAATCGTTCCACCACAATCGGCTTTCAAGCAGGGTTGGTCTTCTCGGTCATAGGCTTGGAAATGATGTCCGAAGTAACCGAGTGTCCCGTTGACATCAGCGAAATCGTTCAGCGAACTGCCTCCTACCTCGACAGCTTGTTCGAGCACTTGGACAACGTTCTCAACAAGCACATTCAATTTCTTTGTTGGCTTACCATCTTTACGAACCAAGGTCTTGCTTTGCCGTTGTGGATGTATTCCACTACGGTACAATGCCTCACATGCATAGATGTTGCCTACTCCAACGACAATTCGCTGATCGAGTAAGGCAACTTTTATGCTCGTCGTTTTCTTTTCAAGCCGTTGAGCAAGCTGTTTGGCATTCCAATCTCCAAAGGGTTCAGGTCCCAATGATTCCAGCAAAGGATGTATGTTTTCTTCTCCTACTTCGATAAGGTCCATGATTCCAAACCGGCGCGGGTCTGTGTAAACAGCAACGCTTCCGTCGTCAAATCGGAATTCAACGTGATCATGCCGTCCATCAAATCCGGTTGCCAAACCAAATCGTGATGTTTCATCAACATCTTGAGTCATGGCGTATTGCCTCACCTTCTGTGCATCAAAAAGAGTGTACCGGCCCGACATTCCGAGATGAGAGAGTATGACTTTCCCATCACTTAGATCTATCAGGAGATACTTCGCTCTCCTTCGAATTGAATCGATCTGGAGACCTTCAACCCGAGAGCAAAAACCTTCAGGAAATGGAAAACGAAGGTTTTCTCTGCGAAGAATCACGTTCTCCAAACTCCGCCCAACCATCGCTTGCTCCAGGCCTCTGCGAACCGTTTCAACCTCTGGCAATTCAGGCAATATCTCACTTCCTACGAATGATGAAAAGGGCGTGTTGATCTTCAAATCCCGTCAAATTGATGTGTTCAATCAGTTCGACTTCAGCAGAGAGTCGGGCAACTGCTGTCGCAAAGATGTCTGTATCGCCACCGTCTTGATGTCGCTCACTCGCTGCTTTAAGAGAGAGTAACCCGATTCCGTCTTTGCTCAGGAATCGGCGAACTGCTGAGAGAAAAATCTCAACTTGGCCAGCCTGGGCAACGTCCTGAA
This sequence comes from Euryarchaeota archaeon UBA124, assembly GCA_002502215.1. Taxonomy (GTDB): domain Archaea; phylum Thermoplasmatota; class Poseidoniia; order Poseidoniales; family Poseidoniaceae; genus MGIIa-L2. The sequence continues at coordinate 5,559 of DAPT01000096.1, forward strand.
ACAACCAATCGATGCGAGATGGCACCAAGACACCCCATGCGTCGAACTTTCGTGCATCACCCAAAACTGGAACCAAGCCTGGGCGACTCTCAGCCAAATGGGTCAGGTCTCTCAAGCAACGAGGTGCTAAATCAACGGCAACCAACCGACCTCGGTGTGTATTTGATGCACCACACAAATGATCGTGCAAATGCGATATCGTGGTCCCGTGGCCTGCTCCTAAGTACAACACGGTCGAACCTGGTTTTGGAAGAAGATTCGATGGATCCTTTCGAGTGCGCAACAATCCCGCCCCAAGTTTTGAGCGGTTTGGGTCCCACCTACGGTGCTCAACACCGCGAAATTTCCGAAGGGATTCACCTCGAACTGCAACCCCAGGGTTTGCATTCACTGTCCACACATTTCTTCCTTCCAACAAAACGTAGTCGGACAGTGGACGAATGCGTCGATGATTAGCCATGTGACCACCTCAACGCCTTGGAGGCTTGGGAAATTCCTTGCGGATGGCCTCAACTTTTGCCTCGACTTGGTCAACATCGTCTTGGCTCATTGGGGTTCCTTCAAAGGCATCCAATCTCGCAGCAATGCTGATTTTTGATGCGAGCATTCGCGCTATTTTACCTCGAATCCATCTCGGCGACCTCGATATCCATGGGTGCATGAAAATATGCCCGTGTTTGGGTGGTGCGGTTCCGCTGCGAAGATGACTGAAAAATGCCTTCTCAGCTCCAAGAACTTGCACCGTCCCAGAGGGAAGGCGAGCAAGGCGGGCACGTCCATGTGCTTCGACGCACAAGCGGGCCGCAAGAAGCGGTCCAACGAGAGTTGATGTGGATGGCAGATGCTTTTGTGCCGAAAGACGGATTGCATGTTCCAGTCGATCCAATTGCCGAGCTTGATTGGAAACCATCACCGCCCAATCGTGGAGGGCTTTCCATTCCGAATCAGAAGGCTGTTCATACGCATCCTCAACTTGCAGGAGTGATGCATAGTCTGACAGGGAGTCAACTTCGCTGAGTTTTCCAGCGACTTGAGAACGATTGGTCTCAAACCGTGCCGAAGGGAGGAAGAGACCGACCCACTCAACGAGACGCGCCTCCATTGTTAGATGGAGCGTTCGCAGTTCCTCACTCGCTCGTAGAAGATGCTCCAACCGTCGGTTTGGGTCGGCTGCGGAAATTGCGACCCCCTCCTTTGCAAGCAACAACGCTGCTTCATCGGCGATTTCCATCTGAATCATGGTTGGTTGTGGCACCTCAAATTCAGGCAACTCATCGGAACCATGTGCAGTTGGCGCAGCTTCTGGGAATCTTTCTGCAAGAACAATCGCCTCAGGCGGCAATTGTCCACTAGCCACGAGTTTTAGACGGTCTTTCGCTGCCTGAACTGAAAATCGGGCATTGTTGATCTCAACATCAAGAATGTCGCCGTTTTCGTTCACAATGGCTGCTGATTGCCAGGAATACCACAGCCACATACATCGTCCACTCTCCACTTGGAATTGAATGTTGTCACGCTCCACTCGAGCCTAAATTTATCCACTTGAAAGAATCGAAGAATTCTCCAAGCGTTACCACCACCATTAAATGTATAATGTCGATGGCTTGGACATGTTTTGCCCCCAGTGTGGAACTCTTTCGTTCCCGAGTCCGAGTGGCGACATCACCTGCACCAACTACAAATGTGGTTACACGGGACCTGCAAATGTAAAAATGAAAGTTGGTGGAAAGGAAATCGACCTCTCCAAAACCAAGACGACGACCAAGGCTGAGAAGCGTGAGTATGAAATCATCAAAGATTCCGATCAGCGAAAGGGTGTACTCTCAACCGAATCCTACATGTGTCCAAAATGCGATTGCACTGAAGTTTACTTTTATCTCGAACAGACACGATCATCCGATGAGCCTGAAACGCGGATGCTATCCTGTAAAGACTGCGGCCATGGATGGCGGGAATACTAATCAGTAGTCGCTTTCAACACGTGGCGCAAGGAAATAATCGACTTCACCTGCTCCATCTTCAAACGTGAAATTCATTGCAAGTGGGAAATTCTCACCAAACTGAATGGTTACCTTGTCGCTTGGTCCAAATCTGCGGGAAAGTGGTTCAAGATAGGTGAGACTGTATTGACTTCTTGCCGCACCATCACAGACCAGTTCGTCCATCTCGTCTTTGTCGAATGAAATGTTGACTGAATCGGTGTTATTTCGAACATGAACCTTGAACGATGATTCATCGATGCTGAAATTTACAAGATCACCGACTTGTTTGGCAGCTTTCAGCGCTTGGCCAAGTTCAGCACCGTTCATGATAATCTTGCATGGGAGGTCCAACTTCGGCAACGAAGGTGGCGAAGCCATTGTTGCATTGTCGAGAGGGCGGAGGTTGCGGACAATCTTACCGAGACTCATGGTAAAGTCCTGTCCATCTTGGTGTGAAATTTCAATCAAGTCTCCAGATCCGCCAAGAGTCGTTACTTCGCGAATCTTCTTCATCTCGAGTCCAATCTTCTTCGCGTCCAATTCCCACCCGTCAAACGCAGCGGCGTCAACTGTGAGTTTAATCATTGCAACGTGTGATGAGTCAACGACTCGGACGGTTAATCCGTCTTCTTCGAAGTCGAATCGAGCATCTTCGACGACGATCATCAATGTGTCCAGAATCTTGCTGATGAGTTCTTGGCGAGCTGTGACATTCAACATATGAGGCACCCCTACAGCCTACCTCTCTTTTCGACGGCTTATGAACTTACTATTCCGATATTGCCGTTTTCGCGCGTTGAAAGACCCCCCTGTTGGCCGACGTCTTCATGTACTCTCGGCGAATAGATATCGGCATGGTGTCTGTGGAATTAGTAATCATACTCATTTTAAGCTTAGCTTTGATTGCATCGATTTGGAAACTTTTAGCTGGGGACTCTGGCTCGAATGATATTGAACTTCGTCGCGAACTTCGCGAGATGAACAAGCTTTCGACTGAGACCCTGACCACGACATTGAGAGACATTGGTATTGAACAGCAAAAGCACCTCGCAAATGTATCGATTAACATCAACGAACTGAAGGAAGGTAACGAGAAAAAATTGGACCAAATGAGAGATACAGTAGACGAAAAACTACAATCTACTTTGGAGAAGAGAATTAGCGAATCGTTCAAACTCGTAAGCGATAGGCTTGAAGCAGTTCAGAAAGGACTCGGGGAAATGCAGACTCTTGCAATGGATGTTGGTGGATTAAAGAAAGTTCTTTCCAATGTTTCGACGCGGGGCGCCCTTGGAGAAATTCAAGCTGAACAAATCCTGCAAAGTATCCTTTCACCGAACCAATATGAAAAGAATGTAAAAACGCACCCTGCTTGTAAGGGTCAAGTTGAATTTGCAATTAAGTTGCCGGGTATCGGGGGCGATTATACCAAACCCGTATGGCTACCTATCGATTGTAAATTTCCCAAAGAAGATTACCTCCGCCTCCAGGAGGCAATGGATGAAGGCGACAAAAAAGCCATTCAAGACGCATACAAAAAATTTGAATCAAATGTTAAAGGAAAAGCCAAGACGATTAGTCAAGAATACGTTGCTTCCCCTTACACAACAGACTTTGCAGTGATGTTTCTTCCAACTGAAGGACTCTATGCCGACGTAGTGAGACGCCCTGGTTTGTTTGAAACCCTCCAAAGAGATCATCAAATTGTTGTTACCGGGCCTTCGACGCTTGCAGCGTTTGTGAACAGTCTACAGATGGGATTCCGTACCCTTGCTCTCGAATCCTCAGCAAGTGAGGTCTGGAATGTTCTTGGTGGAGTAAAGACTGAATTCGTGAAATTCGGAAATAGGATGACTAAATTACATAAGCAACTCAATACTGCTGCCAATACGATTTCTAATGAGCGTGGAGAGGATTCGATGATGAGGCGGCTAAGAGCGATGGAGAAGAAATTGAAGGATGTTCAATCTTTGCCCGCCTCATCTTCCGCTGCTGTGTTAGGATTGCCAGAAAACATAGTCGACGAGTAAAACATCTTTTTGATATGTGAGTTCCATCACGCATGGCCATGGTGGAACCTGTACTCAAGGAGGATGGAACACCCTACAAGGTTGCCATTTTGATTCCGACCATCAACAACGCTGATGAACTCGCCATCGTTCTTGACAGGTTGACGCAACAGACATATCCTGACATTGAAATCGTGATTTCGGATTCTAAATCCAGAGATCACACGAAGGATGTTTGCGAAAAATATGGTGCAACGTGGATTGAAGACCCTTCAACAAATCGAGCCGACGCTTGCAACTTTGCACTCCGGCAAATGGACCACGAGCTTGTACTGTTCACGGACGATGATACAGTCCCACCCCTCGATTGGGCTGAGAAATTGATTCGATGGTTCAAAGATCCGGAAGTAGGTGCAGTTGGAGGGCCAAACTTTGCTCCTGACGATGATCCATTTGGGGCAAAATGTGCTGATGTTGCCTTCTGTACAAAATTCATGACCGCAGGCACACGATACGGTGCACAACCACGCGGCGAATTGGTACCAATTACCCACAATCCTGGTGTTAATTGCGCTCACAGAATGGAAAACCTCCGCCAAGTCAACTTCTTCGAACCGGGCTGTATCGGCGCTGAAGACGTGGTTCTCGACGCTAAGATACAACGTGAAGGACATAAACTCTTCATCGACCCTTCGAACGTTATGCCACATCGTCGACGACGACCATTCAAACCCTACATGAAGCAGATGCGGAACTATGGCTACACGCGAATGGTTGCCAACAAGCGATGGCCTGAAATCGCAACATGGTCCCACACTGCGATAGGTTTCTTTCCATGGTTAACAGCGCTATCGATTATCACATTGATTGCGGGAGCTGCTACAGGGGGTGCAACAGACTATCCGTGGTTCTCACTCGATGGTGACTGGACTTTGTCTCGACTCGCAGTTCATGGAACGCTTGGTCTCATGGGATTCTACATCGGACTGTCCTGGCTTGGTGCAGCAATTGGAACAAGCCCACATCGATCCATCGGAACAGTTGCTCTTGCGCCTCTCTTCGTTTTTCTCGCTCATTGGGCCTATGGGCAAGGCGTGAACAAAGCATGGCGAGAGATTCGACAGACCGGTGGGGCTGCAGGTGTTGGCCGCCAAATTGATGACCGCGAACGGACACTTTGAGTCGTATAATCGACGCAACCCCTTTCAATGAATGAAATCAAGATGCTTCATGGCTGAAACAAAACTTCTCGGGAAATCCGACGAAGAAGAGATTTGGCTAACGATACGTTCTGTTCTGACCTTTACGCGTGTTGTTGTTCTCTTCGGAACAATTGTTGTCTCTGAACTGTTTGAAGAGTATTATTTCCTTGACCTCACCATTGCCATATGGTCACTTATTATTGGAATCCCGTTGTTTTTTGTTATCTCTGTGCTTATCCTATGGGGAAACAAATCGTTTATTCCCGTTGACCCGAAGGAACAGATGACAACAATCCTTCGGCCGATTTTAGAGCGAACGTGATCACATTCCAGCCATATCACCGGTTTGAATGGTCCACTGACTCGAATAAACACCTTGGTGCTCGAGCAACTCATCGTGCTTTCCGCGTTCAACAATGGCTCCATCAACCATGGCAAGTATTTCATTTGCATTGCGAATTGTGCTTAACCGATGAGCAACTGCAATCGTTGCACGACCTGAGCCTGTGCTGAGAAGGTTTTCTTGGATTCGACGTTCAGTCTCAGCATCAAGTGCGCTTGAAGCCTCATCGAGAATCAGTAAGGATGGTTTCTTCAAGAGCGCCCGCGCAAGCGAAACACGAGCACGCTGACCACCGCTCAGCATGGCTCCACGATCACCGACCATCGTCTCAATACCGTCTTCTAGTTCTTCAACAAATTCGAGTGCCCCTGCGAGTTCCAATGCTTTCAACAAATCACTCTCTTCAGCAACTTGGTTGTACTGAACGTTGTCTCGAATTGAACCGTAGAAAAGGAAGGGGTCTTGACTAACAAAGCCAATTGCTTCACGGACGCTTGCAAGAGTGAACGTATTGATGTTGTTTCCGTTAATGAGGACCTCTCCCGAGTCCGGGACGTAATAGCGCATGAGCAATTTCAAAATCGTTGTCTTTCCTGCACCTGTATGGCCCATGACACCCAAGAATTGACCACCCGCAACGGTGAATGAAATCCCACTGAGTACCTTGGTGGTTGTATTTGGGTAGGTAAAGTGGACATCTCTGAATTCTACTGATTCGATCGGCCCGAGCAATTCAGTGGCATTATCAGCATCGACAATTGTTGGTTCCAGGTCGATGGCGGCAAAGACACGACGAGCAGCAGCTTCACCACGCTGTAATTGGTTTACGAGTATACCAAAGATGAACATCGGCATGGTCATTCGAGTGCTGATCAACAAGAACGTGACCAGCTGGCCTGTTGTAATGTCACCCTCCTTGGCCAACCAACCTCCAGCCGTTACAAGAAGGCCAAATGCAATTCCGGCGACGACGTAGATCATTGGTATGAATCGGTTCCGGTCCTGACTTGCTCCCATTGCCTGATCACGGTAAGCGCCTGATTCCCGGTCAACACGGTTTGCTTCCCATTCTTCTGCGTTGTAGGCTTGAACGACAGCAATACCTGATATGAGGTTCTCAAGAACTGCTGTGATATCCCCGGTTGATTCACGCTGTTTTCGATACTTTCTTTGGACGCTGGTTGAAAACCAATACACAATTGGGACTATGAAGATGATTGGTCCGAACAGAACGATGGCAAGTTTCCAAGACATGAGAACCAGAATCAAAAACGCCGTGAAAAACGTGACAATAATTCGAATAATGGACGTTGATGAATCTGAGACGACGTCTTCGAGCTGATTTACATCACTGGACAACACAGCCATGATTTGTCCGGTTTGTCGCATATCGTAATACGATGCTTCCATCGCAATCAGGGACTTGGTTGCGTCCATTCGAAGATCGTGTTGAATTTTGTAACCTAAGGTTTGCCAAGAATACTCGGATATTCCCTGAAATATTGCCAAGCAAAAGAATCCAAGGAAGATAAGCACGCCATAACCAATCGCTGGATCTCCGCCAAAAGAGGTGACAAAATCCTGAACGATTTGAGGACCATACAACTCCCCTCCTGTGAAATAATCAACCGCTAAACCGATGGCAACAAACGGCATCAGGTCGAAAAATCGTGCCATGGCGTTGCCAAAAATCCCTGAAAGTACGCGTCCTGGGTATCGCTTAGCATACGGTACAACACGCCAAATTTGGCGGCCAACAATCTGAGTTCGTTCATTGATATCGGATGGCTCCATTGCATCGCCACCTCCGGAACCCATGCCTCGCATAGGTTGGGCTGACGCGACCCTCCTTTCAATGCTCGTTATCAATCGGAACTTGGTTAATGCAAATCATTGATGAGTAACCGATGCTAACAACGACTCATGCCGGCTTCACATGTCCGAGTTTCAACCTTCCTCGTTTGTCTCATGTTGGCGCAATTAGCAGCTCCAATTGCATTCGCTCAACCTTCGCCGGATGTCAAAGTAGAAACAAATGCTGATCTCGATTTACTTTCTCAACTTGGGATCTCTCCAAACATGGAGCTCGCAAGCGGTTGGTATGATTCGGACCTAGGCGCCGGTACCGTCGACCTTCTCCATCGAGATGCAACGGTTACACCTATCGAAAAATGGCAAACCGTTACGGGAGAAAAACAACTGAATGGAAACTACATCCTCACACACACGTACCCCATCCCCAGCGATTGGGTCATCGAACTTGAGGAAGCTGACATCGCTTGCTATTCGTTCATTCCAGCAACAGGTTTCCATTGTGAAATCGACAAACAATCTGTTGGATTCCTCGCCTCTCTTGGGGTTGAAGGCGTTGTAAAACTCGACCCAACAGACAAAATCCGAACACGATTAGCACAAGCACTCCTTGGGCTAGACATCGGTCCTTCGGGCTTCTTTTATGCTGACGACGTCGTTCCAATCAACGTCGTGTTATCAGGAGTCAATCTCCCTCAAGACATCGAAGACAGAACGGATATTGATGTCCATTACCACGTTGGACGGTTTGCCACACTCTACATCGACAAAGCATCCTCAGCCCTTGCGTGGTTGGCAGAACAAGATGAAATTGAATGGATGGAAGAAAAGATGTGGGCTGAATTGCAAAACGATGTCGCAGATACCATTCTCAAAGCCGATGACCTTTGGGACCAAACCATCGTTAACGGCATCAACAGTTCGTGGAACAGTGTTGACGGTACAGGTATCATCGTCACCGTTGCGGATACAGGTCTTGATAGTGGAACCAACGATTCGACCATGCATGCTGATTTCAGAGATCACATCGTCGACGTTGTTTCATGGGGAATGAGTGCATCGGAAGCTTCCAGTTGTGGTTCTCCGGCGGACGATGGAGCCGATGACATCAATGGGCATGGCACCCACGTTGCAGGTTCGGTTCTTGGAGATGGTACAAACTCCTCAGGCAACATCAAGGGTGTTGCACCTGAAGCACGCCTGTATTTCCAAGCCATTGGCGTCTACTGCAACTCGGCAGGTAAGGATACGCTTCTGGGATTACCATCCGATTACACTCAATTGTTCAAAGCAGGTGCAGAGAATGGATCAAGAGTGCACACGAACTCTTGGGGTTCAAGCGTTGATGGAGAGTACACCATAGGTTCTATGCAAGCCGATAGCTCAGCTCGAGATTACACCAACATGACCATTCTTTTTGCCGCCGCCAATGAAGGTGCTGATGCAAACAGCGATGGCGAGGTCGACCTCGATAGTTTAGGTTCGCCAGCGACTGCCAAAAATGTACTCACTGTTGGTGCCTCGGAAAACAATCGCCCAACACAGACACTGACATGGGATGCGTTTCGCGACCCTCCAAGTAGCAGTACCAGAGTCTTCCCCACCAACCCAATCAATTCCGATCGTACAGCAAATAATCAGGAGGGTTTAGCCGCATTCTCAAGTCGCGGTCCAACCGACGATTCACGATTGAAACCAGATATTGTGGCTCCCGGAACATTCATCCTGTCTACGAAGTCACGCTACACCACATCGGTTGGGTGGGGAGCACACAACTCGGAATACACCTACATGGGTGGAACAAGCATGGCTACGCCTCTCACCGCGGGCGCAACCGCTCTCTTGCTCGAACATTTAATTGATAATATGGGTCACGAAAATCCAAACTCTTCGCTCATCAAGGCGATTTTCGCTGTGAGCGCAACCGATATGGCAGGCCAATACAGTTCCTCGACCAATGGTGCTGGTGAAACTGCTCCGAACAATCATGAAGGATGGGGGCGCATTGACTTGCGTCAGGCGCTCAACTCCTCGTGGATTGAGAATGAGAGTGTCATCACCGGTGCAAACCGTGGTTGGAGTTTCAACGTCCAAAGCGGAGCACCAGACCTTCACATCGCCATCTCGTGGATTGACCCTGCGGCGACGCCTGTCGTTGGAACGCAACTCATCAACGACCTCGACCTCGCTGTTAAAGATCCATCAGGCACATGGACTGAATTGTCAAACAACGTTGACACGCTTCGCGGATTAAAATTTGCAAGCCCTGCTCAGGGAACGTGGGAAGTTCACATCAATGGTAGCAACGTTCCGTCAGGACCGCAGTTTTTCTCACTTGCAGTTAATCAGGAGACAACACTGGTCAATCTGACAGAAGACGCCGATCTTGATGGTGTTGAGGACGATGATGATGATTGTCCAAGCACATATGGGACATCGACCAATGACCGAGAAGGATGCCCAGATAGCGATGGAGACGGTTACTCGAATCCTGATGCTACGTGGACAGCAAACGAAGGTGCTGACGCTTTCCCATCCGAAAGCACACAATGGGCTGATCAAGATTTTGACGGATACGGTGACAATGCAGCAGGTTTCGAAGCGGATGAATGTGTCACAGTTCTTGGAAATTCAACAACTGACCGTTTCGGATGTTTGGACGACGATGGTGATGGCTACTCCAACAACGATGCAACGTGGCTCGTTAGCAACGGTGCAGATGCTTGCAACTCTGTCAAGGCTTTCTCAAACATCGATCGAAACGGTTGTCCAGACGAAGACGGGGATGGTGCAAGCGATCCAGACCCGGCTGGAATCAATGGCTCGGCTTGGACCGTGACCGACGGGGCTGATGCTTTCCTTGGGGATGCGACGCAATGGTCTGATCAAGACGGGGATGGCTACGGAGATAATCCACCTCCTGCAACAGAAGGTGATTCCTGCAATACGACACTCGGGACGTCCTATCAAGACCGATTTGGTTGTATTGACAGCGATGGTGATGGTTATTCAGACGGTGATGCAGGTTGGACCTCAGCACAGGGTGCAGACGCCTTCCCAAGTGAACCAAGTCAATGGGCTGACCAAGACGGAGATGGATACGGTGATAATGCAAGTGGAGTCAATGCGGACAACTGTCCCACAACATTTGGTACATCGACAGAACTCGGAAATCTTGGCTGCAGCGATCTAGACAGTGATGGATACGCCGATGCGGATGATGCTTTTCCGATGGATTCGACGCAATGGAGCGACACGGACGGTGATGGATATGGAGACGAAAGCACTGGAACAAATCCAGATGCTTGCCCTGCAGTAGCAGGCGCATCATCACTGGACAGATTTGGCTGTCCAGATAGCGACGCTGATGGCGTATCGGATGAGGACTTGGCCGGAACAAACGGACCTGTATGGACAATCGCAGATGGAGCAGATATCCTGCCAAACGACGCGACGCAACAATCGGACACGGACGGTGATGGCTTTGGTGACAATCCCGCTGGAACGAACGGCGACGAGTGTCCTTCACAGCACGGGACGTCGACCGTCGATCGCAACGGTTGTCCCGATACAGACAGCGATGGTGTCTCGGATGCAGATGCGTCGTGGACAATGCTCAACGGAGCTGATGCCTTCCCAAGCGACCCAACACAATCGTCGGATACAGACGGCGATGGGTACGGTGATAATGCGAGTGGAACCAACCCCGATGGATGTCCAACTCAGTTTGGAGATTCAACGCTTGATCGAATTGGTTGTCCCGACTCAGACGGCGACGGGATTTCAGACGCAGACGGACTATGGAATGTATCCCAAGGAGCGGACGCATTCCGGTACGATGCAACGCAATCGACAGACAGCGATGGTGATGGATACGGCGATAATGCGA